>CAJFTA010000013.1 GCA_904419835.1 uncultured Pseudoflavonifractor sp. | reverse complement strand
GCTGGAACCGCCGCTCCAGGGCGGCGTCCTTCTCGATATACTGGCGGTACTCGTTGAGGGTGGTGGCGCCGATGCAGTGGAGCTCGCCCCGGGCCAGCAGGGGCTTGAGCAGGTTGCCCGCGTCCATGGCGCCCTCGGTCTTGCCGGCGCCCACGATGGTGTGCAGCTCGTCGATGAAGAGGAGGATTTTGCCCTCGCTCTTCTTCACCTCGTTGAGGACGGCCTTCAGCCGCTCCTCAAACTCGCCCCGGTACTTGGCGCCGGCGATCAGGGCGCCCATATCCAGGGCGAAGATGGTCTTGTCCTTCAGGCTGCCGGGCACGTCGCCCTTGACGATACGCTGGGCCAGCCCCTCGGCGATGGCGGTTTTGCCCACGCCGGGCTCGCCGATGAGGACGGGGTTGTTCTTGGTCTTGCGGCTGAGGATGCGGATGACGTTGCGGATCTCGTCGTCACGGCCGATGACCGGGTCCAGCTTGTTCTGCCGGGCCCGCTCCACCAGGTCGGAGCCGTACTTCTTCAGCGCGTCGTAGGTCTCCTCCGGGTTGTCGCTGGTGACCCGCTGGTTGCCCCGGATGGAGGAGAGGGCCTGAAGAATGCCCTCCCGGGTGATGCGGTAGGTCTGGAAGAGGTGCTTCAGGGTGCTGTTGGCGCACTCCACCAGGGCCAGCAGCAGGTGCTCCACCGAGATAAACTCGTCCTTCATGGACTCCGCCACCGACTCGGCGGTGTTGAGGACCTTGTCCACATCCTGGGCCACGTAGATCTTGCCCTGCTCCCGGCCGGAGCCGGACACCCGGGGCAGCTTCTGAACCTCGTTCTTCACGGCGGCGGCAAAGGAGGGGACGGTCAGGCCCATCTTGGTCAGCAGCTGGGGAATCAGGCCGTTTTCGGTCTCCAGCAGGGCCAGCAGCAGGTGGGCCTGCTCAATCTGCTGGTTGCCGTACTCGGTGGCCACGGCCTGGGCCTCCTGGATGGCCTCCAGGGATTTCTGGGTATATTTGTTGGCGTTCATATAATAAGTCACATCCTCTCAGGGATAAGGTTTGATGAAATAGGCGGCGGGTGGGATAAAACACCGCTTAAAGTAATCCTACTATCATTTGATAGTAAAATCCACACTTTTTTTAACATTGCAGTATAATGCGAAAAAATGAAGATTCAGCGGGACGGAGATGTTGAATATGAGGACAACCAGGAAGTATATTGTAGAAAAGCAATGCTGCGGGACCTGCGCGCACTACCGGCAGCACTATGTGCTGGGGGGCGGAGGACAGTTCTCACCTCTATGGTACGGACACTGTCACTCACCGCATCAGAGATATCCGCAGCCTGATGGCGTCTGTCCCAAATGGAAGGGGCGGGGAGAAGAAAGGGAGCCGGTCAGCCAAGGCTGACCGGCTCCCGCGGCTTACCGTTACTCGATGGCGATTCTCCGGGCCTCGGGGACCGTGGGCTGGGCCTTGGGCAGGTTCAGCTCCAGCACCCCGTTGTTGTAGGCGGCGGTGATGCCGGCCTCGTCGATGCCGGTGATGTCAAAGGAACGGGAGAAGGAACCATAGCGGCGCTCACGGCGCAGGTAGTTGCCCTTCTCGTCCTTCTGGTCGCTGCTCTCCTTGTGCTCGGCGGTGATGGTGAGGATGCCGTCCTTCACGTCCAGGGAGATGTCCTCCTTGTTGAAGCCGGGCAGCTCGGCCTCCAGCACGTACTTGTCGTTGACCTCACGGATGTCGGTGCGGAAGGCGGGCAGAGAGGCGTTGCTGCTGCGGAAGAAATCGCGGGCGAAGTTATCAAATGTATCGAACAGGTTGTCGTTGCTGCGCTCAAAAGGAAGCATGCCAAACATAGAAATCTCTCCTTTGGATTTGGATTTAAAATTCTGTTTTTGTGAACCACGGGACTCTGGCAGTCTAACAATCACTCTGCTAATCACGGCGATCACGCATGTTGCAAATCCCCTTTCAGAGGGCTGAACTCTGATTTATTCAACCTCTCTATCTCTTTTTCTGAGCTTAGTATACTGCCGGACTGTGAACAAATATACAATAAATTATGTCTAAATTGTAAACATTAGCACTCAATAAAATAGAGTGCTAAAAAATGAGAAAAATCAGCAGAGGAGTGCCGGGAAGAAAAATGCGGCGGAGCAGTGGGGGAATAATAGGGCGCAAGCCCCTTTACGGCGGGGAACAGATCGGCTATAATGGGCCGGAATGAGTTTGCATGAGCGATATAAAGGAGAGAGATAGCGTGCGACACAAGAACGATTTGGGGAAGGACCCCATTGGTCCCCTGATCCTTCGCCTGGCCATCCCCACCATGCTGGCCCAGCTGGTCAGCGTACTGTACAGCATCGTGGATCGGATGTACATCGGCAATATTCCTGAAATAGGCACCGTGGCCCTGGCGGGCGTGGGGGTGTGCGGGCCTATTGTAACCCTGCTGTCCTCCTTCGCCACCCTGGTTGGCCTGGGCGGCGCCCCCAACCTGGCCATGCGCATGGGGGAGGGGAACCGGGAGGAGGCCCAGCGGGTGCTCAACAACGGCTTCCTGATGCTGACGGTGCTCTCAGGGGCGCTCACCGCCCTGTTTCTGCTGCTGCGGGAGCCGCTGCTCATGTGCTTCGGCGCCAGCGAGGCCACCTTTCCCTACGCCAACACCTACCTGACCATCTATACCGCCGGGACCTTCTTCGCCCTCATGGCCACGGGCATGAACAGCTTCCTCATCTGCCAGGGCCGCTCCGGGCTGGGCATGCTCACCGTTCTGGTGGGCGCGGTGATGAATATCATCCTGGACCCGGTTTTTATCTACCTGCTGGGACTGGATGTGGCGGGGGCGGCCATCGCCACCGTCATCTCCCAGATGTGCTCCTGCGGCCTGGTGCTCTTCTTCCTGCGGCGGAAGTCCATGCCGGTGCGGCTGGGGTGGGGCGGCTTCCAGTGGAGGATCATCGGGCGCATCGCCAGCTTCGGCCTGACGCCCTTCCTGATCATCGCCACGGACAGCGTGCTCCTCATTGTCCTCAACGCCGTGCTCCAGCGGTACGGCGGGCCGGGGGAGGGGGACATTCTGGTCACCTGCGCCACCATCGTCCAGAGCTACATGTGCATCATCACCATGCCCATGGGCGGCATCACCGGCGGCTGCCAGAGCGTGGTCAGCTTCAACTACGGCGCCGGACAGCCTGACCGGATTAAGAGAGCCATCCGCTATATCTGCGCCCTGTGCCTGGCCTTTACCGCCCTGATGACCGTCTTTACCTACACCCTCTCGCCTCTGTTTGTCCGCCTCTTCACGGCGGACGCCGCCCTGATGGCCCGGACGGTGGGGTATATTAAGGTGTACACCTTCGGCATTATCCCCCTGGCGGTGCAATACACCCTGGTGGACGAGGTCACCGCCATGGGCCACCTGCGCCTGGCCCTGTTCTGCTCCCTGTTCCGCAAGGCCACCTTCCTGGCCGGGACGGTGCTCTTTCCCGCCCTGCTGTCCGCCGACGCGGCCTTCTATGCCGAGCCGGTGTGCGACGTGCTCTGCGCCGCTGTGACCGCCGTGCTGTTCCTGCTGTCCTTCCCCAAAATGATTGCCGGAAGAATGGAGGATTTGCGCAGGCTGGGGGACGTCAAATCCGGCGGCTGATTTTAATGGGAAAATGTGTTGAAATATATCATAGATCCGGACGCGAACTCTTCTTTTGCGACCGGAGAACGGCACGCCGCGAAGGAGAGAGCAGCAGCGCCGGCATGAAAGGCACTGAGAACCGAGAAGAGAAGAAAACAGCGTTCCGAACCCGGCTTGGCCGGATCGGAACGCTGTTTTTGAGTCTGCCGATAAACTATGGGACTCGAAGTTTCGGAGGGAAAGATAGTGTGAAAGAAAACCGTCAGGGTTGTCTTTCGCGTGGAATCAAACCACTTTTTCAAGCTTTTGAAAGGCTTGAAAAAGTACGGCAGCCTGTCGGAAGGGCTTTCCGACAGGCTGAACAGCGTTCCGAACCCGGCTTGGCCGGATCGGAACGCTGTTTTGCTGCAAGGAGAAACGTTACCCCCAAAAAGACAACTGGCGCTTGCCCTGGGGGAGCAGAACGGTGAAAACCGTGCCCTCCGCCTCACTGCTGGCCACGGATATCTGTCCCCGGTGGGACTGGACGATGGCCTTGGCGATGGCAAGGCCCAGCCCGTAGCCCCCGGCCTCCCGGGTACGGGCGCTGTCGGAGCGGTAGAAGCGCTCAAAGAGGTGCTCCAGATGTTCCGGCGGGATGGCCGGCCCGGTGTTGCGCACGGTGAGCCGCAGGCGGTCGGCGGTGCGGCCGAGGGTGACCGACACGGCGCCGCCCGCGCCGGCATACTTGCAGGCGTTGTCCAGCAGAATGTATACCAGGCGCCGCAGCTGGCCCTCATCGCCGCTGACGCACAGCCCGGGGCGGATGTCGCTCCCCAGCGTGACGCCCGCCTCAAAGGCCACCGACTCAAAGGGCAGCAGGCAGCCCTCGGTCAGCTCGCTCATGTCCACCGGCAGCCGGGTGGCGGACAGCCGCGCGGCGTCGCTCTTGGCCAGGAAGAGCATGTCCTCCACCAGGCCCTTCATCCGCCGGGCCTCCTCCTGGATGTACTCAACCCACTTGGCCTGGGCGGCCACGGTATCCTCCCTGTGGGAGAGGAGGATGCCGGAGTTGGCCAGAATCACGGTGAGGGGGGTCTTCAGCTCGTGGGAGGCGTCGGCCACAAACTGGCGCTGCTGCTCCCAGGCCTTGGCTACCGGCCGGGTGGCCAGCCTGGAGAGGAACAGGCTGATGAGGAAGAAACCCAGCAGCGCCCCCACGCCCACCAGCAGGGAGGTGAGCAGCAGGCCCTGGAGATTCTGCCGCTCCCAGCTCCGGTCGGCAAAGGCGATGCGGGTTTCGCCCTCCGGGCTGGTCTCCACCAGGTAGCGCAGCCCCAGCCTGTTCAGCACCCCCTCGCGGGCGCCGGAGGCCAGAGCCTGGGAGACGGCCTCCTCCAGCACCTCGTCGGACACGGACACGCTCTCCTGGGAGTAGACGGCGTCCACCTGACCATCCTCCGTCAGGGAGACACAGAAGACGGGGATCATCATGACCTGGCGGACGGAGTCCCTGCCCCGGTCGTCCCACCTTTCCGGGATGATGTCGCCGGGGGGAGAAAACTCGAAGCGGGGCGGTTCCCGGCCGTCGCTCCACTCCAGGGACATGCGCATGGCGGCCATGCTCTGCCCGGCCAGGCGCTGGGAGGTGGAGACCATCAGCACGGCGAACACCACAATCAGCACCAGGCTGACCAGCGCCATGTTGGTGAGGATGAATTTGAGTCTCAGCTTGCGGATCAAGATCCCATCACGCCCCCGTCGGAGAAGAGCAGCCGCTCCGATTCAGTACCTGTCATGCGGCCGGGTACTCCAGGAAGTACCCAACCTTCCTCATGGTCCGGATCTGGACCACGGAGTCCAGGAAGGCCAGCTTCTTGCGCAGGAAGGACACATAGACCTCCACGTTGTTGTCCTCCGCGTCGGACTCCAGGCCCCACACGCGGGTGATGATGTCGTCCTTTGGCACCACGGCGCTGGCGTTGGCCAGCAGCAGCTTCATCACCTCAAACTCCTTGAAGCCCAGCCGCACCGATTTCGCCCCCCGGCTCAGGCACCGGGTGGACAAGGTCAGGGTCAGGTCGGCCACCGACATGGACTCGCCCAGTACCTCGCCCTGGCGGCGGGTGAGGGCCCGGATACGGGCCATCAGCTCCTCCGGGTCAAAGGGCTTGGTCATGTAGTCATCCGCGCCGCAGTCCAGCCCGGTGACCTTGTCGGCCGTCTCATCCTTGGCGGTGAGCATGAGCACGGGGGTGGAGTTGTGGGCGGCGCGGAGCCGCCGCACCACATCAAAGCCGCTCAGGCCGGGGAGCATCACGTCCAGTACAATGACGTCGTACTGGCTGGTGAGGGCGTAGTCCAGAGCGTCGGAGCCGGTGTATACCACGTCGGTCTGATAGCGCTGCTCGGCCATGATCTGGGAGAGCGCCTCGGCCAGGCGCACCTCGTCCTCTACAATTAAAATCCGCATATGGGTCACACCTTTCTCCCGCCGGAGGTCTGCCGCAGGCTCCGGCGGACGCTTTATCCGGGCATATTGTAAGGCGGGAACCTTTAGTTTACCTGAAATTATATCAGAGACGAAGGAAAAATCCAGGTTTCAATAAAACATTTACAGAGTGTTCATATTTCCGTATCGGAACTTTCAGAGCAATTTCAGCTTTTTACAGTATACTTGCCTCTGTCAAAAAATTGCTGCGGGGAGGAATGGAATGTGCAGCTTCTGAAACACCGGCCCGCCGCCGAGGGCGGCGGGGACAGCGTGGAAACGCCCCGGAAAAAAGGCCGGATTCCCGTCCGGCGGATTGTGGCCCTGATTGTGGTCGTGGGGGTTGTGGCCGCCGCGGCGGTGGGGGCCCGGGCCCTCTTCTTTACTGAGGAGGAGCAGGTGGCGCTCACCGAGACCACCACCTACGGCACCCTGTCCACCGCCATTGAGGGCACCGCCACCACCATGCCAAACGACAGCGTCAGCGTAATAGCCGCCTCTGCGGCGGAGATTTTGGAGGTGTACGTCTCGGCGGGGGACACCGTGGAGGCGGGGGATTTGCTCTACGTCCAGGATGACGCCGAGCTGGACGAGGAGATTGAGAGCTATCAGGACGAGCTCGCCGAGCTGGAGGAGGAGCTGGACGGCTACTATGACCAGCGCGCAGAGCTCCAGGAGAGCCTGTCCGCCCTGACCGTCACCGCGCCCTTTGCCGGCCGCCTTATCGAGGTGGACGGGGAGGAGGGCGGCAGCGCCCAGAACGGCGGAACGCTGGCCGTCCTGGTGGACGACAGCAAAATGACCCTTACCCAGTATTTCAGCTACGCCTATGCCGACCAGGTCTACGTGGGCATGAGCGCCGGGGTGTCGGTGGCGTCCCTGATGCTGAATCTGGAGGGCACGGTGACCGACATCCAGATGGTGGAGCGGCTCACCACGGAGGGAACCCGCTGCTTTGCCGTCACGGTGACGGTGGACAATCCGGGGGCTCTCACCGAGGGCATGACCGGCGCGGGCTACCTGGTGGCCGACAGCGGCGAGAAGCTCTACCCCGCCGTGGAGGGCAGTCTGGAGTACGGCGGCCAGGAGACCATTCAGGCCCAGGTGGCCGGCGAGATCACCTATGCCGACGCGGTCCCCTATCAGACGGTATCCGCCGGACAGACACTCTTCACCATTGACGGCAGCAGCTATGAGGAGCAGCTGGCGGACGTGGACGATCGCATCGCCCAGACTGAGGAGAAAATTGTCTCCGCCCAGGAGAAGATTACAGAGGCGGAGGAGTCCCGGTCCGACTATAGCGTGACGGCGGAGATCTCCGGCAAGGTGATCTCCGTGGGCGTCCGGGCGGGGGAGAGCCCGCGCATGGAGGGAACCACCGCGGTGACCATCTACAACATGGATACCATGACCATCACTGCCAACATCGACGAGCTGGACATTGACAAGATTGAGATGGGCATGGATGTGACCATCGTGGCCTCCTCCGGGGAAAAGACCTACCAGGGCACGGTGACGGAGATCAGCTACGAGGCCACCAACTCCAGCGGCGTGGCCTATTTCCCCATCACCATTGAGATTGACTCCGCCGGGGAACTGTCAGCGGGCGTCAATGTCTCCTACTACATCTCCACCGGCGACGACGAGGAGGGCGTCCTGGTCCCCCTCTCGGCGCTGAAGAGCGCCGACGAGGGCACCTGCGTCTTTGTCAGGGCGGATACCCGGCCGGACAACGCGGTGGACCTGGAGGAGGGCGTGGTACCCGACGGGTTCTACGCCGTGCCCGTCGAGGTGGGGGCCACCAACAGCCAGTACGCCCGGATTGTCTCCGGCGTGGAGGCGGACACTGAGGTCTTTACCCGCTACCAGAACGCGGCCCCCTCCGGCGGCGGCACCACCAGCCAGGGCACGGACGGCGAGGAGCAGGAGGGCTTCCCCGGCGGCGGCCAGATGCCCGACTTCGGCGGCGGCCAGATGCCCGATTTCTCCGGCGGCGGAATGAATGGCGGCATGGGCGGAGGGCCCAGAGGATGATGGCCGGAAAGGAGATACCATGAGTCTGATTCGACTGGACAACGTCTATAAAATCTACAACGAGGGCAGGGACAACCAGGTCAACGCCCTGGACGGCGTCACCCTGGAGATTGACCAGGGGGAATTCGTGGCCGTCATCGGAACCTCCGGCTCGGGCAAGTCCACCATGATGAACATTCTGGGCTGCCTGGACGTGCCCACCCGGGGGGAGTACTATCTGGACGGCATTCCCATCCGGGAGCGGCGGGAGCGGGAGCTCTCCGCCATCCGGTCCCGGCGCATCGGCTTTGTCTTTCAGGGGTACAACCTCATCCCCGCCCTCAGCGTGTGGCAGAACGTGGCCCTGCCCCTTACCTACCAGCATGTCCGGGCGGAGGAGCGGCGGAAGCGGGCCATGGAGGCCCTGGAGCGGGTGGAAATTGCCGACAAGGCCAACGCCAAGCCCGGCCAGCTCTCCGGAGGACAGCAGCAGCGGGTGGCCATTGCCCGGGCCATGGCCACCCGTTCCCCCATCCTCATGGCCGACGAGCCCACGGGAGCCCTGGACTCCAAAACAGGCGCCCAGGTGCTCGTCCTTATGCGGGAACTCAACCGGGAGCAGGGCACCACCGTCATCCTCATCACCCATGACAACGCCATTGCGGCCCAGGCCGACCGTACCGTCCGGGTCATGGACGGGAAGATCGTCCACGACAGCCTGCGGGACGGGGTGCTGATTCCTGAGGCGGTGCCCTTTCGGGGAGGGCGGGTGGCCGCCCGATGAACGCAGTGATCATGGCTCTGGACTCCATCCGGGAGAAAAAGGGCCGCTCCTTTCTCACCATGCTGGGCATCATCATCGGCATCACCGCCGTGCTGGTGCTGGTGGCGCTGGTGAGCGGGTACAACGCCGACATCACCGCCTACTACGAGAAGCTGGGCGTCAACAAGGTGACGGTGGACATCACCTGGTATGACGCCACCCGGGCGGAGGACGTGGGCGCCCTGCTCTATGAGTACGGCAACGGGGCGCTCTCCGACATGGTCACCGGCGTGTCCCCCAGCCTGAGCACCAGCAAGACCGCCAAGCACGGCAGCAGTACCGCCGAAGGGGTGACGGTCTACTTCGGCAGCGACCAGTTCGCCGCCTGCAACAACTTTGTCCTGGACATGGGCCGGGACATCCTCAGCTACGACATTGACAACCGCAGCCGGGTCTGCGTCCTGGGGGCCTATGTGGCGGACACCCTCTTTGAGTACGCCGACCCCATCGGGCAGACTGTCTACCTGGGCGGAGATCCCTTCCTGGTGGTGGGCACCTACTACCAGAAGGACGGCGGGGAGGAGGACTCCATGGACAACATGCTGGTGGTGCCCAGTTCCCTGACCCGCTCCCTCCTGACCAGCGACTATATCACCAGCTATACCGTCAAGGTGGACACCTCCGACCAGGTGGACACGGTCATGGACCGACTGGATAGCTACCTCAGCGAGAACATCTCCTCCAGCGTGGGGACCTACACCCTCACCGACGGCAACGCCGCCATGACCGAGAGCAATGAGGAGACCGCCTCCATGAGCGTGGTGCTGGGGGGCATCGCGGGCATCGCCCTGCTGGTGGGCGGCATCGGCATCATGAACATCATGCTGGTCACCGTCACCGAGCGCACCCGGGAGATTGGCATCAAAAAGTCCATCGGCGCCCCCCGTCGGGAGATTGTCACCCAGTTCCTGGTGGAGGCCGCCATTCTCAGCGGTCTGGGGGGCCTTATCGGCATCGGCCTGGGCTTTGTGCTCTCGGCGGTGCTGGGCAAGCTGATGTACGATTTCATCCCGCTCCCCAACGCCCTTATCACCGTGGGGGCGGCGGGCTTCTCGGTGGTCATCGGCATTGTGTTCGGCATCTATCCGGCCGCCAAGGCCTCCAACCTCCAGCCTGTGGACGCCCTGCGGGCGGAGTGAGGCGGAGCATGAGAAAGGAGCACATTACCATGAAGAAACGATTTCTGGCGGCTGTGCTGGCCGCGCTTCTGTGCGCCGGGCTGGCGCCCTCCGCCCCGGCGGCCTTTACCGACGTGACCGACCCGGAGACGGCCCGGGCGGTGGAGGTCCTCTCCGGGCTTGGCATTGTGTCCGGCGACGGCACCGGCGCCTACTACCCGGACAGCGGGCTGACCCGGTCCCAGTTCTGCAAGCTGATTGTCCTGGCCGGGGGCCACGGGGACAGCGTGGCCTCCTCGGCCTACAAGACCCTGTTCTCCGACGTGCCCGCCAGCCGCTGGGACGCGCCCTATGTGAACCTGGCCTACTCCGAGGGCCTGGTGGCGGGGTACGGCAACGGCGCCTTCGGCCCGGACGACGGCGTCACGGTGGCCCAGGCGGCCACCATCGCCCTCCGTCTGCTGGGGTACACCGATGCCGACATCGGCCCCTTCTGGCCGGAGGACTACCTGGCTCGGGCGGAGGAGCTGGGCCTGCTGGAGGGCATCTCCTCCGACGGGGACCACCTGCTGACCCGGGGGGAGGCGGCCGTGCTGCTGTACACCCTCCTCACCATGGACACCGCCCAGGGCGCGCCCTTCTATGAGGGCCTGGCGGCCCGGACCGTGTCCTCCGCCCTTCTGACAGGCGTGGACGTGACCGCCGACGACGGCACCGCCCACACCGTGGAGGTCTGGACGGCCTCCGGCGGCGTGCAGCACTACGCCTATGTCAACGCCCCCTCCGAGACGCTCATCGGCGCCCGGGGCGTCCTGCTGCTGGATGAATCCGGCAGGGCGGCGGGCTTTATCCCCGACGGCACCGCCACCCGTACCGTCACCCTGGCCTCTGCCGACGGCTCCGGCCTTACGGACGGGGACGGGAATGCCTTCTCCGTGCCCAACAGCGCCTCCGTCCTGCTGAAGGGGGAGACCCTGACCTGGAGCGACAGCTGGTACGACCTGCGCGCGGGGGACACAGTGGTCCTCTGCTACAGCGCCGCCGGCAGTGTCGAGGCCCTGTGGGTCAGAGAGCGGGAGACTGCCGCCGGGACGGTGCTCACCGGATGGTATGAAGACGCCAGCCCCAATACTGCGGCCCCTGACACCATTACGGTGCTGGGGGCCCAGCTGCCTGTGGCGGAGGAGGGGCTGGACAGCCTGCGGGACTTCTCCATCGGGGACAAAATCTCCGTCACCCTCAGCGGCGACGGGGAGGTAATTGCCGCGGAGGCGGCCTCCTCCGGCGCCCCCCTCATGGCGGGCATTCTGACCGCCGGCGCCGGCGATACGATCTCTGTGGCCCTGAGCAGCGGCGTCACCGTGTCCGGCGCGCTGTCCTCGGGCAGCGCCTCCGCTCTGAATGGCCGCCTGGTGCGGGTGTTCAGCCCGGCCAGGGGCAAGCTGTCGGTCTCCGCCCTGGGCAGCTCTGACATCCCCGGTGATCTGGACGCGGCGGCGGGCACTTTGGGGGAGCTGGAGCTGTCCCCCGACGTGACCGTCTATGACCAGGTGAAGGGAAGCGGGGCGGTGGAGGTGGCCCTGAGCGACATTCTGACGGACACCGTGCCCGCCTCTTCCATCGCCTACGCGGGCACCGACAGCGCCGGGCAGGTGAACCTGCTGGTGCTGGAGGACGTGACGGGCAATTGCTACACCTACGGCTTCCTGGAGAAGGGGGAGCAGACCGGCGGCAGCGGAACCATGCAGTACACCAACACCACCGTCACCGTGGACAATGGGGAGGCCAATTCCACCTATATCACCGGCCTGGCCTTTGACGACGGCGCCGTGGGCGGCGTGGTGGGCACCGGCGAGGGCAGAGTGGCGGCGCTGGTGGAGCTGACCGCCCTGGAGGGCCTGACCCGGGCGGACTTTGACGGCAGCGACGCTGTGGCGGGCATTCCCATCGCCGCCGATGTGAAGGTGTACAACGCCGTTACGGAGACCTGGGTCACCCTGTCCCAGGCCAAGGCCTTTACGGATACCTTTACCGCCTGGTACGACCGGGACCCCGGCCGGGGCGGACAGGTGCGCGTCATTGTGGCGGGGGGATAACAGCCCGCCCGAGAAAGAATGAAATGTAAATTTGGAAAACTTTATAAAAATTTTATTGCCCCACCCTGCCCTGGGATGGTAGAATAGCATCCATGCGGACCCGCCCGCGGGGCGCGTCCCGGCATCAACAGAAAAGCAGGGTGATTATTTTGGATATCATGCAGTGGCTGACCAGCGTCCCCTTTGGGGAGTTTGTGTTTACAATACTGGTCTCCATGATTCCCGTGGTGGAACTGCGGGGCGGCATCCCCTTCGGCGTGGCCACCCTTGGCCTGCCCTATGCGGCCGCGTTTGTGGCGGCCATTATCGGCAATATGATTCCCGTTCCCTTCATCGTGGTGTACATCCGGCGGATCTTCCTCTGGATGCGCCGCCACATGCCCAGGCTCAACAGCCTGGTGGACAGACTGGAGAAAAAGGCCCATCTGAAGGGGCAGAATGTGACCAGGTACAAGTACCTGGGCCTGATGATCTTTGTGGCCATCCCGCTGCCGGGCACCGGCGCCTGGACCGGCGCGCTGGTGGCGGCCTTCCTGGACATGCCCCTGCGCAAGGCGCTGCCCAGCATCTTTGCCGGCGTGCTGCTGGCCGGGTGCATCATGAGCCTGCTCACCGCCTTCGGCATCAACCTGTTTTCCTCCGTTCTGGCCTGAACGGGCGGAAAAAGCGGCCTTTGCCCCCGAACGCCCCTCACCTCCCGCGCATAGGATATGGCGGAGGTGAGGGGCATTGTTATTTGTGATTGGCAGGGCTGTGCTGGCCCTTCTGGCTGCTGCCGGGCTGCTGGCCCTGGGCTGGCTGCTGCTGGGGGCCGCGGTGGCCCCGGTGGGGCGGGGGAGCGTGTACGCCGTGGTGCCCGCCGGTGGGGACGGGGAGCATCTGGAGCAGGACCTGGCCGGGCTGCGCTGGCTGAGGAAAGGGGGCATGGCCCGGTTTACCGTGGTCATCGCCGACTGCGGCCTGAGCGGGCAGGGGCGGCGGCTGGCCGAGCGGCTGGCCTGGCGGGACAGGGGCGTGATTCTCTGCGCCATGGACGACCTTCCCGCTTGCCTTTGGGAGGAAAAGCAGGTATGATATAGGGTAATATAACGTATGTACGAACGAGACAGGATAGGGGAAGAGACGCCATGGAAGAAGAACAGCTCAACTGCATTGAGGGCACCGTTGAGGCCGTCATCTACCAGAACGAGGAGAACGGCTACACGGTCCTCCGGCTGGACGCGGGGGACCAGGGGGGCATCACCGTGGTGGGATGCATCCCGGGGGCCGCGCCGGGGGAGAGCATCACCGTCCGGGGCAGCTGGATGCGCCACGCCTCCTACGGCGAGCAGTTCAAGGCCGAGACGGTGGACCGGCGGATGCCCGCGGGCGAGCGGGCCATCTTCGACTATCTGGCCTCGGGCGCGGTGCGGGGCATCGGCGCGGCCACGGCCAGGAAGATTGTGGAGGAGTTCGGCGGCGATGCCCTCACCGTGCTGGAGGAGCACCCGGAGCGGCTGACCAAAATCCACGGCATCACCCGGAAGCGGGCCCTGGCCATGGGGGAGAACTTCCGCCTTCAGCTGGGCATGCGCCGGCTGCTGGAGTTTTTGGGGGACCACCAGCTGCCCCTCCAGCTGGCCATGCCCCTCTACCGGCGGTACGGGGACCGGACCCTGGAGGTGCTGCGGGCCAACCCCTACCTGCTGGTGGACGAGGAGCTGGGGGTCCGGTTTGACCAGGCCGACGCGCTGGCCCTGGACCAGGGCATGGAGGGGGACGACCCCCAGCGGCTGGAGGCGGGGCTGCTCTTTGAGCTGAGCCACAACCTGAACAACGGCCACACCTTCCTGCCCCGGCGGAAGCTGCTTGCCGCCACCGCCCAGCTGCTGGGCCTGGAGGACCTGGAGGCCCTGGGGGACGGGCTGGAGGCCCTGCTGGAGCGGGGCGAGGTCATCCAGGAGGAGACGGCGGGGGAGGAGGCGGTCTACCTCTTCGACCTGTACGAGGCGGAGTGCTATGTGGCGGAGCGCCTGGCCGGGATGAGCCGGGCGGAGCTGCTGCCCCCGGAGGACCTGGACAGCGTTCTCGACCGGATCCAGCGTGACCAGGGCATCACCTACGCCCCCCAGCAGCGCTCCGCCGTGGAGCTGGCGGCCCGGTCCCAGGTCATGCTGCTCACCGGCGGCCCGGGCACCGGCAAGACCACCTCCCTCCGGGGGGTGCTGGCCCTCTTCGACCACATGGGGCTGGACACCGCCCTGGCCGCCCCCACCGGCCGGGCGGCCAAGCGGCTGGGGGAGCTGTGCGGCATGGAGGCCTACACCATCCACCGCCTGCTGGAGACCCAGTTCGACCCGGGCACCGGCAGGCTGGTGTTCGCCCACGACGAGTCCGAGCCCCTGAAGGCGGACGCGGTGATTGTGGACGAGACCTCCATGGTGGACATCACCCTCATGCGGGCCCTGCTGTCCGCCCTGCGGGGGGAGTGCCGCCTGGTGCTGGTGGGGGACCCGGACCAGCTGCCCTCGGTGGGGCCGGGCAACGTGCTCTCCGACCTCATCCGCAGCGGCAGGGTGCCCACGGTGCGGCTGACCGAGATCTTCCGCCAGGCCGCCCAGAGCGCCATTGTCATGAACGCCCACAGCGTCAACCGGGGGGAGCTGCCCGACCTGCACAACAGCGCCGCCAAGGACTTCTTTTTCCTTCGCCGCACCGACCCGGTGCGGGTGGCGGACACCATCGTGGAGCTGTGCAGGACCCGCCTGCCCGAGAAGATGGGCATCCCCGCCGACCAGATCCAGGTGCTCTCCCCCACCCGGCGGCACACCACCGGCACCGCCTCCCTCAACCGGAGCATCCAGGAGGCGGTGAACCCGGCCCGGCCCGGCAAGGGGGAGCGCCGCTTCGGGGAGTATATCTTCCGGGAGGGGGACCGGGTGATGCAGGTGCGCAACAACTACGACGTCATGTGGCGGGGCAGGGACAACACCGACACGGGCATGGGCATCTTCAACGGGGACGTCGGCGTGATTACCAGGGTGGACAACCGGGACGAGGTCATCACCGTGGACTTTGAGGGCCGGACGGTGGAGTATACGCCGGACATGCTCTCCGAGCTGGAGCCGGCCTACGCCGTCACGGTACATAAGGCCCAGGGCAGCGAGTACCGGGCGGTGATTCTGGCCGCCCTGGACGGCGCGCCCATGCTGCTCACCCGGGGCGTGCTCTACACCGCCATCACCCGGGCCAGGGAGCTCTTTATCGTGGTGGGGGACGAGGGCAAGGTGGCCCAGATGGTGGCCAACAACCGCCAGCAGCGGCGGTATTCCGGCCTGCGGGCCCGGTTGGCCGCCGTTGAATAGTGGAAATTTTAAGCCGTAAAAATGCCGTAAGAATTAACTAAGAATTTGTGCAAAAGATATGCTTTGTCTACCGGAAGGAGACGAGGCATATGGAAAAGAATCATCTCAGCATTCGGACAGACAAGGCCATTCATGACAAACTCCAGTATATTGCAGCCTATGAAGGCCGCTCTATGAGTGGACAGATCCTGTACCTCATCAACACCTGTATCCGTGATTTTGAGAAGGAACACGGGCCTATCCGGCCGGAGGACCTGAAATGAGGGCGGGGCAGGTTCTGCTGGATCTGCTGTTTCCGCCCCGGTGCGTGTTCTGCGGCCGGGTGCTGGGCAGCGGCGAGCGGGAGATCTGCGCCCAGTGCCAGCGCACCCTGCCCTGGCTCACCGAGGAGGCGGCGGAGCAGACAGGGGAGTTCTTTGACAAGTGCGTCTCGCCCCTGCGCTATGAGGGCTTTGTACGGGACTCCATCCACCGCTACAAGTTCAAAGGCATGAGCCGGTACGCCGGCATCTACGGCATCCTGACGGCCCAGTGCGTCCACGACCACCTGGCGGGGGAGTACGACCTCATCTCCTGGGTGCCCCTGTCGGACAGGCGCAAGAGGGAGCGGGGCTATGACCAGGCCTTTCTGCTGGCCCAGTCGGCGGCGGTGAACCTGAACGACGCGGCGGTGGAGACCCTGCGCAAGCTGCGGGACACCGAGGCCCAGTCCGGCCTGGAGCACGACGAGCGCCGCCGGGCCAACGTGCTGGGGGCCTATGTCTGCACCGACCCGGAGCTGGTGGCCGGAAAGCGGATTCTCCTCATCGACGACGTGATCACCACCGGCTCCACCATCTCCGAGTGCGCCCGCACCCTGCGCACCGCCGGGGCGGACAAGGTGGTGTGCGCCACCCTGGCCCGGGCCCGCGCCGGGCGCTGACTGGGCAATTTGCCCTAAGGGAGAGAAAAAATTCCAATCCAGCCAAGGAAAATGTGAAAAATCTATAAAATTTGGGAAAAGCGTTGAAATGACACACCTGCCACATTATAATGTAGAGGATTAAGATATGGGTTTTTGGGCCAAACTAAAAGAAATGCTAAAAAAGCTTAGAGGTGCGGGTATGTTCAGTAAGGATATCGGAATCGACCTGGGTACAGCGTCGATCCTCGTTTATGTAAAAGGCAAGGGCGTGGTGCTGCGGGAGCCCTCCGTGGTGGCCATGGACAAGGACACGGGCAAGCTCCTGAAGGTGGGCACCGAGGCCCAGCAGATGCTGGGCCGTACCCCTGGCAATATTGTGGCCATCCGCCCCCTCCGGGAGGGCGTTATCTCCGACTTTGACATGACCGAGCGGATGCTCAAGGAGTTCATCCGCAAGGCCGCCGCCTTCCGGTTCTTCAAGCCCCGGGTGGTCATCTGCGTGCCCTCCGGCATCACCGAGGTGGAGGAGCGGGCCGTTATCGACGCGGGCATCCAGGCCGGCGCCCGCCGGGTGTACCTGATTGAGGAGCCCCTGGCCGCCGCCATCGGCGCCGGCATCGACATCACCAAGCCCGACGGCCACATGGTGGTGGACATCGGCGGCGGCACCACCGACGTGGCGGTCATCTCCCTGGGCGGCATCGTGGAGTCCACCTCCATCAAGATCGCCGGCGACCAGTTTGACGAGGCCATCATCAAGTACATCCGCCGCAAGCACAACGTGCTCATCGGCGACCGGACCGCCGAGGAGATCAAGATGCAGATCGGCTGCGTGTTCCCCCGGCCGGAGGAGCAGAGCTACGAGGTCAAGGGCCGCTGCCTGATGACCGGCCTGCCCCGCACCTTTACCGTCACCTCCAGCGAGATGATCGAGGCCTTCGAGGAGGTCTCCACCCGCATTCTGGAGGCGGTCCACGGCGTGCTGGAGCGCACGCCCCCCGAGCTGGTGGCCGACATCTCCACCAACGGCATTGTCATGACCGGCGGCGGCAGCCTGGTCTGGGGCTTTGACAAGCTCATCGAGTCCCACACCGGCATCGAGACCCACGTGGCGGACGACGCCATCTCCTGCGTGGCCTACGGCACCGGCAAGAGCCTGGACAACGTGAGCGACATGCAGGACGGCACCATGAACCTGTCCCGCCGCAAGCAGATGAACTGAATTTGTGCGCCCTCTGGGCGGAGCAAACGTCGGAATGCACCTGCATTCCGGCATCAGGCTGTCGAAAAAGTCCCTGGACTTTTTCGACAGCCTTCAAAAATGCCGTTACTTTCGCGCCGCACAGCGGCGCAAAAGTCCTCGCTCCGCTCGCTGGAAGTCTTGCACAGCAAGGCTTCCAGGGCATTCGATTCCACGCGAGGCGGGCGGCTGCCCCCTCGCGCTCCCCCGCCCCGGTTCAGGCGGATGCTTTTAAACTGAGGTTTTTCGACACGCTGACGCCGGAATGCACCTGCATTCCGGCGTTTCTGTACATTTCCGGCCGGAGCCGCTTTTCTGACTTCTGACTATTCTAATCGGCCTTGTTTTCTGCTATAATATATCTGTTAGACGGCCCGCGCCGCCTGTGGAATCATGATATATTTTGCCGGCATTTCAGCCGGTATTGCCGATAAACTCAAATTTTGGAGGTCAGAATGGACGTTTTTTCCGCGCTGAGCGAGGAGCTGCGCCGGGCCTGCCCGGCCCTGGAGCTGCGCACGGAGGAGCCCATGGCGCGCCACACCACCTTCCGGGTGGGCGGTCCCGCCCGGCTGATGGCGCTGCCCGGAGATAAAAAAGAGATCAAGGCGGCGGTCCGCGCCGCCGCCGCCCTGGGGATTGCCCCCTTTTTCCTGGGCAACGGCAGCAACCTGCTGGTGGCCGACGGGGGATATGACGGTTTTATCATCAAGACCGGCGGGCTGGACCAGACCCGGGAGGTCAACGGCCGCCTGCGGGCGGAGTGCGGCATCCCCCTGTCCCGGCTGGCCATGGCCGCCCTGGGCCGGGGCCTGACCGGCCTGGAGTTCGCCCACGGCATCCCCGGCAGCCTGGGGGGCGCGGTGGTCATGAACGCCGGGGCTTACGGCGGGGAGATGGTCCAGGTCCTCACCGCCGTCACCTACCTGGACGAGACCGGCGCGGAGCACACCGTGCCCGCGGCGGAGTGCGGCCTCGCCTACCGCCGCAGCATGTTCACCGACCACCCGGCGTGGCTGGTGCTGGAGGCGGAGATGGCGCTGGAGCAGGGAGACGCCGGGGAGATCCGGGCCAGAATGGAGGACCTGGCCCAGCGGCGCAGGAGCAAGCAGCCCCTGGAGTACCCCAGCGCGGGGAGCACCTTCAAGCGGCCGGCGGGCCACTTTGCCGCCGCCCTCATCGAGCAGTGCGGCCTGAAGGGCCTGACCGTGGGGGGCGCCCAGGTGTCGGAGAAGCACGCCGGGTTCGTCATCAACCGGGGCGGCGCCACCTGCGCCGACGTCCTGAAGCTGACGGAGCAGATTCAGGAGACCGTGCTCCGGGAGACCGGGGTGGCCCTGGAGCTGGAGGTCAGGACCCTGGGCTGCGGATAGAGAGAAAACCATTGGCAGAGGTGTGGAGTTATGGAATTTGTGATCATTTCCGGCCTTTCCGGCGCGGGGAAGAGCAAGGCGGCCTCCTTTATGGAGGATATGGGGTTCTACGTGGTGGACAACATGCCCTCGGCGCTGATTCCCAAGTTCGCCGAGCTGTGCATGGCCAGCCCGGGCAAGTACGAGCGGGTGACGCTGGTCACCGATATCCGGGGCGGCCAGACCTTCGACGGCCTGTTTGACGCCCTGGACGCCCTCCAGCGCATGGGCTGCCAGTACAAAATCCTCTTTGTGGAGGCCACCACCGAGACCATCATCAAGCGCTACAAGGAGACCCGCCGCATCCACCCCCTGCTCCGGCCCGGGCAGGCGCTGGCCGAGGCGGTGAGCCAGGAGCGGAAGGACCTGGAGCCGGTGCGCCGCCGGGCGGAGTATATCATCGACACCTCCGCCCTCTCCACCTCCAAGCTGCGGGGGGAGGTGCTCCGCCTCTTCGGCGGGGACAGCGCCGTGCCCGCCATGAGCGTCAACGTCATCTCCTTCGGCTTCAAGTACGGCATCCCCCTGGAGGCCGACCTGGTGTTTGACGTGCGCTTTCTTCCCAACCCCTACTATATCGCCGAGCTGCGGCATCAGACCGGGCTGGATAAGCCGGTGTACGACTTTGTGTTCGGCTACCAGGAGACCCGGGATTTTATGGCCCGCCTGGAGGACCTCATCGGCTTCCTGCTCCCCAAGTACGTGGAGGAGGGAAAGACCATGCTGGTCATCGGCGTGGGCTGCACCGGCGGACAGCACCGGAGCGTGGCCATCACCAGGGCCCTGGCGGACTTCATCCGCCGGAAGGGCTACCAGGCCACGGACAACCACAGGGACATGACAAGAGCGTAGGAGGTGCGCCGTATGACCGAGCCTTATACCGCCGACCGCCGGTGGGAGTATGAGCCGCGGATTGTCGCCATCGGCGGCGGCACCGGATTGTCCACCATGCTGCGGGGCCTGAAGAGCTACACCCACAATCTGACCGCCATCGTCACCGTGGCCGACGACGGCGGCGGGTCCGGCGTGCTGCGCCAGGACCTGGGCATGCCCCCGCCGGGGGACATCCGCCACTGCATGGAGGCGCTGGCCAATGTAGAGCCGGTCATGGGGGAGCTGCTGTCCTACCGCTTCCCCAAGGACTCGGGCAGCCTGGCGGGCCAGTCCTTCGGCAACCTGATTCTGGCCGCCCTCAACGGCATCTCCGGCTCCTTCGACCAGGCCGTGGCCCGGATGAGCCAGGTTCTGGCCATCACCGGCCGGGTGCTGCCGGTGACCAACGCCGACGTGCAGCTGGAGGCCACCTTTGAAAACGGCACCGCCGTGGTGGGGGAGTCCAAGATCAGCGCCTTCAAGAAGGAGCAGGACTGCCGCATCAAGCAGGTGCGGCTGCTGCCCGAGGGGCCCGCCGCCCTGCCCGAGAGCCTGAAGGCCATCGGCGAGGCGGACATGATTCTCCTGGGGCCGGGCAGCCTGTACACCAGCGTCATCCCCAATCTGCTGGTGGAGGGTATCGCCGACGCGGTTTGCCGGTCCAAGGCCCTGAAGATGTACATCTGCAACATCATGACCCAGGACGGCGAGACCGAGGGCATGACGGCCTCCGACCATGTGAAGGCCCTGCTGGCCCACTCGGGCCCCGGGCTTATCGACCTGTGCCTGTGCAACTCCGCGCCGGTGCGGCCCCGCCTGGTGGAGCGGTACCGGGAGGAGGACGCGGCCCCCATTGTGGTGGACGCCCCCGCCATCGAGGCCCTGGGGATTGAGGTCATCACCCGGCCCCTGGCCTCCGAGACCTCCAACTACGCCCGCCACTCCATCGCCCGGCTGGCCGCCGCCGTCATGGAGATCTACGAGGACCGGGCCCACACCAAGGTGTTCTGAGGGCCGGACGGATATCAAACAACAAGCGAGGGATTTGCCCATGTCCTTTTCCAGCCAGACCAAGGAGGAGCTGTGCCGCGTCCCCCTGGCCCGGAAGTGCTGCGCCCAGGCCGAGGCCTACGGCGTGCTCCTCTTCTGCAACGCCTTCTCCAACCGGGAGATCCGTATCATCACCGAGAGCGGCGGCTTTGCCGCCCGGCTGCCTCTTTTGTTCCGAAAAGCCTTCCAGCTGGACTTTGACAGCCTGCCGCCGGAGAACGGCGGCGGCAAGCGGGTATTTTCCATCACAAGCGGGGACAAGCTCCGGCGGATCTTTGCCGCCTTCGGCTTTGACCCGGCGGACAGCCTGGCCCACCACATCAACTTCGCCGTCCTGGAGGAGGACCACTGCCGCACGTCCTTTTTCCGGGGGGCCTTTCTGGCGGGCGGTTCGGTCACCGACCCGGCCAAGCGCTACCACCTGGAGCTGGTCACCTCTCACTACAGCGTCAGCCGGGAGCTGACCGCCCTGCTGCTGGAGGCGGGCTTCTCCCCCAAGGAGACCACCCGCAAGTCCAACTACATGACATATTTCAAGCAGAGCGAGTACATCGCCGACTTCCTCACCGCCATCGGCGCGCCGGTGGCGGCCATGGAGCTGATGAACGCCAAGCTGGAGAAGAACCTGCGGGGCAGCGTGAACCGCCGGGTGAACTGCGACGCGGCCAACCTGGACAAGGCGGTGGACGCGGCCATGGAGCAGATTGAGGCCATCCGCCGCCTGGAGGAGCGGATGGACCTGACTGAGCTGGGGGAAAAGCTGTACGAGACCGCCCGGCTGCGGCTGGAGAACCCGGAGCTGACACTGTCCCAGCTGGCGGAGCTGTGCGATCCCCCGGTCACCAAGAGCTGCCTGAACCACCGGCTGCGCAAACTGCTGGCCCTGTCTCAGGCCGGGGACGGGGGACAAGCCCGGTCGGAGGCATAATATAGAGAAAGAGAAGGAGCGCGACCCTATGAGTTTTGTCCACCTGCACGTCCATACCGAATTCAGCCTGCTGGACGGCGCGTGCCGCATCCCGGCCCTGGCCGCCCGGGTGAAGGAGCTGGGCCAGAGCGCGGTGGCTGTCACCGACCACGGGGTGATGTACGGCGCGGTGGACTTTTACCGGGCCTGCAAGGCCGAGGGGGTCAAGCCCATCATCGGCTGCGAGGTGTACGTGGCCCCCCGGGGCATGACCGACCGGGTCCACGAGCTGGACGCCGAGGCCCGCCACCTGGTGCTCCTGTGCAAGAACGAGACCGGCTACCGCAACCTGTGCTATCTGGTGTCCCGCGCCTTTCTGGACGGGTTCTATATCAAGCCCCGCATCGACAAGGAGCTCCTCTGGCAGCATACGGAGGGGCTCATTGCCATGTCCGCCTGTCTGGCGGGCGAGGTGCCCCGGCTCATCCTGGGGGGCAATTACGAGGGGGCCAAGCGGGCCGCTCTGGAGATGAAGGAGCACTTCGGCGAGGACTACTACCTGGAGATTCAGGACCACAACCTGCCTGAGGACGCCGAGGTGGTGCGGGGTATTGTCCGCATCCACCAGGAGACGGGCATCCCCCTGGTGGCCACCAACGACGCCCACTACACCCGGCGTGAGGACGCCGCCATGCAGGACACCCTCATGTGCATCCAGATGGGGCGCACGGTGGATGACCCCGGCCGCATGAAGTTTGAGACCGAGGAATTCTACATCAAGTCGGAGGAGGAGATGGCCCGGCTGTTCCCCGACTGGCCGGAGGCCATTGAGAACACCGCAAAAGTGGCGGAGAAGTGCAATCTGGAGTTTGAGTTCGGCAAGTACCACCTGCCCGAGTTCAAGCTGCCCGAGGGCTGGACCGACCCCGACGCCTACTTTGAGCACCTGTGCTGGGAGGGCTTTGCCCGCCGTTACCCGGAGGGCAGCCGGAAGAACAGGGAGCAGCTGGAGTACGAGATGGGGGTCATCCGGCAGATGGGGTTTGTGGACTACTTCCTCATCGTGTCCGACTTTATCGGCTACGCCAAACGTCACAACATCCCCGTGGGCCCCGGCCGCGGCTCGGCCGCCGGGTCCATGGTGTCCTACTGCCTGAATATCACCGACGTGGACCCGGTGAAATACGACCTGTTCTTCGAGCGGTTCCTCAACCCGGAGCGGGTCACCATGCCCGATATCGACATCGACTTCTGCATCCGCCGCCGCCAGGAGGTCATCGAGTACGTCCAGCGGAAGTACGGCGAGGACCACGTGGCCCAGATTGTCACCTTCGGCACCATGGCCGCCCGGGGCGCCATCCGGGACGTGGGCCGGGCGCTGAACATCCCCTACGCCGACGTGGACACCGTGGCCAAGCAGGTGCCCAGCGGCCCCGGCGCGCTGCACATCACCCTGGACGAGTCCCTCAAGCTGTCCAAGCAGCTGCGGGACTCCTACGAGGGGGACGAGCGGATTCACAACCTCATCGACACCGCCAAGGCCATCGAGGGCATGCCCCGCCACGCCTCCACCCACGCCGCCGGCGTGGTCATCACCAAGCGGCCGGTGTACGAGTATGTGCCCCTGGCGAAAAACGACGAATCCGTGGTGACCCAGTACGTCATGACCACCCTGGAGGAGCTGGGCCTCCTGAAGATGGACTTCCTGGGCCTGCGGAACCTGACCGTGCTGGACGACGCGGTGCAGCTGGTGCGCCGCCGCATCCCGGACTTTGACCTCCACGCCATCCCGGAGAACGACCCGGCGGTGTTCAAGATGCTCTCCGACGGCAAGACCTCCGGCGTGTTCCAGATGGAGTCAGCGGGTATGACCGGCGTGTGCGTGGGCCTGAAGCCCCAGAACATCGAAGACATCACCGCTATCATCGCCCTCTACCGTCCCGGCCCCATGGAATCCATCCCCCGGTTCATCGCCTGCAAGCACAACCCGGACAAGGTCAAGTACAAGCACCCCATGCTGGAGCCCATCCTGAAGGTCACCTACGGCTGCATCGTCTACCAGGAGCAGGTCATCCGCATCTTCCAGGAGCTGGGCGGATACTCCCTGGGCCAGGCCGACATGGTGCGCCGGGCCATCTCCAAAAAGAAGAAGGCCCAGATTGAGAAGGAGCGCAAGGCCTTTCTCTACGGCGACAGCGAGCGGGGCATTGAGGGCTGCATCGCCCGGGGCGTGCCCGAGCAGACCGGCATGGATATCTACGACGAGATCTACGACTTTGCCAACTACGCCTTCAACAAGGCCCACGCCGTGTCCTACGCCATTGTGGCCTACCAGACCGCGTATTTTAAGTGCCATTACACGAGAGAATATATGGCGGCCCTCCTCACCTCCGTGCTGGACTCCAGCGAGAAGGTGGCGGAGTACATCGCCGAGTGCAAGGAGTGCGGCATCGCCCTGCTGCCCCCCGACATCAACGAGTCGGGGGCCAGCTTCACCGTCACCGGGGAGAACATCCGCTTCGGCCTGGCGGCGGTGAAGGGGGTGGGCTGGGGCTTCATCCAGTCCGTCCTGGACGAGCGGGAGCGGGGCGGGAATTTCCGCTCCCTGTCCGACTTCTGCGCCCGCATGATGGACGCCGACCTGAACAAGCGGGTGCTGGAGAGCCTCATCAAGTGCGGCGCCTTCGACAGCACCGGCGCCCGCCGATCCCAGCTGCTGAAGGTGTTCCCCCAGGTGGTGGACTCCATCGCCCAGACCAGGCGGAAGAACCTGGAGGGCCAGTTCGACCTGTTCGGCGGCGGTGGGGACCAGCCCCAGACCGCCCCGGAGGTGGCCCTGCCCAACATCCCCGAGTTCTCCCGCCGGGAGCTGATGACCATGGAGAAGGAGACCACCGGCCTCTACCTCACCGGCCACCCCATGGACGAGTACCGGGAGACCGCCCGCCGGTACCACGCCGCCCCCATCGGGGCCATCCTGTCCGACTTTGCCCAAGAGGAGGGCGGCGCCGACTTCCAGGACGGGCAGAAGGTGACCATCGCGGGGGTGATTACCTCCGCCAAGACCAAGACCACCCGGAACAACTCCCTCATGGCCTACGTCACCCTGGAGGACGACACCGGCTCCATGGAGCTGCTGGTGTTCTCCCGGGTGCTGGGGGAGAGCGGCAGCTACCTCAAGGAGAACATGCCCGTGCTGGCCGCAGGGCGCATCTCCGTCCGGGACGAGAAGGCCCCTCAGCTGATGGTGGACTCAGTGCGGCCCCTGCTTCAGGACGCGGCCGCGTCCGACGAGGCGGCGGAGCCCGAGGGGAAGAAGCGGCAGAAGCTCTTCGTCCGCCTGCCCAGCGCCCACGACCCCCGCTGGCGGAAAATCCAGCTGATTCTGGAGCTCTTCCCGGGGAACGAGCCCTTTAAGGCCAAGTTTATGGACACAGAACAGTGGGCGCCCGCCAGCCCCTGCGTGGTCCACCCCTCCCTGGTGCGGGAGCTCCGGGAGATGCTGGGGGAGGAGAACGTGGTGGTTCAGGAAAAAACAGACAGAAGACAGGCATAACGAACGGAGGAAAGAGCTACGGGATTTCTGAAAAAAGCGGCGGCTATCCTCTTCCACCGCACCGCTCTGGTTGGGCTTCTTCTGGTGCTCCAGGTGGCGGTTCTGGTGGTGGTGATGGCGCGGTTTGCCAGCTACTTTATCTACTTTTATCTCTTCTGCGTGGTGGTCTCCATCCTGGTGGTGCTGTGGATTGTCAATGCCCGCACCGACCCGGGGTATAAAATCGCGTGGATTGTGCCCATCCTGCTGGCCCCTGTGTTCGGCGGGCTGGTGTATCTGCTCTCAGGGGGCAACCAGCTCTCCGCCCGGATGCGCCGGAAGATGGAGGGCATGGACCGCCGCCTGGCCGAAGTGCTCAGCGACGACTGCAAGGCAGGCGTGCTGGAGGAGAAACACGGCGCCGACGCGGCCAACCAGTCCCGCTACCTGGAGCGGTACGCCCACTGCCCGCTCTATGCCAACACCGGCGCCAAGTACTATCCCCTGGGGGACGACGTGTTTGCCGACATGCTGGAGGCCCTGCGGGGCGCCAGGCGGTATATCTTTCTGGAGTATTTCATCATCGACCGGGGCGTGTTCTGGGACTCCGTCCTGGAGATTCTGGAGGAAAAGGTCAGGGCCGGGGTGGACGTGCGGGTCATTTACGACGACGTGGGCTGTCTCTACACCCTGCCCAAGAACTACTGGCGGGAGCTGGAGGAAAAGGGCATCCGCTGCCGGGCGTTCAACCGGTTCATCCCGGTGCTGTCCGTGCGGCTGAACAACCGGGACCACCGGAAGTTCTGCATTGTGGACGGCCATACCGCCTTCACCGGCGGCATCAACCTGGCCGACGAGTATATCAACCTCCGCCAGCGGTACGGCCACTGGAAGGACAGCGCCATCCGGGTCACCGGCGAGGGGGCCTGGAGCATGACGGTCATGTTCCTCACCATGTGGGAGTATATCTGCGGCGGCGAGGAGGACTATAACAGCTACCGGCCCGCCGCCATGCCTCTGCCGGAAGGGGACCCGGGGTATGTCCAGCCCTACGCCGACAGCCCCCTGGACGGGGAGCCGGTGGGGGAGACGGTCTACCTCAATCTCATCAGCAAGGCCCGGCGCTACGTGTATATCACCACGCCCTACCTCATTGTCAGCGACAGCGTCAACACGGCGCTGTGCAGCGCCGCCAAGTCGGGCGTGGACGTGCGTATCATGACGCCCCATATCCCGGACAAGAAGATCATTTTCGAGGTCACCCGGGCCCACTACGAGCCCCTTCTGGAGGCGGGGGTGCGGATTTTTGAGTACACCCCCGGCTTTGTCCACGGCAAGAACTTCGCCGTGGACGACATATACGCCACCGTGGGCTCCATCAACATGGACTACCGCAGCATGTTCCTCCACTTTGAGGACGGCGTCTGGCTGTGCGGGGCCCCCGCCGTGCTGGACGTGAAGAAGGACTTTCTGGACACCCTGGCCGTCTGCCAGGAGATCACCCTGGCCCAGTGCCGGGAGCGCTCCATGCTCCGCCGGCTGCTGCGGGCGGTGCTGCGGGTGTTCGCCCCCCTGATGTAATCCCAACGCCAAAGCCGCGCAGCCTCTGCGGGCGGCTGCCCGCCGGTTATCATACAACATACGGCGCTTATGCCGGGAAGGGGAGAGACAATGAGAGAATACCTGCTCTATATCGACGGGGCCTGGGCGCCCCAGACCGACGGCGAGGTGATGGAGGACCATAACCCGGCCGACGGGTCGGTCGTGGCCATGGTCCATATGGGCGGCCGGCAGGACGCGGAGAAGGCCCTGGCGGCGGCTTACGCGGCCCGGGGCAAGTGGGCCGCCACGGCCCCCGACGCCCGGGAGCGGCTGCTGCTCCGGGCCGCCGACGAGATGGAGGCCCGGGCGGAGGAGCTGACCGACCTGATGATCGCCGAGAGCGGCTCTGCCCGGTACAAGGCCCGGGGGGAGGTCATGGGCAGCGCGGGCATCCTGCGGGTGGCGGCGGGGGAGTGCCGCCGGCTCCACGGCGAGGTGCTCCAGCCCGGCGGGCCGGGGCAGATGTCCCTGGCCGTCCGGTCGCCCCTGGGGGTGGTGCTGGGCATCACGCCCTTCAACTATCCCCTCATCCTGGCCATCAAGAAGCTGGCCTACGCCCTGGCCGCCGGAAACACCTTTGTCCTCAAGCCGTCCCCCATTACTCCCGCCATCGGCCTTGCCATCGCGGAGGTCTTTGAGGCGGCGGGACTGCCCGCCGGTGTGCTCAACGTGGTGCCCGGCCGCAGCGAGGTCATCGGCGACCTGCTGGTGGACGACCCACGGGTGCGGATGGTCACCTTTACCGGCTCCAGCGCCGTGGGGCGGTCCATCGCCGTCCGGGCCGCCCGGGACCTGAAAAAGGTGGCTATGGAGCTGGGGGGCAAGAATCCCCTCATCGTCCTGAAGGACTTTGACCCGGTCCAGGCGGCGGATATCGCCGCCTACGGCGCCTTCTGCCACCAGGGGCAGGTGTGCATGGCTACCTCCCGCATCATCGTGGAGGGGGAGGGGTACGAGCCCTTCTGCGCCGCCCTGGTCCGCCGGGCCGAGGGCCTGAAGGTGGGCGACCCCCGGGAGGAGGACACCATCATCGGCCCCCTCATCCAGCCGGAGAAGTGGAAATTCATCGACGCGCAGATTGAGGACGCCCTGTCCAAGGGCGCCAGGCTCCTCACCGGCGGCCGACATGAGGGGCCCTGGTACTGGCCCACGGTGCTGGCCGATGTGACCCCTGAGATGCGGATTTTCCACGAGGAGACCTTCGGGCCGGTGACGTCGGTGGTCCGGGCCGGTGACCCGGAGGAGGCCCTGGCGCTGTGCAACGACAACGAGTACGGCCTCTCCGCCGCCCTGCTGACCCACAACCTGGAGCTGGCCTGGTCCCTGGGAATGCGGATGGAGGCGGGCATGGTGCACGTCAACGACACCACCTTCCTCAGCGGCACCACCGCCCCCTCCGGCGGCGTGAAGTTCAGCGGCTTCGGCCGGGAGGGCGGCCGGTACTCCATGGAGGACTTCACCGAACTCAAGTGGCTGACCATGCAGGTGGAGCCGAAGAAGATGCCCTTCTGAGCGGACAAAAGGGGCGGCTTTCGCTGGGGCCGGCGTGAAAAAAGACCGCCGCCACGCCTTGACCTGACCGGCATTTTCCGATAAAATAGAACACACAAAACTGGCGGAAGCCGTCCACGGTGTGGACGGCTTCCGTATTGCCGAGGAGAGGAACATGCTGAATCGAGAAGAAGAACTGCGCTTTTGCCGGGCCCGCAGGGCCGCAATCGAGCAGGATTATCAGAATCTGAACCCCGAGCAGCGCAGGGCCGTGCTGGCCACCGAGGGCCCTCTGCTGCTGCTGGCGGGGGCGGGCAGCGGCAAGACCACCGTGCTCATCCACCGCATCGCCAACCTGATGAAGTACGGCCGGGGATCCGACTGCGACGAGGTGCCCGGGTGGGTCACCGGGGAGGACCTGGCCTTCCTGGAGGACTACGCGGCCCACCCCGACCCGGAGAAGAAGGCGGAGCAGGAGCGGCTGTGCCGGGTGGAGCCGGCGGCGCCCTGGTCCATCATCGCCATCACCTTCACCAACAAGGCCGCCGGGGAGCTGAAGGAGCGGCTGGAGCGGATGCTGGGCCCTGCGGCCAATGACGTCTGGGCCTCCACCTTCCACTCCGCCTGCGTGCGCATCCTCCGCCGGGACATCGACCGCCTGGGCTTCTCCAAGTCCTTCACCATCTACGACACCGCCGACGCCGAGCGGGTCATCAAGGACATCATCAGGGACTTCAACCTGGACGACAAGGCCTTCCCCGCCAAGAGCATCGCCGGGTACATCTCCCGGGCCAAGGACGCCATGAAGCTGGGGGCGGACTACCTGGCCGAGTGTGAGAAGGCGGGGGACTACCGCCTCATCAAGATTGCCAAGGTGTATGTGGAGTACGAGAAGCGCCTGCGGGACGCCAACGCCCTGGACTTTGACGACATCATCCTCCACACCGTCCGCCTGCTCAGGGAGTTTGACGAGGTGCGGGAGTACTACCAGCGGAAGTTCCGCTATGTGCTCATCGACGAGTACCAGGACACCAACAACCTCCAGTACCTGCTCTCCTCCACCCTGGCGGGCGGGTACGAGAACATCTGCGTGGTGGGCGACGACGACCAGTCCATCTACCGCTTCCGGGGCGCCACCATTGAGAACATCCTCTCCTTTGAGAAGCAGTACAAGGGCGCCCGGGTCATCCGCCTGGAGCAGAACTACCGCTCCACCAGGAACATCCTGGAGGCGTCCAATGCGGTCATCCGCAACAACCAGGGGCGCAAGGGCAAGGAGCTGTGGACCGACCACGGCGAGGGCGACAAGGTCCAGTGCTACACCGCCATGAACGAGCACGACGAGGCCCAGTATGTGGCGGCCCAGATTCTGGGCAGCTACTCCGCCGGGCGGCACTGGAAGGACCACGCCGTCCTCTACCGGATGAACGCCCAGTCCAACCAGATCGAGCAGGCCTTCAAGCGCAACGGCGTGCCCTACCGCATCATCGGCGGCATCCGCTTCTTCGACCGGGCGGAGGTCAAGGACATGCTGGCCTACCTGTGCGTCATCAACAACCCCGGCGACGACCTGCGCCTCCAGCGCATCATCAACAACCCGCCCCGGGGCATCGGCGCCACCACCATTGAGCGGGCCCAGAGCATCGCCGCCCAGGAGGGGCGCTCCCTGTGGGAGATCATCTCCAACGCCCGGGTCTACCCGGAGCTGCAGAAGGCGGCGGCCAAGCTGGACGCATTCACCGGCATGATTGCCGAGCTGCGCAGGCTCTCCGGCGAGATGGAGCTGCCCGCCTTCTACGAGGAGCTGGTGGCCCGCACCGGGTACGCCGTCATGCTGGAGCAGAAGAACACCATTGAGGACCGCACCCGGCTGGAGAACGTGCAGGAGCTGCTGACCTCCATCAACGGCTACCTGGAGAACGCGGCCGAGCCCAGCCTGTCCGGCTTCCTGGACGAGATCGCCCTGTACACCGACCTGGACAGCCACGACCCGGAGGAGGACTGCGTGGTCATGATGACCATGCACTCGGCCAAGGGCCTGGAGTTCCCGGTGGTCTTTGTGGTGGGCGTGGAAGAGGGCATCTTCCCCGGCATCCGGGCCATCGGCGAGGCCGAGGAGATGGAGGAGGAGCGCCGCCTGTGCTACGTGGCCATGACCCGGGCCAGGGAGAAGCTGTACATGACCTGCGCCTCCCAGCGCATGCTCTTCGGCCGCACCAACAACAACCGGCCCTCCCGCTTCCTGGGCGAAATCCCGGAGGAGTACGTGGAGAAGTCGGGCCGCCTGCCCCGCGGTGAGCGGACGGAGGAGCACCAGGACGGGGAGCCGTCCAGAAAGAAGGCGCCCGCCTGGCGCAAACCCGCCGAACGCGGGTATTCCCTGGGGGGCGGCTACACCACCTACCCCAAGGGCACGGCGGTGGAGCCCAAAATTGGCGGCGGCGCCAAGTCTGCCGCCGGCCTGGCCGACTTCCGAAAGGGCGACATGGTCCAGCACAAGGCCTTCGGCAGGGGCATGGTGGTCAACCTGATGCCCATGGGCGGCGACGCCCTCATCGAGATCGCCTTTGACAACGTGGGCACCAAAAAGCTGATGCTCAAGTCGGCCTCCCAGCACATGACCAAGCTGTAAGATGCCCGAAGAAAAACGGCGCACACCCGATGTAAAGGGTGTGCGCCGTACAGAGATTGGAATACAAAAGATAGAGAGGAAATCAGGCCAGAAGCTCTGTAAAGCTATAAACATAACAGTCACAGAGCCGGCGCATTTTCTCCTCGTGGGCGGCGTAGAAGCGGTCGTATACCCCCACCACCGTCAGCCCGGCGGCTTTGGCCGCCGCGCAGGCCCCCGGGGAGTCCTCGTACATGGTGCAGGCGCTGCCCGGCACGCCCAGCTGTTCCAGAGCCAGCCGGAAGGATTCGGGGTTGCGCTTCTCCAGCCCCATCTCCTGGACGTAGATAACCCGGGAAAAGTATTTGCTCAGACCGTGGCGGTCCAGGGCGGAGCGGCACAGCTCGGGCACGCAGGCGGTGAAGAGGGCCATGGGCGTCCCCTCTGCCGCGCACTGCGCCAGGTACTCCGCCGCCCCCGGCTTCAGGGGTACCTGGTGCTCATAGGCCTCCCGGGCCATGGAGAGCCACTCGTCCATGATGGCCTGGGGCTCCATGTCCAGATGGTAGTATTCCCGGGTGAACTGGGCGGCGATGGGAAAGATGGAGTGGCCCACTGTCTCGCAGTACTCCCGGGTGGGGGTCAGTCCCCGGCGCTGGAGAAAGCGGACGTCAATCTCCTCCCACACGCCGTTGGAGTCCACCAGCGTGCCGTCAAAATCAAAGAGTTTCATAGCGACCTCCAAAGTGAGACTCCATTTATTCTATCACAATCAAAGGAGCGGGGCAACCGTGCAGGAACAGAACAGGGACCTACAGCAGGAACAGAACAGGGACCGGGTGCTGACCCGGCTTGCCACACCTCTCATCATTCTGGCCACCGTCATCTGGGGCAGCTCGTTTGTGGTTATGAAGAGCAGCGTGGACGTGCTGCCCACCTTCTGGCTGCTGGCCATCCGGTTCACAGCCTCGGCTATTGTGCTGGCGCTGGTGTTCTGGAAGCGGTGGAAGCTGGCTGATAAGCAGTATTTCATCGGCGGCGGCATCATGGGCTTTTTCCTCTTCCTGGCGTACTCTTTCCAGACCTTCGGCCTGGAGGGCACCACGCCGGGCAAGAACGCCTTCCTCACCGCCGTCTACTGCGTCATCGTGCCCTTCCTGTACTGGGCGGTGGCCCGGCAGCGGCCCGACCGGTATAACATCGCCGCCGCCGTGCTGTGCATCGCCGGCATCGGCCTGGTGTCGGTCACCGGCGACAACGCCGCCGCCGTCAGCATGGGCGACGGCCTGACCCTGGTGGGGGGCTTCTTCTTCGCGGCGCACATTGTGGCGGTGTCCCGCTTCTCCCAGGGGCGGGATATCTTCCTCCTCACCGCCATCCAGTTTGCCTCCTTCGCCCTGTTCTCCTGGCTGGGGGTGCTGGCGACCCGGCCCGCCCTGCCTGTGGAGGCCATGGACGGCGGCCTGGCCCTCTCCCTGGCCTACCTGGTGATCTTCGCCTCCTGCGGGGCCCTGCTGTTCCAGAACATCGGCCAGAAGTACACCGCCCCCGCCACGGCGGCGGTGCTGCTGTCCCTGGAGGCCCCCTTCGGCGTGCTGTTCTCCGTGCTGTTCGCCGACGAGCGCCCCACGCCTCTGATGGCGCTGGGATTTGTCCTCATCTTCGTGGCGGTCATCTGTTCGGAGACCAAGTTCTCCTTCCTCCGCCGGGAGCGGAGGGAAGCGGTCCGCGCGGAATAACCCGGTTACGCCCCGGCGGAGGCGATCCGCCGGGGCGTCCCGGTTCCAGGAGTGAAAAAAGAGCAGACAGGGGGTTGACAAATGTCCGCTTCCTGCGTATAATGCAATACAACAAAGCAATAAAAAAACCTATGACGGAGAGAAGTAGCCGCTGCGGCTGATGCAAAGCGATTCCCGGACAGTGTGAGCGGGATCTGAGGCGGGCGTGTGAATGGACTCCGGAGGGCGGCTTGAACGGGGATTCCCCAAGTAGGTGCCGACGGGCTCCCACCCGTTATCCATCGGGCGCGCATGATGGTGCGCGAAGCGAGTGGACGCGCAAGCGTCAATTTGGGTGGTATCGCAGAAGCAGAAGCTTTTGTCCCATGTGGGGACAGAAGCTTTTTTTGTTTCTCAAATCAAGGCCGTTTGGCAGGCGGCCCCTCCATCAACCATCCAGAACAATACAGTCCGCCGGGGCAGAGGCCGCCGGGGACGGAAATTTGGAGGAACTACCATGAAGAAGCTGAATCTGAAGCACATCGCCGCCCTTGCCGCCGCCGGCGCCATGACCATCTCTCTCACCGCCTGCACCCAGACCGGCGGGGACACCGGCCAGCAGTCCGCCGATGGCACGGTGTACAAGGTGGGCATCTGCAACTATGTGGACGACGCCTCCCTGAACCAGATTGTGGAGAACATCCAGGCCCGCCTGACCGCCCTGGGGGAGGAGAAGGGCGTTACCTTCCAGGTGGAGCTGGAGAACTGCAACGCCGACGCCACCGTCCTCAACCAGATCATCGCCAACTTCATGGCCGACGGCGTGGACCTGATGGTGGGTGTGGCAACCCCGGTGGCCACCGCCATGCAGGCGGCCACTGAGGACAGCGGCATCCCCGTGGTCTTCTCCGCCGTGTCCGACCCGGTGGGGACCGGCGTGGTGGAGAGCCTGGAGGCCCCCGGCGCCAACATCACCGGCACCTCCGACTACCTGGACACCAACGCCATCATGGACCTCATTTTTGCCGCCGACCCCGACGCGGACAAGATCGGCCTGCTCTACGACGTGGGCCAGGATTCCTCCACCACCCCCATTGCCCACGCCAGGGAGTACCTGGAGAGCAAGGGGATTGAGGTGGTGGAGCGCACCGGCACCACCACCGACGAGGTGATGCTGGCCGCCCAGGCCCTGGTGTCAGACGGTGTGGATGCGGTGTTTACCCCCACCGACAACACCATTATGACCGCCGAGCTGGCCATCTATGAGACCTTTGCCGACGCGGGCATCCCCCACTATACCGGCGCCGACTCCTTTGCCCTCAACGGCGCCTTCCTGGGCTACGGCGTGGACTATGCCAACTTGGGCGTGGAGACCGCCAACATGGTGGCCGAAATCCTGGTGGACGGCGCCGACCCCGCTGCCACCCCGGTTATGACCTTCGACAACGGCACCGCCACGGTGAACACCGAGACCTGCGCCGCCCTGGGCCTGGACTACGATGTCATTGCCGAGACCTTCGCGCCCCTGTGCACCAAGGTGCAGCCCATTACCACCGCAGAGAGCTTCGGCGACCTGGAGCAGTAACATCAGACAGAATACGGACGCCGGCAGAGCCCGGCGAAGGCGGAGGGCCGGAGCTTGCGCTCCGGTTTCTCCCGCCGTGAGAAGAAGGAGGAATCGCTGTGGATCTGGCGCTGATCCAGACTGCACTTGAACTGGGGCTTATCTGTTCGCTGACTGTCCTGGCGCTGTTTTTGAGCTACAGCATGCTGAATGTATGCGACCTGTCCACCGACGGCTGCTTTACCCTGGGGGCCGCGGTGGGCGCGGTGGTGGCCATCTCGGGCCACCCCTTCCTGTCCATTGCGGCCGCCATGGCGGCGGGGGTGTGCTCCGGCTTCCTCACCGCCCTGCTCCAGACCAAGATGGGCGTGGACAGCCTGCTCTCGGGCATTATCGTCAACACCGGGCTCTACTCCATCAACATCGCCGTGATGGGCGGCTCGTCCCTGCTGAACATGAATCAGACCACCACGGTGTTCACCCTCATGCGGGACCTGCTGAAGGGCACCTTCCTGGAGGACCAGTACAGGCTGGTGGTGGCGGCCATCGCCGTGGTCCTGGTGACGGCATTCCTCACGGTATTCCTCAACACGCGGCTGGGCCTGGCCATCCGGGCCACGGGCAACAACCCGGACATGGTGCGCTCCTCCTCCATCAACCCGGCGTTCACCACCATGGTGGGCCTGTGCGTGGCCAACGCCTTCACCGGCCTGTCCGGCTGCCTGCTGGCCCAGTCTCAGCGCTCGGTGGACGTAAACATCGGCACCGGCATGGTGACCATCGCCCTGGCCTCCCTGCTCATCGGCGGCACCATCCTGGGCCGCGGAGGCATCCTCACCCGGGCGGTGGGGGTGGTGCTGGGCGCCTTCATCTTCCGCCTGGTGTACACCGTGGCCCTGCGCTTTGACATGCCGGCCTTCATGCTCAAGCTGGTGTCCTCCGTCATCGTGGTGCTGGCCATCTCCGGGCCCTACCTGAAGAGCCGCTGGCCCATGATCCGCCGCCGGCTGACCTACCGATCCGGCAGCGTGAAGGGAGGCGGGGAGAAATGCTGACCTTGTCCCATATCTCCAAGACCTTCAACCCCGGCACGGTCAATGAGAAGAAGGCCCTGACCGACCTCTCCCTCCACCTGGATGCCGGCGACTTTGTCACCATCATCGGCTCCAACGGGGCGGGGAAATCCACTCTGTTCAACGCCGTCTCGGGCAGCTTTTTCGTGGATGAGGGCTCCATCATCGTGGACGGCCGGGACATCACCTTTATGCCTGAGTACAAGCGGGCCAAGCACATCGGCCGCCTGTTCCAGGACCCCATGCGGGGCAGCGCCCCCGGCATGACCATTGAGGAAAATCTGGCGCTGGCCGCGGGGAGCGGGGGCTGGTTCTCCCACACGACCCGGGCGGACCGCGCGCGGTTCCGGGACCAGCTGGCCCTGCTGGGCATGGGGCTGGAGGACCGGATGAAGCAGCCGGTGGGTCTGCTCTCGGGCGGCCAGCGGCAGGCACTGACCCTCCTCATGTCCACCATGGTGCCGCCCTGGCTGCTGATGCTGGATGAACACACCGCGGCCCTGGACCCGGCCACAGCGGAGAAGGTGCTGGACATCACCCGCCAGGTGGTGGAGGAGCACCACATCACCACTATGATGGTCACCCACAACATGCACGACGCCCTGAGCATGGGCAACCGCACCCTGATGATGGACGGCGGCCGCATTGTGCTGGACGTGAAGGGGGAGGAGCGCAGGGGGATGACCGTGGACGACCTGCTCCGCCGCTTTCGGGAGAACGTGGGCAAGGGCCTGGACAACGACCGCATCCTGCTCTCTTGAACAAGTACATGAAAAAGAGGCTCGCACATAGGTGCGAGCCTCTTTTTTGTTACAGCAGGAAGATCAAGGATACAGCAATCAGGATTGCCAGTCCCACCAGGTTGGCCAGGGTGAACACACCCAGATAGCGCAGGGACTTGGCGCCGGGGGACTTGAGGTACAGCCGGAAGGAGATGAGGCTGGCCAGGGAGGCGATGAGGGTGCCCAGGCCGCCCACGTCGGTGCCCAGAAGCAGGCCCTTCCAGTCCTCGGTGAAGCCGGAGAGGAGCACCGCCGCGGGTACATTGCTGATGATCTGGCTGGCGCACAGGGAGGTAATAAAGGTGTTCTCTGCCATGACGGCGGAGAGAAAGTCCTTCACCGCCGGGATATTGCCGATGTTGCCCGCAAAAATGAAGAAGCAGATAAAGGTGAAGAGCAGTCCGTAGTCCACACGGGGGAAGAGATGCCGGGCGAAGAGAAGCAGGCACACCGCCACGATGGCCAGCAGCGCGGCGTAGTGGAGCACGTGGAACACGGACAGCAGGCACAGCAGGAAGAGGACGGCCATCAGCCACAGCTGCCGGGGACGCCGGATGGTCTGCTTCTCGGGGAAGCGGACCTCAATGCCCTCCGGCTTGACGCACAGGGCGGCCACGGACAGGCCCGCCAGGCTCACCAGGGTCAGGGGAGCCATGACGGCGAAGAATTCCCCGGCGGGAATGCCGAAGGCGGAGTAGAGGTACAGGTTCTGGGGGTTGCCCACTGGAGTGGCCATGCTGCCCAGATTGGCCGCCAGGGTCTGGAGCACCACCAGGTACAGTGCCCGCTCCAGCCGCCCCACCAGCCCCAGCACCAGCAGCGTGAAGGGGACAAAGGTGATGAGGGCCACGTCGTTGGTGATGAGCATGGAGACGAAAAATGGGAGGAGCACCAGCACCAGGGAGATGAAGCGCATCCGCTTCTTGCCGGCGAGCAGCTTCTGGGCCAGCACAGCGAAGAGGCCGCAGTCCTGGAGCCCGGCCACCACCGCCATCAGGCAGAACAGCAGCGAGAGCACCCGAAAGTCGATATACCCCAGGTAGGCCGCCGAGGGCGGGACAAAAATCATGGAGACCAGGGCGCACAGCAGGGCGATGCAGCCCACGGCCTCCCGCTTGACAAAGGAAACAATGGATGAAGCCATAGACAATCTCTCCTCACAGAAAGCGGCCCCACCGGCGCAAAGGCCGTTGGGACCGCTTTGAATGTTGGATTCAGGCGTTGACGGCCTGCTTGAGGGCCTGGGCCAGCTGGTCGGGGCAGGAGGTGGACTTGCCGCCGCAGCGGATGCCCTCCAGCTTGGAGATGGCGTCGGTGACCTTCATGCCCTCCACCAGACGGGAGATGCCCTGGAGGTTGCCGTCGCAGCCGTTGAAAATCTTCACGGACTGAATCGTGTCGTTCTCCACGTCGATTACCATCCGGGTGGAGCAGACGCCTCTGGTTCTGTAATCAATGGTCATGAAAAAATGCCTCCGCATACAGCCCCTGGGTGGGGCTCAAAATATCGGGAGATATTATACAGGACCAGACGGAAAAACGCAACAGCTGAATGGAACTTTTTGGGGAAGCTGGTCGGGAATTATTCGCCGTACACAATCAGGCAGGTGACGCCGCTGCCGTTGAGATACACGTCCTGGCAGCCACCGACGACCCCCGATGTAAAGAAGCAGACGTCCCACATGTCGGCCTCGCTGTCGTAGCGGCAGGTGACGGAGTCGTAGGGAATGGTACACTCCGCCAAGGCCCGCTGAGCGGCCTCCTCTGCGCTGTCGATTGCAAGGGGAGATGTGTTTTGAAAGCCGTCCCGGAGAACGCCGGGAACGTTTTCCCCATAGGTATCCTGCACCTCGGAGTAGGAGAAGGGGGGAATTTCGGCGGACGGCCCAGCGGCGTCCTGTCCGCAGCCGGCCGGCAGCAGGGCCAGCGTCAGCGCCAGACCCAACAGAGCAGATTTTTTCATCCTGTCAGCCTCCGTTCCTGTGGCATTGTGTACCTTTTAGACGCAGGAACGCCGGAGAAGTTCCGGGTATTTCCGGCGGCGAAAAAGCAGGGAAAACCATCTGTTCTCCTTGACAATGTTTTGAAAAATGAATATACTAGAGAGCGTTCATAGTAAAAAGCCGCGAAGGGAAGGAGTACGCATTTTCCAGGGTGCAGAGAGGAGCCGGTCGGTGCAAGGCTCTCCGTTGGGAATGCGGAAGGTGGTCCCGGAGCTCCGCTCCTGAAGCAAGTAGGGGGCGGCGGGTTCTCCCGTTACCGAGACAATGAGTGTTCTCCCACGGGAGAAAATTCAGGTGGTACCACGGACTGCATCGGTTCGTCCTGAGCAAAACGCTTGGGGCGGACTTTTTTGTTGCGCAAAAAAGTTGTTTGCCCCGAAAAGGAGTGTCAGAAAGAATGAAGAAAGAACTTCCCAAGGTTTACGAACCCCAGGAGGTGGAAGGCCGCGTCTATGAGATGTGGGAGAAGAACGGCTGCTTTGAGGGCCACCGTGACCCCGACAAGAAGCCCTTCACCATTGTCATGCCGCCCCCCAACGTCACCGGCCAGCTCCACATGGGCCACGCCATGGACTCCACCCTCCAGGACATCCTCATCCGCTTCAAGCGGATGGAGGGCTACGCCGCCCTGTGGGTCCCCGGCACCGACCACGCCGGCATCGCCACCCAGATCAAGGTGGAGGAGGAGCTGCGCAAGAACGAGGGCCTGACCCGCTACGACCTGGGCCGGGACAAGTTCCTGGAGCGGGTGTGGGACTGGAAGCACAAGTACGGCGACCGCATCGTCCAGCAGCAGAAGAAGCTGGGCGCCTCCTGCGACTGGAGCCGTGCCCGGTTCACCATGGACGAGGGCCTGTCCAACGCCGTGCGCCACGTGTTCGTCTCCCTCTATAAGAAGGGTCTCATCTACAAGGGCAGCCGCATCATCAACTGGTGCCCCCACTGCGTCACCGCCCTGAGCGACGCCGAGGTGGAGTACAAGGACAAGCCGGGCAATCTGTGGCACCTGAAGTATCCCATCAAGGGCGAGGAGGGCCGCTATGTCGTCGTGGCCACCACCCGGCCCGAGACCATGATGGGCGACACCGGTGTGGCCGTCAACCCCAACGACGAGCGCTACAAGGACCTCATCGGCAAGACCTGCATCCTGCCCCTCATGGACCGTGAGATCCCCATCGTGGCCGACGAGTACGTGGACATGGAGTTCGGCACCGGCTGCGTGAAGATGACCCCCGCCCACGACCCCAACGACTTTGAGGTGGGCCTGCGGCACAACCTGGAGTCCATCCGCGTGCTGGACGACGAGGGCAGGGTCAACGCCAACGGCGGCAGGTACGAGGGTATGGACCGCTACGAGGCCCGCAAGGCCGTTGTGGCCGACCTGGAGGCTCTGGGCCTGCTGGAGAAGGTGGAGCCCCACGCCCACAACGTGGGCACCTGCTACCGCTGCGGCACCGACGTGGAGCCCATCATCTCCGCCCAGTGGTTCGTGAAGATGGCCCCCCTGGCCCAGGAGGCCCTGCGGGTGGTCAACGACGGGGAGGTCAAATTCGTCCCCGACCGCTTCTCCAAGACCTACACCAACTGGATGGAGAACGTCCACGACTGGTGCATCTCCCGCCAGCTCTGGTGGGGCCACCGCATCCCCGCCTGGACCTGCGCCGAGTGCGGCCACATCACCGTCAGCGAGACCGACCCCACCGAGTGCGAGCACTGCCACTCCAAGCACATCAAGCAGGAGGACGACGTGCTGGACACCTGGTTCTCCTCCGCCCTGTGGCCCTTCTCCACCCTGGGCTGGCCTGAGGAGACCGAGGACTATAAGTACTTCTATCCCACCGACGTGCTGGTTACCGGTTACGACATCATCTTCTTCTGGGTGGCCCGCATGATCTTCTCCGCCTGCGAGCACACCGGCAAGCCCCCCTTCCACACCGTGTTCATCCACGGCCTGGTCCGGGACGACAAGGGCCGCAAGATGTCCAAGAGCCTGGGCAACGGCATCGACCCCCTGGAGATCGCCGAGAAGTACGGCGCCGACGCCCTGCGTTTCAACCTGGTCACCGGCAACTCCCCCGGAAACGACATGCGCTTCTACACCGAGCGGTGCGAGGCCATGCGCAACTTTGCCAATAAAATCTGGAACGCCAGCCGCTTCCTGATGATGAACCTGACCATCGACAAGTGCGAGCTGCCCGAGAAGCTGGAGCTGGAGGACCGCTGGATTCTCTCCAAGCTCAACGCCCTGATCCCCGACATGACGGAGAACATGGACAAGTACGAGCTGGGCGTGGCGGCCCAGAAGATCTACGACTTCATCTGGGACTCCTACTGCGACTGGTATATCGAGCTGACCAAGGCCCGCCTCCAGGGCGATGACGAGGAGGCCAAGGTCAACGCCCAGAAGGTGCTCTGCTATGTGCTGACCCAGATCCTCAAGCTGCTCCACCCCTTCATGCCCTTCATCACCGAGGAGATCTGGCAGGCCCTGCCCCACGTCGAAGTGTCCGGTGGACACTTCGATGGAGAACAAGCGAAGCAACCTCATAAATCGGGGGACTACCTGATGCTCCAGAAGTGGCCGGAGCACAGCGTGACCCTGGACTTCCCCGACGAGGAGCGGGCCATGGAGATGATCATGGACGCCATCGGCGCCATCCGCACCCGCCGCTCCGAGATGAACGTACCCCCCTCCAAGAAGGCCCACGTCACCGTGGCCACCCTGCACCGGGACGTGTTCGAGCTGGGCATCCCCTTCCTCAAGCGGCTGGGCTACGCCAGCGACGTGACCATCACCGGCGTCACCGACGCTGACCAGGACACCAAGGGCATGGTCACCGTCATCACCCACGCCGCCCGTATCTCCATCCCTCTGGCCGAGCTGGTGGACATGGAGAAGGAGAAGGCCCGCATGGAGAAGGAGCTCAAGAAGAACCGGGCCGAGCTGGACAAGCTGGAGGCCAAGCTCCAGAACCCCGGCTTTGTCAACAAGGCCCCCGCCAACGTGGTGGAGGCCGAGCGGGAGCGGGCCGTCAAGCTCCGCGAGCTGGTGGCCAAGCTGGAGGAAGAGCACGCCAACATGTAACGCCAACCCCATAGGAACTGCTGCCGCCGGAGACGCGCTGACGTCTCCGGCGGCATTTTTTCAAAATACGGTTTTTTGTTCCAAACGGGCGAAAAAGAGAGCATGAGGGACCTCCATGGGGCAGAAGCGGTTTTGCCGCCCTGTGGTTTCAAAAAAGTTTACAAATTATCGTTGATAGAAGCAGAGAAAAAAGGTATGATAACATACCATATAGCATGGGATACGGTTTTGCGCCCTGCGCACCTGTGAAAATATGAAAATCTGGACACAATGCAATCAGAGAATCAACAGCTGTTGGGAGGGGTCGGCGTGAGAAAGCGGGCCGCTTTGCTTACCATATTGCTGCTTCTGCTGCTGGCCGGATGCCGGACGCAGCCGGCGGGAGAGACGGGACAGCCTGAGCCGCCCGCGTCCACGGAGGCTGCCGCGACGCCGGAGCAGACGGTCTCTCCCGCGCCCACCGGGGAGCCGCCGGAGGAGAGCGATTCCCCAGTGGAAACCGCCGCCCCCGCGCCCACGGAGAGCCAGCCCCCCGCCGAGACCAGCGCGCCGGACTGCCGGGCGCTGGCCGAGACGCTGTGGGAGCGGTACCCGGACAGCCTGTCCAACGGGCAGTGGTATGCCATGGACCGCAGATACTGGTTTGCCGGCTATGTCCCCGGGACGGCGGTGGACGACCAGGGGGAGGGGGCGGACGGCTCGCCCCTCTCCCAGCCGGACGTCTATTTCTATGAAGACGATACCGGGACCATGGCCCCCGAGGACGCGGCGGCCGAGCTGGTGAACGTGATGCTCCGCGCCGCCGACCCGGAGGGCGACTGGATGGTGGCCACCCAGTCCCTGCTGGACCGGGACGGGCTGCTGGACCTGTGCGCGGAGCACCTGGCGGCCTACACCGGCGACTGGGAGGACCATAACCGGCTGAAGAGCTGGTTTGACGCCTGGGCCGCCGAGATTCCCGGCATCGGGACGGATATGTGGGTCCTCCACCCCAGCTACACCGGTGGGACCGTGGCCCAGGAGAGCGGAAGCTGGTTTGTCATCATGCGGGAGGGGAACGTGTACCGCATGCAGCGGGACGACGCCTTCGGCATATACGTCCGGCAGCCAGAGACAGAGGCCAGGATTCAGCTCACCCGGGCGCTGGAGGCCTGGGGCTGGTTCAACGGCGCGCCGCTGAAAACGGCCGCCGACGCCAGGACGGCGGAGGACGGCGGCACGTGGTACCCGGTGGAGGACAGCCGGTTCTCCACGGTGCTGGACCTGCGGATGTACCTGAAGGGCATCTTCTCCGACGAGATCGCGGAGGAGCTGCTGAGCCTGGGGATCTACCGGGACCTTGACGGCGCGCTCTGCTGCGCCCAGAACGCCAGCACCGCCCCCGCCCTGACCGGCGTGTCCGTCCAGGTGGAGCGGGAGAGCGGCGTGAAGCTCATCTGCCGCCTGGAGGGCACCCTGACCTGGTCCGACGGCTCCCGCCCGGCGGAGGCGGTATCCGCCGCCTTCCCCTACGAAAAGGTGGGGGAGCGGTGGGTGTTTACGGAATTCTCGTGGACGGAATAGGGGATTCGACCGAAAGCGCGGGGCATATGCATTATAATCGCCATATACCAGAAAATGGTATATGGCGATTTTTTTCTGTCCGCGGGGCGGACGGGTATTTTCAACGCACAGGAGGGACAAGCTATGTCAGTGACCTGTACCGGTGAGGACCGGAATCTGCGGCTGGCCGTGTCGGGCGAGGTGGATCACCACGGCGCCCGGGCCATCATGCAGGAGCTGGACCGCCAGGTGGACGCGGGGCTGCCCCGGCGGCTCACCCTGGACCTGAGCGGCGTGACCTTTATGGACAGCTCGGGCATCGCGGTGCTGCTGCGGGCCTACCGCCGGATGGCGGAGCTGGGGGGCGCCCTGACGGTGGCCAACGTGCCGCCCCAGGCCCTCAAGGTGCTGCGGGCGGCAGGGCTGGAGCGGATCATCCGCTTTGAATAGGGGAAGGACCGCCGGGGCGCGGCAGGCGCTCCGGCGGCGCAGGCTGTCAAAAAGCAAATTACTGCGCAAGAAGGGGAGACGTTCCTGCATGCGCAAAGGCCCTCGGCAGAGTTTTGCCGCCCGCAGTCGGCAAAAGAGAGTCCAAATCCGTTTTTTCCGGGGACATGCGCCGCGGAAAAAACACTTCTCAGCCCGCAAACGTGCGAGCGAAGCGAGTGCGGAGCAGCGGGCTGCATCCACTCGAAAAAATGCCTGCATTTTTGAGAAGCGTGCCGGGATATCCCGGCACGCGGACCGCCGGGGCGCGGCAGGCGCTCCGGCGGCGGGGAACCCAATACGGAAGGAGACTTTACATATGAAACCAATCAACGAGGCGGCCATTTCCTTTCTCAGCCGCTCGGCCAACGAGGGCTTTGCCCGCACCGCGGCGGCCTGCTTTGCCGCCCAGCTGGACCCCACCCTGGACGAGGTCAACGACATCAAGACCGCCGTCAGCGAGGCGGTGACCAACGCCATTGTCCACGCCTACCCGGACCGGCTGGGCAAGGTGGCACTGCGGCTGCGTCTGTTTGAGGACGGGGTGCTGGAAATTGTGGTGAAGGACTGGGGCGTGGGCATTGAGGACGTGGAAAAAGCCCGCCAGCCCCTGTACACCACCGGCAGCGAGGAGCGCTCCGGCATGGGCTTCACCATCATGGAGAGCTTTATGGACGCCCTGCGGGTGCGCTCCACCCCGGGGAAGGGCACCACCGTCACCATGCGGCGCCGGATTTCCCGCCGGTACAGCGGCGGCGGGCGCTGATGGCGGCGGACACCCTGTCCCTGCTGGAGGCGGCCCGCCAGGGGGACAACGACGCCTGCGCCAGGATGATAGAGGAGAACAGCGGCCTCATCTGGAGCATCGTCCGCCGGTACTACGGCCGGGGCGCGGACCCGGAGGACCTGTACCAGCTGGGGTGCATGGGCTTTCTCAAGGCGGTGCGGGGCTTTGACCCGGCCTTCGGATGCCAGTTCTCCACCTACGCCGTGCCCAAAATTGCCGGGGAGATCCGCCGCTTTCTCCGGGACGACGGCGCGGTGAAGGTGAGCCGGGGGCTGAAGGAGCGGGCGGGGAGCATCCGTGCCGCCCGGGACCGGCTTCAGGCCGTCCTGGGCCGGGAGCCCACCCTCAGCGAGCTGGCGGAGGAGACCGGCCTGGAGCCGGAGGAGATCGCCGCCGCCGAGGAGGCCAACGCCCCGGTGGCCTCCCTCCAGATGGAGACGGGGGACGGCTTCACCCTGGAGAGCGTGCTGGGCACCGAGGGCATGGAGGAGGGCATCGTGGAGCGGGAGGCCCTCCGCGCGGCGGTGAGCAGCCTGCCCGACCGGGAGCGGCAGGTGATTGTCCTGCGGTACTTCCGGGGCCTGACCCAGGACAAGACGGCCAGAATCATGGGGGTCAGCCAGGTCCAGATCTCCCGGGTGGAGAAGAAGGCCATGGCCTATCTCCGCCGCAGGCTGGAGGAATAGGGGGGCAGTCCCCGGGCAGGCAGTCCAGCCCGCCCAGCTCCAGGCCCATCTGGAGCCCCGTCAGAAAGAGCTGGTCCCCCTCCATGTCGGAGAGGGCCAGGCAGGCGTCCAGAATTTGCAGCACCCGGCCGCACAGCGCGTCCGGGTGCTCTTTTCGGAATTGGGCCCGGAGGGCGTCCGCCTCCGCCTCCATGGCCCGGTACGCCGGGTCGCCGGAGAGCGCCCGGCGGCACAGCGCCCGGGCCGTATTCTGCATCAGTTCCACGGTGGGGGTCATAACAATCACCTCGCCATGGTTATAATATATAGCAATAGATAAGTCAAGAAAAACTATTGCTATATGTTATAGTTTACGGATATAGCTTTCAGCTATATAATACCAATGAGGTGAGGATTTTGCAGGACTATCGAAAAATTATCCGGGAAAAACGGGAAAAGAAGGGGCTAAGCCAGAGCGCACTGGCCAGGCTGGTGGGGGTTTCTCAGCCCGCCATCAACCAGATTGAATCCGGCGCGCGCACGCCCAGCCTTGCACTCCTCATGAAAATCTGCGACGCACTGGAAATTTCGATGTTTGGTGAGGACAAAGAAGATGAATGATACCCTCTATATCGTGGTCCCATGCTATAACGAGGAAGAAGTGCTCCCCGAGACCGCCAGACGGCTCAAGGCCAAGGTGGAGGAGCTGAAGGGGGCGGGGAAGATTGGCCCGGACAGCCGCATCCTCTTCGTCAACGACGGGTCCAGGGACAGGACGTGGGAGATTATCTCCGCCCTCCACCGCTCCGACCCGGTGTTCTCCGGGGTGGACCTGTCCCGCAACCGGGGCCACCAGAACGCCCTGCTGGCCGGGCTCATGACCGCCAAGGACCGCTGCGGCATGGCTATCTCCATGGACGCCGACCTCCAGGACGACATCGGCGCCGTGGACGCCATGGTGGATAAGTTCCATGCCGGCTGCGACATTGTATACGGCGTCCGCTCCTCCCGGAAGAAGGACACCTTTTTCAAGCGCTTCACCGCCGAGGGCTTCTACCGGGTGATGAACTTCCTGGGGGCGGAGACCGTGTTCAACCACGCCGACTACCGCCTCCTCTCCCGCCGGGCCCTGGAGGGTTTGGAGCAGTTTAAGGAGGTCAACCTGTTTCTCCGGGGCATTGTGCCCATGATTGGCTACACCTCCGCCACCGTGGAGTACGAGCGGGGGGAGCGCTTTGCCGGCGAGAGCAAGTACCCCCTGAAAAAGATGCTCTCCTTTGCCATGGAGGGCATCACCAGCCTGTCCACCAAGCCCATCCGGTACATCACCGGCCTGGGCTTCCTGGTGTTCCTGGTGTCCATCATCATGCTGATTTACAGCATCGTCCGCTGGGCCATGGGGGAGACAATTCTGGGCTGGGCCAGCCTGATCTGCTCCGTCTGGGCCATCGGCGGCCTGATTCTGCTGTCGCTGGGGGTCATCGGCGAGTATATCGGCAAAATCTACCTGGAGACCAAGGGCCGTCCCCGGTTCCTCATCCGGGAGGTGCTGGACGGGGAGGATAAGTCCGTCTGAAAGAGAACGCAAAGACCCCCTTTTTCAAACAGAGCGTTTGCCGCTTGATATATGTGTTTGCTGCTGATGTAAGGGGAGGAGAAGAAGTGAGAAATATTGCCATTGTGGAAGATCAGGATGTTGCCGCCCAGCGATTGCACGGATACATTGAAAAATATGCCGCCGAGAATGGACAAACGTTCCATGTCACCCGGTTTTGTAATGGCGAGGAGTTCCTCAAGGACTATAAATGTGTCTTTGCCGTGGTGTTCATGGACATCCAGATGCCCAAAAAAGACGGCATGGAGGCGGCGGTGGAGCTGCGCAGGCGGGACAAGAACGTGTCCATTATTTTTATCACCAATCTGGTTCAATACGCCCTGAAGGGCTATGAGGTGGACGCGGTCAGCTTTCTGGTCAAGCCGGTGAGCTACTATGATTTTTACCTGAAATTCAAAAAAGCGCTGGATATCTATATTATGAACGAGGACCGGAGCTTTACGGTGAACGCCCCGGGCGGCCTGTGCCGCATCTCCACCGACAAGCTGATGTATGTGGAGATCTCCAACCACCGCCTGTGCTACCATCTTATCGACGATGTGATTGAGATGACGGGCGTGCTCTCCGGCGTGGAGCAGGACCTGCGGGGCTTTGGATTCCTGCGCTGCAACAAGTGCTATCTGGTCAACCCGAAATTTGTGGTACGGGTCAAGGGGTGCACCGTGCAGGTGGGGGATTCCGAGCTCCAGATCAGTCGGCCCAGGCGGGCGGCTTTTCTGGCGGAGCTGTCCAACTGGTATGCCGGCTCCGTGGGAGGACAGTGAAAATGGGCGAGCTCCTCCTGATTTACAGGAATATCATTCTGGAGTTTCTCGTTGAACTCTATGTGTTCTATGTGCTCACCACCTGGAAGCTGAACCGGGCGCCCCACTTCCGGCTGAAAGCCCTCGGCGGCCTGTGCGGGGTGCTGCTCGTAGCCCTGGGCACTGCTTGGATTTACCAGCTCTGCGGGAATACGGTGCTGGGGCGGAGCGCGGTGTACCTCTTTTTGTTCGCCGTAACCATTGCCCACATGAAGCTGTGCTTTGCCGAATACTTTCCCACCATTCTGTTTTGCTGCAGCGTGGCGTACGCGGCCCAGAACCTGTGCTACAAACTCTATCTTCTGGTGTGGTGCGGCTGGCTGGTGAATGTGAGCGACAGATGGGGCGCGCAGTTTGACCTGTACTATCGCCTGACCTACTACCTCATCTTTGGAGTGGCTGTGGCGGCGGTGTATGCATTCTTTATCCGGCGGGTGGTCTGGCCGGTGGACAGCTGGCAGCTGGATCAGCAGCTGCTGGCTCTCTCCCTGCTTATCCTGGTCATCACCGCCATTTTGTGCTCGGTGGAGGACATCTATTTTGCCCGGCTGAGCGTCGGACGGGAAAACCAGTTTGATATGGTGGAGTACTTTGTCCTCCGGCAGTCGGGCAACCTGATTTCGGTTATGTGCTGCATGATTGTGCTGCTGCTGGCCTCCCGCACGGTTGAGCAGCGGGAGCTCAAGCAGGAGGTGGCCTATCTCCAGCACGCCGTCCGCCAGAGTCAGCGGCAGTATGAGATCTCCCGGGATACCATCGAACTCATCAACGTCAAGTGCCACGACATCCGGTACCGGATCTCCTCGCTGGCCGCCCAGGGGGGGCAGCTGTCGCCTGGGGCGATGGAGGACATTCAGAAGAGCGTCGCCATTTATGACGCAAAGATTGAGACGGGTAACCGGCTGCTGGATGTGCTGCTGACGGAAAAGAGCCTCTACTGCGAGCAGAACGGTATTAGCCTCTCCTGCATGGCGGACGGGGAGAAGCTTTCCTTTCTGGAGGACAGCGACCTCTACTGCCTCTTTGGGAATGTGCTGGACAATGCTCTGGAGGCGGTGAAACGCCTGGAACAGAAGGAGCGGCGGGTGATCAACCTGTCGGTAAAGGCCAGAGGCGGCATGCTCATCATTCAGGAAGAAAATTATTTTGACGGCACAATTACATTTGAAGATGGGCTGCCCATGACCACCAAGGCGGATAAGAACTACCATGGCTTTGGAATGCGCAGCATCCGCATGATTGTCCATAAATACAAGGGGGAGCTGAATACCTATACCGCCGACGGTGTTTTCCATCTCAATATTCTCTTCAGTACCGGCGATTTTTAGAGCGGAAGATACAGAATACGAAAAAATATGATAGTTAAAGGAACACCCATTATCAACGGGTGTTCCTTTTGCTATATTGTGGTCAGCAAGCCGGGGGCGTGGAAATTACCGGGATTCGTGCTCGGACACGCGCCCCGCGGCCACAAATTTGAGAAGGAGAGAGAATCCATGAAAAAGAACGTCTCTGCACTGGTCCTGTCTGTAGCGCTGACCCTGTCTCTTGCTGCCTGCAGCGAAAACCCTTCTGCCGGCGGCACTCCGTCGGATGGCGCGTCTCCCGCTGTGACTACGCCTGCTGCCTCGCCCTCCGCGGCTCCCGAAGCTCCTGCCGCAGAGCCGCTGGGCGGCGAAGTGCTGGCCGACTTCTCCAACGGCGCTGTGGAGGCCATGTTCCCCTCTGACGGCTGGTCCAACGGCAGCGTATTCAATGTGTGGTGGACCGGCAGCAACGTCACTTATTCCGACGGTCAGCTGCATCTGGGTATCACTCCCGCCGGGGATGAGGTGGAGCAGGATTACTATGGCAGCGAGATGCGCACCGGCCTCTACTATGGCTACGGCGACTACTCCGTCAGCATGAAGCCCTCCAAGGATGCAGGCACTGCCAGCACCTTCTTCACCTGCACCGGCCCTTATGACGTTGTCGACGGCGAACCCAACCCCTGGGACGAGATCGACATCGAATTTCTGGGCAAGGACACCACCGGCGTGCAGTTCAACTACTATGTGGACGGCCAGGGCGGCCACGAGTACTGGTATGAGCTGGGCTTTGACGCCTCCGAGGAGTTCCACGAGTACGGCTTCCGCTGGGAGGAGAATTCCATCACCTGGTTTGTGGACGGCGAGGCTGTTTACAGCGTGAACACCGAGGACAACGGCCCCATGCCTTCCACCCCCGGCCGCATCCTGATGAACTTCTGGTGCGGGACTGAGGACGCCGAGGGCTGGATGGGCGAGTACACTGCTGAGAGCAGCCAGGCGGACTACCAGTGGGTCAAGACCTCTGCCCAGGGCGCGGAGCTGGGCGCAGAGTGAGTTGTTAATCTGGAGGGAATTTCATGGAAAAGAAAAAGAGAAAAAAGCTGAGCGCCAAGAAGTTTACTGCCGTTCTTACGCCGCTGCTGGCCGTGCTGCTGGTATTCTCTGTGGTGCTCACTGTGGTGACCACATCCTCGTTTGATCTGGTGCTTCGGGACATCTTCGGTGAGACCAAGATTCAGACCAGCGGAGCCCCTGAGGGGGTGGATGCGGAGTACTATACCCGGGACATCACCGACTCCGACGAGCTCCAGGCCGCCGAGCAGGCCTATACCCGCAAGGCCGGCGCCGAGGGCTTCGTGCTCCTCTACAACAACACGGAAAACGGCAAGGGCCTGCCCGTGGCGGCGGGATCCAAGCTGAGCCTGTTTTCCGCCTCTTCCGTGGACCTGCTGGCCGGCGGCACCGGCTCGGGCGTGAGCACCATTTCCAGCGACATGCGCACCGCCCTCACCGAGCAGGGTTTCTCAGTCAACGAGTCCCTGTGGAAGTTCTACAGCGACAACCACAGTACCTATACCCGTGGCGGCGGCGCCATCATGTACGGCGGCGCTGAGGACTGGTCTATCAACGAGGCCCCCATCTCCGCCATCCCCGATGCGGCCAAGCAGGAGGCGGAGGGCACCATCCCCGTCTTCTTCATTGCCCGCACTGGCGGCGAGGGCCGGGACCTGGGCCGGTATATGGGCGACTGGACTGACATTGAGGAGGATAAGGACAAGCACTATCTGGAACCCGATTCCGTAGAGCTTGGCGTTATTCAGTACCTGAACGACAACTTCGACAACGTCATCCTGGTGGTCAACACCAACAACGCCTTTGAGCTGGGCTGGGTCAAGGACTATGAGAACATCACCGCCGTCCTGTGGGCCCCCGGCGCCGGCGGCGACACCTGCCGTTCCATCGCCGACGTACTCAGCGGCAGCGTCAATCCCTCCGGCCACCTGGTGGACACCTTCGCCTACGACGCCTTCTCCTCCCCCGCCATGCAGAACATGGGCGACATGATGCTGGTGAACAACGGCCAGGACGTGGAGGCCGGCGTGTTCTATGACGAGGGTATCTACGTGGGCTATAAGTACTACGAGACCCGCTATTTTGACAAGATGCTGGACCAGGGCAACGCCGGGGACTACGACTACAGCCAGGTGGTGCAGTACCCCTTCGGTTACGGCCTGTCCTACACCACCTTTGCGTGGTCCGACTTTACCATGAGCGGCATGGATGACAACGGCGACATCCAGATCCAGGTCACCGTCACCAACACCGGCGATGTGACTGGCCGGGACGTGGTACAGGTCTATCTCAATGCCCCCTACACCGAGTACGACAGGACCAATCACATTGAAAAGTCATCTGTCTCCCTGGTGGGCTTTGAGAAAACCGGAGACCTGGAGCCCGGCGCATCCGAGACCCTGACCATCACCGTGAATCAGAAAGACTTCATCTCCTACGATGACGTGATGGCCAAGACCTACATCCTGGAGGCGGGGGACTACCTGCTCACCGCCGCCCCCAACGCCCACGCGGCCAACAATAACTTTCTGGCCTATGCCGGCCGCGAGAACGACGGCCTCTTCGGCCAGCCCGACCCGGACTTTGTGGGCAAGTGGACCTATACCTACATGGACAACAACGGCGTGGACAACAAAACCTACTCCGTCTCCTCCACCGGCGTGACCATCACCAACCAGTTTGACCACGCCAGCTATGACGAGCTGACCCCCAGAGACCAGTACCTGACCCGTCAGGACTGGGTGGGTACCTTCCCCGCCACCCACGGCAATCAGGACAGCCAGCGGAAGAGCCCCTTCAGCGAGAAGAACGGCTATACCTGGGAGGTGGAGGTGTCCGACACCATCCGGGACGCCATCAAGGCCAAGGGAGCAGGCGCCTCTCTCAACCCCATGACCGAGGAGGAGGCTGCCTCCATGGCCGGCGTGTACGGCCAGGACGGGGATCTGGAGCTTATCGATTTCCGGGGCAGAGACTTTGACGAGGTGGAGGCCGAGGGCGGCTGGGACGCCCTTATCGACCAGATGGAGGCTGCCGAGCTGGAGACCATCATCCGCAACGGCGGCTACCAGACCCTGATGTCCGTCAACATGGGCAAGCCCAGAGCCATTGACTTCGACGGCCCCTCCGGCCTGAACGAGGGCGGCGTCACCCATGAGCCCTACTCCATCACCTATCCCTGCGCCACCAACCTGGCCGCCAGCTGGGACAGGGAGAACTCCTACCTCCACGGCTACTATGTGGGTGAGGACGCGCTGGCCGCCGACGGCAACTGGGGCAGCCACGCCTACATCGGCATCATCTCCGGCTGGTATGCCCCCGCCATGAACATCCACCGCACCCCCTTTGCCGGACGCAACTTCGAGTACTACTCCGAGGACGGCTTCATGTCCGGCGAGCTGGCCCTCCAGGCGGCCACGGCCTGCGCGGAGAAGGGCGTGTACGCCTACATCAAGCACTTCGCCCTCAACGACCAGGAGGACCACCGCAGCCATGTGGCCACCTTCTCCAACGAGCAGGCCATCCGGGAGATCTATCTCAAGCCCTTCCAGACCTGCATTGAGGATCGGCCCATGACCACCATTATGGTTCAGCAGTACGATGAGGCCACCGATTCCTTTACCCGGACGGAGGCGGAGATTCCGGCCGTCATGGGCGTCATGTCCTCCTTTAACCGGATAGGCTGCACCTGGGCGGGCGGCGACTATCACCTGCTCACCAGTGTGCTGCGCAACGAGTGGGGCTTTGACGGCACGGTCATTACCGACTACGACGGCGGCGGCGTCATGGACACCGAGCAGTGCATCCGGGCCGGCGGCGATCTGAAGCTGACCGGCTTTGAGGTGGACGCGCCCATGGACCCGACCAATCCCGCCACGCAGTACTTCGCCCGCCAGGCCATCAAGCACATTCTCTACACCACCGTCAACTCCAACGCCATGAACGGCATTGTCCACGGCGTGGCTGTGGAGGCGCTGCCCTTCGCCAATTACTACATCATCCTCATCGTGGAGAATGTTGTGGCCGCGGCCCTCATCATCTGGGGCGTGGTGGCCATTGTGCGCCGCTGGAAAAAGGAGAAGAAGGCTGCCTGAGAGCTGGACTGATTAAACCCAATCTTCCATATACACCGACGTAAAGCGAGCGCCCGGAGCTGGGAAATTTCAGCTCCGGGCGCTCTTCTGTATTCCAAAGAAGGGGAGGTGTCTCGACTGGGGGCGGTTCCTGTGCTATAATGATGCGTGCCGGGCGGAGACCGCCCGGCCATATTAAAAAACAACGGAGACAGAGTCTTCGTGAGAGGCGGTTTTTTATGGACAGACAGGCAAAAGAAAAGAAAAGACTCTGCACAGGCCTGTTTGCCCACGTGGACGCGGGCAAGACCACCCTGTCCGAGGGGCTGCTCTACACCTGCGGCTACCTGAAGCGCCTGGGGCGGGTGGACCACGGGGACGCCTTCCTGGACACCTACGCTCTGGAGCGGGAGCGGGGCATCACCATCTTCTCCAAGCAGGCGGTGCTGCCTCTGGAGGACATGACCGTCACCCTGCTGGATACCCCGGGGCACGTGGATTTCTCCGCTGAGATGGAGCGCACTCTCCAGGTACTGGACTGTGCTGTCCTGGTCATCAGCGGTACAGACGGCGTCCAGGGCCATACCATGACCCTCTGGCGGCTGCTGGAGCGGTACGGCGTCCCGGTGTTCCTCTTTGTCAACAAGATGGACCTGGCGGGGGCGGACCGGGCCGCACTGCTCGCCGGGCTGAAGGCCCGGCTGGACGAGGGCTGCGTGGACTTCGGGCCCGGGCAGGACAGGGACAGCTGGCTGGAGAACGTGGCCGTGTGCGGCGAGGACGTGCTGGAACGCTACCTGGAGACCGGAGCGGTGGCGGAGGAGGACATTGCCGCCCTTGTCCGGGCGCGGAAGCTGTTCCCCTGCTACTTCGGCTCCGCCCTCCGGCTGGAGGGGGTGGAGGAGCTGCTCTCCGGACTGCGCAAATACGGCGGCAGCCCGGAGTACCCCCCTGAGTTCGGCGCCCGGGTGTATAAAATCGCCCGGGACCCACAGGGAAACCGGCTGACCTATCTGAAGGTGACGGGGGGCAGCCTGAAGGTGAAGGCCCTGCTCACCAACCGCCGGGCCGCCCTGGCGGAGGAGAAGGTGTGGGAGGAGAAGGCGGACCAGATCCGCATCTACTCCGGCGCCAGGTACACCACTGTGGACGAGGCCCCGGCGGGGACGGTGTGCGCCGTCACCGGCCTGAGCCATACCGTGCCCGGCGAGGGCCTGGGCTGGGAGGCCGAGGGGGAGACGCCGGTGCTGGAGCCGGTGCTTACCTACCGGGTAGTCCTGCCCGAGGGCTGCGACCCCCACGCCGCCCTCCTCAAGCTGTGGGAGCTGGCCGAGGAGGATCCCCAGCTCCACATCGTCTGGAACGAGCAGCTGCGGGAAATCCACATCCAGCTCATGGGCGAGGTCCAGCTGGAGGTGCTCCGGCGGCTCATCGGGGAGCGGTTCGGCCTGGACGTGACCTTTGACGCAGGCAGCATCGTCTACCGGGAGACCATCGCCGCTCCGGTGGAGGGCGTGGGCCACTTCGAGCCCCTGCGGCACTACGCCGAGGTCCACCTCCTGCTGGAGCCTGGGGAGCGGGGCAGCGGCCTCCGCTTCGCCTCCGCCTGCGGGGAGGACATACTGGACCGGAACTGGCAGCGGCTCATTCTCACCCACCTGGAGGAAAAGCAGCATCTGGGCGTGCTCACCGGCTCGCCCATCACCGATATGCGCATCACCCTGGTGGCGGGCCGGGCCCACGTGAAGCACACCGAGGGCGGCGACTTCCGGCAGGCCACCTACCGGGCCGTGCGGCAGGGGCTGATGCAGGCGGAGAGCATCCTGCTGGAGCCCTGGTACAGCTTCCGGCTGGAGGTGCCCCCCGAGTGCGTGGGCCGGGCCATGACCGATTTGCAGCGGATGGGCGGAGAGACGGACACCCCGGAGACTTACGGGGAGGAGACGGTGCTCACCGGCTCCGCGCCGGTGGCCGGCCTGCGGGACTACGCCGCCGAGGTCATGTCCTACACCAGGGGCCGCGGGCGGCTCTTCTGCACCCTGAAGGGCTATGAGCCCTGCCACAACCAGGACGAGGTGGTGGCCGCCATGGGCTATGAGTGCGAGCGGGACACGGAGAACCCGGCGGACTCGGTGTTCTGCTCCCACGGCGCGGGCGTGGTGGTCAAGTGGAACGAGGTGCGGGCGCACATGCACGTGGACAGCGGCCTGCGCCTCGGGGACGAGGAGGAGCCGGAGGAGGAAGCGCCGGTCTACCGTCCCAGCACCTCCTATTCCGACGGCGTGGCCCAGGACAGGGAGCTCCAGGCCATTTTTGAGCGGACCTACGGCCCCATTAAACGGCGGGACTTTCTCCCCCAGGCGCCTGCCCGCAGGAAGCACGCCGAGCTGCCCGACCACCGGGAGGTGGCGCTGCGGGACGGCGGGCCGGAGTACCTGCTGGTGGACGGATACAACATCATCTTCGCCTGGGACGAGCTGAAGGCGGTGGCCCGCACCAGCCTGGACGCCGCCCGCCAGCTGCTGATGGACATTCTGAGCAATTACCAGGGGTTCCGCAAGTGCGTGGTGATTCTGGTCTTTGACGCCTACAAGGTCCCCCGCAACACCGGGGACGTGAGCAAGTACCACAATATTTACGTGGTCTACACCAAGGAGGCGGAGACCGCCGACGCCTACATCGAGCGGGCCACCTATGAGCTGGGCAGGCACCACCACGTGCGTGTGGCCACCTCGGACAGCGCCGAGCAGCTTATCATCCTGGGCCACGGCGCCCTCCGGGTCTCCGCCCGCATTTTCAAAGCGGAGGTGGAGCAGGCGGAGGGGCAGATCTCCGACATCCTGGCCCGGAACAACCGGCAGGAGAAGTCCAAGCCTGTCCGCGCCGCGATGGAAGAGGCAAAGCGGCAGAAGCGCTGAATACGGCAGTCAGAAGGCTCCCCGGGGCGGAAACACCCAGGGGAGCCTCTGCGTTACAGGCACGAAATGACGCCGGCCGACCGCAGGGAGGCCAGCAGGTTATTGTAGGACTGGATAAGGCCCGTCAGACTGGCGTTGCTGGGCACATTTGCCACAGCCGCACCGGGCGTCAGCGTTCCGGCGGGCCCGGTGGGTCCGGAAGGTCCGGTAGGCCCGGTAGGCCCGGTGGGCCCGGTGGGTCCGGTGGGCCCGGTGGGCCCGGAAGGTCCGGTAGGCCCGGTAGGCCCGGTGGGTCCGGTGGGCCCGGTGGGGCCGGTGGGCCCGGTGGGCCCGGTGGGCCCGGAAGGTCCGGTGGGTCCGGTGGGCCCGGTGGGTCCGGAAGGCCCGGTAGGCCCGGTAGGCCCGGTGGGCCCGGCGGGGCCCGTAGGGCCGGGGATGGGGCAGATCCGCACGGTCTGGCAGGGAGGAGCGCAGGAGGAACAGGAACAATCGGGATACAGCGCCTCGGCGGGAATGGATCCGCCTGTGCCGTAGAAGCCTCTTTGATGATACATAAGCATAACCTCCACCCTCAGGATATGCGCGGGCCGGCCCCGTGGTGTGGGAAACGGAAGCCGACATGGCGGAGCAGCAGAGCCGTATCCACCCAGGGGCGGCTTGGGTCTGCCGGCCTGCGAACAGCGCGTGTTGTGACAAGTGAATAAAAGTGATATATTGATTTAAAAGTGATAAATATATCCGGTAAAAATCGATAAAATAGTTGCAAAAAATATGGCTTCATTAAAAAAGACTTAAATCATATTGCGGGCTCTTGCACCGGCGGAAAAAAGAGGTTAAAATAGGGTCAGGTTCCAAAGAAGTGTCCCGCTGAATCGGATGAAGAAGCTGGGAATACATAAGGAGGTTGTTTCCTGTGGCATTTTTTGATGAACTGAAGGATAAAGCGATGGATCTGGGCCGGGCTGGCGTGGCAAAATCCCGGCAGCTGGCTGAGATTGCCAAGCTGAATCTGGCCAACTCCGCGGAGGAGGACGCGATTAAGAAAGCATACGTTGAGATCGGAAAGCTCTACTATGCCGAGCGCGGCATGGCGCCCGAGGCGGCTTATGTGGCCCTGTGCGAGAAGATTACCGCCTCCAAGGTGACCATTGAGGAGAACAAGAGCCGCATCGCCGAGCTGAAGGCGGAGGGCAATCTGGAGGATGCGGATGTGCCTCCCGTGGCCACTGACATTCCCCCTGAGGAATCCGGCTTTGGCGGGGACGATACAAACGGAGTATTCTGAGCGGAAGGAGAGCGGCTCTGGAAAGCGTTCCTCCACGGAGAGAAAGCGTCCGTCCGGCGCAGGAATAGGCATAATGCCGCATGGCAGAGGGGCGCGCTGCGCGTCCCTCTGCCATGCTTTCTTTGAGATATAAAGGAGGCGGCCCATGCCCCTGTACATTGTGCAAAACGACATCACCACCATGAGGGTGGACGCCATCGTCAACGCCGCCAAGGAGAGCCTGCTGGGCGGCGGAGGCGTGGACGGGGCCATCCACCGCGCCGCCGGGCCGGAGCTGCTGGAGGCGTGCCGCGCCCTGGGCGGCTGCAAGACGGGACAGGCCAAGCTGACAGAGGGCTACCGCCTGCCCGCCCGCTATGTGATCCACACGGTGGGTCCCGTCTGGCGGGGCGGCGGCCACGGCGAGCGGGCGCTTTTGGCCTCCGCCTACCGCGCCTCGCTGGAGCTGGCCCTTGCCAATCAGTGCGAGACGGTGGCCTTCCCGCTCATCTCCGCCGGGGCCTACGGCTACCCCAAGGACCAGGCCCTCAGGGTGGCGGCGGACACCATTGGGGACTTCCTGCTCTCCCACGATATGACCGTCTATCTGGTCATCTTCGACCGGGCGTCCTACACCATCGGCGGAACGCGCTTTGCCGACATCGCCGCCTACATCGATGGCCGCTATGCAGCGGAGCGCACCGACAGCCGGGGGGAGCGGCGCCGCCGGGCCCTGTCCTTCGCCTCCGCCCACACGGAGGCGGCTCCGGGGGCGCCCGCGCCCTGCGCCGCCCCTCCGGGGAGCCTGGACGAGGCCCTGAGCCGGCTGGACGAGAGCTTTTCCCAGATGCTGCTGCGGAAAATCGACGAGGCCGGCATCACCGACGCCCAGTGCTACAAAAAGGCCAACATCGACCGCAAGCTCTTCTCCAAAATCCGCTCGGACGTCCACTATAAGCCCTCCAAGCCCACCGCCATGGCCTTTGCCGTCGCCCTGGAGCTGCCGCTGGAGGAGGCCCGGGAGATGCTGGCGAAGGCGGGCTTCGCCTTCTCCCACGCCAGCAGGTTCGACATCATCGTGGAGTACTTCATCGCCCATGGGAACTACAACATCTTTGAGATCAACGAGGCTCTGTTCGCCTTCGACCAGAGCCTCCTGGGAGGTTGACACATGCCCCGTGCAGACGTAACGCAGATGCCCTTTGCCAAGCTCTACCCCCTGCTGGTGAGCAAGGCGGAGAAAAAGGGCCGCAGCAGGGAAGAGGTGGACCGGGTGACCGCCTGGCTCACCGGATACACGCCCGGGGACATCGCCCGGCTGGAGCAGTCCGAAATCAGCTACGGCGACTTTTTCCGCAGCGCCCCCGCCATGAACCCGAACCGGACGCTGATCACCGGCAAGGTGTGCGGCGTCCGGGTGGAGGAGATTGAGGACCCCCTGATGCGGGAGATCCGCTATCTGGACAAGCTGGTGGACGAGCTGGCCAAGGGCAGGGCCATGGAGCAGATTCTGAGAAAATAATCCTTTGACGGGCGTATCGCGCGGCCGCTGCAGGGAGGGGACCAGGATGAAAGAAATCAGGAAAAAACGGGCGGCTGCCACCATAGGATGCCGGAGAAAGGGTGTGATATGACATAAAATAGCGCATGGCGCTATGGAAAAAGAAAGGACGGCAGCAATGCATCAGATACCGGACCCCAACCAGGTCTTTCCCAACGAATATAAAACCTCCTGCTTTATCAAGAATGTGGTGAAGGCGCCCAATATCTCCATTGGCGACTACACCTACTACGACGACACGGCGGACCCCGCCGGCTTTGAAAAAACAATGTGCTGTTCAATTACCCGGAGTTTGGCGACCATCTCATCATCGGGAAATTCTGCGCCATCGCCTCCGGCACAAAGTTTATCATGGGGCCGGCCAACCACCGCATCAGCAGCGTCACGACCTACCCGTTTCATGTGTTCGGCGGAGCATGGCAGGAGAACACCCCGCCCCATCTGGACCAGCTCCCCCGAAAAGGCGACATCGTGGTCGGAAACGACGTCTGGATCGGGCGGGAGTCAAAATCGGCGACGGCGCCATCGTGGCCGCCTGCTCGGTGGTGGCCGGGGATATCCCGCCCTACACGGTGTTTGGAGGCAACCCGGCCAGGGTCATCAAGCGGCGCTTTGACGAAGGGCTGACCGGCCTGCTGCTGCAATTCCGCTGGTGGGATTTGGAGCCGGAGGCGCTGGTGGAGGTCCTGCCGCTGCTGTGCGACCCGGACCTGGAAAAGGTGGAGCGGGAGCTCAGGGCAAGGCTCGCAGAATCCAACTGAGTTTGTCGCCCGCCAGGCGACCAAACAAAAATGAAATCCCCCTATACTGTGCCTGTAAGACAGACAGCACAGGATAGGGGGATTTTATGATGAAAAAGAATCTGACCGAGCTGGTATTCATTCTCGACCGCAGCGGCTCCATGCAGGGGCTGGAGGGGGATACCATCGGCGGCTTCAACGCCATGCTGGACAAGCAGAAGAAGGAGCCCGGCGAGGCCCTTGTCTCCACCGTCCTCTTCGACGATCGGACCGAGGTGCTCCACGACCGGGTGAGGCTGGACCGGGTCAGGCCCATGACCGATGAGGACTACTATGTCCGGGGCCGCACCGCCCTGCTGGACGCCGTCGGCGGGGCCATCCGCCGCATCGGGGACATCCACAAGTACGCCCGGAGCGAGGACGTGCCGGAGCACACCCTCTTCGTCATCACCACCGACGGCATGGAGAACGCCAGCCGCCGCTGCTCCGCCCGGCAGGTCAGGGAGATGATCCGGCGGCAGAAGGAGCAGTACGGCTGGGAATTCCTCTTTCTGGGGGCCAACATCGACGCGGTGGAGACGGCGGGCCGCCTGGGCATCGCCCCCGACCGGGCGGTGAACTACCACTGCGACGGCGCGGGCACCCGGCTCAATTACGAGGTGGTGGGCGAGGCGGTGGCCGCCGTCCGGTGCAGCGCCCCCCTGGACGGGCACTGGAAGGACGCCATTGAGGAGGACTTCCGCAGGCGGAAGCGCGGACAGCGCCGAGCCGCTGACAGCCGGTGAAGCGGGCCGCCCTCTGACCTGCGCCGCGCCGTCACCGCCGGAGAGCCTCCTTTTTCAGCAGATGCAGGTAGGCAAACAGGGACACGGCCCCGTCAAACAAAAGCCCGAAGCCAAACAGCAGCGCGATTCCTGTCAGGGAAGGAGTCCACAGCCCGATACAGTAGAGGACAAACGCGCCGCCGTAATACAGCGTATTGCTGGCAATGGACTCAAACAGCATGTAATTGGTTTTTCCCAGCGCGTAGAAGGTGGCGTCAAACACATTCTGAAAGGCATAAACCATGTAAAAGCCCAGCAGAAGCAGGACGAGCCGGAACAGAGCGTCTGTGTCCGGGTAGCCCAGCACGCGGGCCATAAACGGCTTCCAAAAGGGAATGGAGCAGATCCAGACGGCGCATATCACGCCTGTAAGGGCGAAATATCCCCGCGAGCGGGTGCGGAGAGACGCCGGATCGGCTGCGATCTCCCGCTTGATCAGCTCCGCAAGCTGGGTCACCGGCAGCAGCAGCCATCCCCAGATGAAGTTGTTCGCCACCCAGTAGACGCCCTGCTCCCGGACCACATTCACCATGCGGACAATCATCAGCATATAGACAGCATTCCGCACAAAGGATTCCAGGCCGGAGATGCCCCCGACTTTGAAGAACTCCCGCATCCAGCCAAAGGAAAGCCTTGTCCCGGAGCACACCCGGACGCCCTCCCGGGCCAGCATCCGGAGCGACAGCGCGAACAGCAGGCCGTTGACAATGAGATTGGAATACCCGATTCCATTGACCCCCAGATGAAGGGAGAACGGAAGGGCTGAAATCAACAGGGTATCCAGCGCGAGGCTCAGAATCAGCCGGAACACCGTCAGAAGATACAGGTACTTCTCGCGGCCCAGCGTCACCAGCGCAACCAGTGTAAAAGAACCCAGCATTCCGAAAATGCTGGCAATGCTCTCCAGGCGGATGTAAGATACGGAAGCCTCCGTTATGCCGGGCTCTGCCGCCATCCAGCCCAGCAGCGGCCGCACCGTGACGCAGAGCGCCAGCGATATCGCCGTATAGGTGCAGGCAGTCACAAGCAGCCCGCTTCTCACCCGGTTGGAAAATGCATCCCGGTCCTTTACCGCCTGCCCCATGAAGAAAAACAGGGGAGGCAGCACCGCCTCCTGGACAACCTCATAGATCAGGTTGACCCAGCCAAGCTGCCCCGCGATGGAATAGGACCAGGGGTCCGGCATCTGCCCCAAAAAATGAATGCGGACGGCGGTATAAACCGCGGGACAGAGCCCCATGAACAGCAAGGAGGCATAGAGACGATAATCGATGGTACGCAAAGAGGACATCAGCTTCAACTGTGCAACACATCCTGTTCTGCGCCGGTTGTCCGGCGTGCATGCGCAAAGACGGCGGCCAGGCGCTCCGCCTCAGTCCGCGTCCTCGTCCAGGGTCTCCACCAGAAAGCTCACCGGGCGGAAGCCGTCGTTGCAGGAGAGCATGGCGGACCTGGGGTTTTTCATCCAGCCGTCGTAGAAGTTTTCTCCGCCGTGGCTCAGGGCCAGCACAAAGGGCGAGAGGGTATCCCAGGCGCTCTGGCAGAAGCCCTCCGGCTTCTCCCAGCCGTTGGCAATAAAGACCTGGCCCTCCTCCATGCCGCAGGCGTGGAGGAGGGGATTTTCATACCGGGCCATCAGGTCCTGGTACCGGGTGATGCGCATGACGGTAATTTTACATTTTTTCATATGATAATGCCCTCGCAGTGGTCAATCTCATGCTGGATGATCTGGGCCGTCCAGCCGGTGAAGGTCTTCAGCCGCACCTGGAACTGCTCGTTCTGCCAGCGCACCTTGACAGACCTCCACCGCCTGGCAGGGCGGGTGCCGGAGAGGGAGAGACACCCCTCCTCCGCGTCGTAGGGCCCGGATTTTTTGACAATCTCCGGGTTGAACATGACCGTATAGGTCCCCTCGTTGTCAAAGGCGATGATGCGCCTGTTCACGCCGATCATGTTGGCCGCCATGCCCACGCAGCCGTCCCTGTGGTGCTCCAGCGTCTCCAGCAGGTCGGCGGCAACGGGCAGGTCCTCCGGTCCGGCAGGCTCCGCCTTCCGGGCCAGAAAGGCCTCGTCCTTACAGATATCTCGAATCATACTCGCTTCTCCTTATGCGCTTGCATGGCCTGCGCAGCGCCGGCGCCCAGCTCCCGGGCAATCAGGTCGTCGGCGATGGTAAACGCCTGGATGCGCCGCTTTGCCAGCGTGATCTGGGACTTGTACCGGGCGGGATTCTCCCTGCCCTCCAGCGTCCTGACCGCCTCCCGCAGTTTGTGGAGCGTAGAACCTATCTGGCGCCTGGCCTCGGCCAGCTCTTCCCGGGTGTACTGCATGAGGGGCTCCTTTCTGTGAAGACGCTTCAAAGGCCGGGACGGTGGTCACCGGACCGGGGTGTAGTCGATTTGGGAGACCTCATCCGTGGCCTCCAGCTTGAAAATCACCGGCCGCAGGCCGTCAGTGCAGCTGCAGATGGCCACGCCGGGCCTGCGGATCCAGTCGCCGTAATAAAACAGCTCCTTCTCCGCCCCGTGGGCCAGGGCAAACACATACTGATAGATGGCCTTCCAGGCCTCGTCGCACAGCCCGTCGGGCTTTGCGTAGTCGGCGTGGAACACCTGGCCGGCTTTCAGCATGGGGCAGGCGGTCAGCCCCTCCACGCCGTACTCCGCGGCCAGCTCCTGATCCAGGGTGGTTTTCAGCACCGTGATTCTGACTCGTTTCATATGGATGCTCCTTTTTGTCCGATGTATGGGCTGCGCCTCAATCCAGCCCCCGCGCGCTCCGCCTTGTCCGGCTTGCTACAGGCATTATAGCACAGCGGCGCGGGGAATGCCATCGGCGGCGGGATGAATCAAAAAAACGCCTGGCACAGAAAAGCACCCCACTTGTTATTCGGTATACCATACCGTCTAACAAATGGGGTGCGGTTTCGTTCAGTACGCGGCGCATTTCGGCGCGGATGCAGGGCTCAGAGGAAGCAGATGACCCGGTACATCAGCAGGAAGTGGCAGACGCTGCCCAGCACAATAAAGACATGGAAGATCTCGTGGCAACCGAAGCGGGGGTTGTCGCGGCCGGGCCACTTCAGCGCGTAGGACACGCCGCCGATGGTGTAGAGCACGCCGCCGGCCAGCAGCCAGGACAGCCCGGCCCAGCCCACGGTCTGGTAGAGCGGGTAGACCGCCACAACGGCCATCCAGCCCATGGAGATATAGATGGCGGCGGTGAGCTGGCGGGGCATGTTAATCCAGCCCATGGTGAGGACAATTCCGGCCAGGGCCAGGACCCAGATGATGGAGAACAGGGCCCAGCCCCAGGCGCCCACGGTGCGGAGCACGGTGAGACAGACGGGCGTATAGCTGCCGGCAATCAGAAGATAGATGGACGCGTGGTCGAGCTTGCGCAGGGCGATGCGGCCCCGCACGCCGGTGCGCAGGCAGTGGTACAGGGTGCTGGCGGTATAGAGGCCAATCATGGACGCGCCGTAGATGGCGAAGGAGACGATGTGCCAGCCGTCCAGCCCAAGGGTGACGGAGCGGACCAGCAGCAACACGGTCCCCAGCACCGCCAGCGCGGCGCCGATGCCGTGGGTAATGGCGGACCAGGGGCGCAGGCCGTCATAGGGATTGCGGCCCTTTTCCTGGGGGCGGCGGCTGGCCCTGGCAGGGGAGACCCGGGGCGCGGAAAATTCGGGATAGGTCATAAGTTCATCCATAAGAAACCTCCATGCGCTGCTGCGCCTTTCCAAAAACGAGGTGCGCTCCGCCGCATGCTGCGGACAGGGGAACCGTGTACAGTGAAAGGCGGAGCGCGGACCGGTACAGGCAGCCTGACCGCCTTTCTCTGGTATAGTATAACACGGTTATTGCGTAATATCAATAGAAAAATCACATAATATAATTTTTAAAACCATATTAAAAAATATGGAAAAAAGAGGGGGGTGAATTGAGAAAAGTAACAGGATGGACAGAAAGGTTTGGTTGATTCGTGCAAATTTGACTTCCAATTTCATGCGAATTATGGCATAATGGGGGCATGACACTGGGAGGGAAGACCATGAAAAAGCGCGCGAGACAAATCCTTGTTCTGCTGATTACACTGGTGCTGGCGGCAGGGTGCCTGACGGCGCCCGCGTCAGCCCAGGAGGAAGAGGGAAAGGTGGCAACCATCCTCTTTACCCATGATATGCACTCCCACCTTCTGCCCGCCGAGAAGGAGGGGGGCGGGGAGTACGGAGGCTTTGCCCGGCTGATGACCGCCCTGGAGCAGGAGCGGGACGAGGCGGAGGCGTCGGGCTACGCCTGCATCACCGTGGACGGCGGGGATTTCTCCATGGGCACGCTGTTCCAGACCATCTACACCACCCAGGCCAGCGAGCTGCGCAGCCTGGGCGCCCTGGGGTATGACGCGGCCACCTTCGGCAACCACGAGTACGAGTACCGGGCGGACGGACTGGCAAAAATGCTTCGGGCCGCCGCCGAGAGCGGCGACCTCCTGCCCGCCCTGGTCCAGGCCAACTATGTGACGCCCAAGGACCCGGAGGCGGGCGCGGAGGTGGTGGAGGCCATGGCCGGCTGCGGCGTCACCGACTATGTGATAATCGAGCGGGACGGGGTGCGCTTTGCGGTGTTCGGCGTGATGGGAGAGGACGCGGATGCCTGCGCGCCCATGTCCGGCATGGAGTTTGAGCCGGTGATCCAGGCAGCCCAGCGGGTGGTGGATGAGATCAAGGCCAACGAGGCGTACGACTTTCTCATCTGCCTGTCCCACAGCGGTACCAACCCGGACCCCAAAAAGTCGGAGGACGAGCTGCTGGCCAAAAATGTGGACGGCATTGACTTCATCGTCTCCGGCCACACCCACTCCACCATGCTGGAGCCAAAAATCGTGAACAACACCGTGATCGGCTGCACGGGCGAGTACTGCACCAACCTGGGCAAGGTGACCATCAAAAAGGACGCCGAGGGCAACAACGCCGTCCTGGACTACGAGCTGATTCCCATCGATGAAAACGTGGCGGAGGACCCCCGGATTGCCGCCCAGGTGGCCGGCTACAAGGAGCTGGTGGAGACGGAGTACCTGTCCCAGTTCGGCATGACCTTTGACCAGGTGCTGGCGCACAGCCCCTTTGATTTCACGCCCATCTCCCAGTTCGCCCAGGAGCAGGAGGAGGACAGCCTGGGCAACCTGATTGCCGACGCCTATGCCTACGCAGTCCGGCAGGCGGAGGCGGGCACCAGCGCCGCCCCCATTACGGCGGCCTTTGTCAACTCGGGCGTGATCCGTTCCAGCTTTTCCCGGGGGGATATTACAGTCTCCGACGCCTTCAACGTCAGCTCCATCGGATCGGGGGCGGACGGTTCGCCGGGCTATCCGCTCATTGACGCATGGCTCACCGGCAAGGAGCTGAAGACCGTGCTGGAGCTGGACCCGTCGGTGGGGCCGCTCTTTTCGGGTGTGCAGCTCTACAGCTCCGGGGTGCGCTATACCTTTAACATGCACCGGATGCTCTTCAACCGGGTGACCGAGCCGGCCATCCTCAGCTCCGACGGGGGCACGGAGGCCATCGACGACAACAAGCTCTACCGGGTGGTGACCAACCTCTACTCCAGCCAGATGCTGGGCATGGTGACCGACCTGTCCTACGGCATCCTGAAGATTACCCCCAAAGACGAGAGGGGGAACCCCATCACCAACTATGAGGACCATATCATCCATCTGGAGGACGGCTCGGAGCTGAAGGAGTGGTACGCGGTGGCCACCTATCTGGCCTCCTTCCCGCCCGAGGACGGCGTGCCCCAGGTGCCCCAGCGGTATGCGGGGCCGGAGGGCCGCAAGGTGCGGGACGACAGCGTCAATCCCATCGCCCTGCTCCGCCAGCCCAACTGGATCACCCTGACCGTGCTGGGCGTGGTGCTGGCGCTGGCGGCGCTGGTGGTATTCATTGTCTGCCGGGTGGCGACCAGACGCCGCCGCCGCGCCCGCCGCTCCGGCGGCCGGAGGGGCTACCGGAGCTACCGGGGCTGAGAAAACAGGAGACCGGAGAAAGTTCAGATGAAAGAGAATCAATACGACGACAGCCATTTCTTTGCGCAGTACAGCCGCTTTCCCCGCTCGGCGGAGGGACTGAGCGCCGCCGGGGAGTGGCACGCGCTGAAGGCGCTGCTCCCTGATTTCCGGGGCAGGCGGGTGCTGGACCTGGGGTGCGGCTTCGGCTGGCACTGCCGGTACGCCGCCGAACAGGGCGCGGCAGAGGTGCTGGGCATTGACCTGTCGGAGAAGATGCTCTCCCAGGCCAAAGTGCGCAATCCCCATCCCGCCGTCACCTACCGCAGGGCGGCCATGGAGGACCTGGAGGACCTGGACCTGCCGGAGGCCTCCTTTGACGTGGTGCTCAGCTCCCTGGCGCTCCACTATGTGGAGGATCTGGACCAGGTGTGCCGGATGGTGTACCGCCTGCTGACGCCGGGCGGGGTCTTTGTGCTCTCCTGCGAGCACCCTGTCTTTACCGCCCGGGGGGACCAGGAGTGGTACCGGGACAGGGACGGAAGCATCCTCCACTGGCCTGTGGACCGCTACTTTGACGAGGGCGTCCGGACGGCCCATTTCCTGGGCTGCGACGTGACCAAGTACCACCGCACCCTGACCAGCGACGTGGGGGCCCTGCTGAAGGCGGGCTTTGCCCTCACGGATCTGGTGGAGCCCCGGCCCGACCCCAGGCTCATGGATGTGCCCGGCATGGCGGACGAGCTGCGCCGCCCCATGATGCTGATTCTCTCCGGACGGAAGCCGGAGGGACCGGCCTAAAACAGAGAACAGGAGGCTCCCGGACTGCCCAGGCGGTCCGGGAGCCTCTTTTACTCCTTGGGCTTGGGCCGGAAGATGAGGGCGGCGAGCCAGCTGAAGAAGATGGCGGCGGTAATGCCCCCCGCCGCGGCGGTGATGCCGCCGGTGAGGACGCCCAGCACCCCCTGCTCCTCCACCGCCTTGGCCACGCCCCTGGCCAGCAGGTAGCCGAAGCCGGTGAGGGGGACGGTGGCCCCCGCGCCGCCGAACTCCACCACGTATTTGTACAGCCCCAGGCCGCCCAGCACCACGCCGGAGACCACATAGGTCACCAGGATGCGGGCGGGGGTCAGCTTGGTCTTGTCGACGAGCAGCTGGCCGATGAGGCAGAACAGGCCGCCGCACAGAAAGGCCCGGCCGTATTCCCACAACATTTCCATAGCCATTCCTCCTTTATACCGTCTCGCAGCCCGGGGCCGCCAGGGCCACCGCGTGGCAGATGGCGGGGATGGACTCCCCCTGCTGGGTGGAGGTGGGGGAGAGAAGGGCCCCGGTGCCGCAGAAGAGGAGCCGCTTCCAGCGGCCCTTCTTCAGGCCGTCCATCAGATACCCGTTGAGCACCACGGCGGAGCAGCCGCACCCGGAACCGCCGCAGTGGACGTCCTGGCCCTCCAGGTCGTAGATCATGATGCCGCAGTCGGCCAGGTTGGACAGCTCCACCCCGTCCCGGCGGAACAGGTCCGCCACAATGTCCCGGCCCAGCCGGCCCAGGTCGCCGGTGAGAATCAGGTCGTAGCAGGAGGGCCTGCGCCCGGTGTCCTGGAGGTGGGCCTTGATGGTCTCGTAGGCGGCGGGGGCCATGGCTGCGCCCATGTTGTTGGCGTCCTTGATGCCCTTGTCCGCGATTTTGCCTGTGGTCACATGGGTCACCCGGGGGCCGTCCCCCTCCGCGGCCAGGATGGTGCAGCCCGAGCCGGTCACCGTCCACTGGGCGGTGGGGGTGCGCTGGCCGCCGTACTCCAGCGGCGTGCGGTACTGCCGCTCCGCCGAGCAGAAGTGGGAGGAGGTTAGGGCCGCCGCATGGGAGGCAAAGCCGCCGTCTATCATCAGCGCCGCCAGGGACAGGCTCTCCGCCATGGTGGAACAGGCGCCGTACAGCCCGTAGAAGGGGATGTCCTGCCCCCGCAGGGCAAAGCCGGTGCCAATGCACTGGTTGAGCAGGTCGCCGGCAAAGACATAGTCCAGAGCCTTGGCGGCCAGCCCCGCCTTGTTCAGCGCCATGGACAGGGCCAGCCGCTGCATGGCGCTCTCCGACTTTTCCCAGGTCTTTTCCCCAAAGCTGTCGTCCTGCTCGATGTGGTCGAAGGAGGCGGCCAGCGGGCCGTCCCCCTCCTTTTTGCCCACCACGCTGGCATAGCCCGCCACAGCGGGCGGGCGGGACAGCGCCACCGTCTGGGCGCCCAGACGCTTTATTTCCATACGCTCCACCTCGTTGTCTTCAGATGTGGGCTTAGTTTGAACAAAAAGGGAAGAAAATATAAGCGCGTATTTTGTGGGCGGATGTGCTGGTCAAACGGTGCGGTTTGCGGTATAATGCTGTTATCTGCCCGCAGCGGCAAAGTGAGGTATGATTTCATGGTACAAGAGAACAAACGGACGCTGGCCTACATCTGCCCGTCCTGTCATCAGAGCGTGATTGTAGAGCGCAGCGTCTTTCAGCTGGCCGCCTCGGTCAACGAGCTGCCCTGCCCCTGCGGCAAGTCAGCCCTCCGGGTGGAGATGATGGGGGACCGGGTGAAGCTGACCGTCCCCTGCCTGTTCTGCAGGACCGAGCACACCGTCACCTGCTCCGCCAAGGCCTTTCTCCACGAGAAGGCGCTGGCCTTTTCCTGCGCCGCGTCCGGCCTGGACTGCTGCTACGTGGGCGAGGAGGGGCCAGTGTTCGCCGCCGTGCGCCGCCTGGAGGAGGCGGTGGACAAGCTGGAGCATGACGCGGGGGAGAAGGGCGCCTTCCTGGACGAGCTGGTGATGCACGAGGTGCTCTCCGAGCTCAGGGACATCGCCGCCCGGGGCGGCATCTCCTGCGCCTGCGGCTCCAAACGGTGGAAGATGCAGGTCAATTACAGCTCCGTGGACCTGTTCTGTGCCGACTGCGGCGCGGCCATGCGCATCCCCGCCGCCACCGCCTCGGACATCGACGACATCTGCTGCAAGAACACCATTGTGATCCACAACGGAAATGGCCGCTGAGCCTGCCCTGCCGCAGGCGGGCGGGACCGCCGGGGCGCGCTCCGGAACTGGGTATACCGGGAAAGGAAGAACTGTCTTGAGCGTTTATTTTGAAAACACGTATCCCGTGGACTCCAGAGACGTGGACCCCTTTGACCAGTGCCGCCCCTCGGCCCTGCTGGGGATTCTTCAGGAGGCGGCCACCTCGGCGGCGGTGGAGCTCCATGTGTCCCGGGAGGAGATGATCGCGCGGTACAACGTGTTCTGGATGCTCTCGCGCATCTGGTACCGCCTGGACCGGCCCCTCCACTGGAGCGAACCGGTGACGGTGCGCACCTGGCACCGGGGCGGCCGCGGGGCGGCCATGTACCGGGACTTTGACCTCTTCGTCAGGGGCGAGCGCGTGGGGGAGGCGGTGTCCTCCTGGGTGCTGGCCGACCTGGACACCCACAAGCTGTTCCGGCTGAGCGGCGCGGAGGAGTTCGCGGGCACCGACGGCGGCGAGCTGTGCAAGGACAAGCGGCTCACCGGCCTGCGGATGCCCGGCGGCCTGGCCCTGGCCGAGCACCGCACCCTCCATTACAGCGACGCCGACATCAACGGCCACGTCAACAACGTCCGCTACGCCGACTTCGCCTGCGACGCCCTCCACCTGGAGCGGCTGGACGGCGGGCAGTATGTGTCCCAGCTCCAGCTGTGCTACCTGGCCGAGTGCCGCCCCGGCGAGGCCATCGACCTGTTCACCGGCCAGGCGGAGGGCAGGCATCTGGTCCAGGGTATGGGCGAAGAGGGCAAAATTCGCTTCGACGCGGCCCTCACTTTGGCCAACCTGTAAGAATGGGCGGACGGCCTCTTGACAAGACGGTTCATACGCCGTAAAATAGGAAAAATTTATTCGGATGGGACAGGTGTCCATTTGCTGTGCAGGACCTCGCGCACAGCGTTATCCCGTACGCCGAGTGAAAATTCACTGGAAAAGATAAAGGAGATGCGATATGGTCAATACCGATGAGCGACAGAAGTTTACCAAGCAGGGCCTGACCTTTGACGACGTGCTGCTGGTCCCCGCGGAGAGCGACGTGCTCCCCGCCGACATCGACCTGCACACCAATCTCACCAAGAAGATTCAGCTGAATATCCCTCTCATGAGCGCCGCCATGGATACCGTCACCGAGTACCGCATGGCCATTGCCATTGCCCGTGAGGGCGGCATCGGCATCATCCACAAGAACATGTCCATCGGCCAGCAGGCCGAGCAGGTGGACATGGTCAAGCGCAGCGAGAACGGCGTTATCACCAACCCCTTCTGGCTGGCCCCCGGCCACACTCTGGCCGAGGCCGACGAGCTGATGGCCAAGTACCGTATCTCCGGCGTGCCCATCTGCGACAACGGAAAGCTCATCGGCATCATCACCAACCGGGACATGAAGTTCGAGGTGGACATGTCCCAGCTCATCGACAACGTGATGACAAAGGACAACCTGGTCACCGCCAAGGAGGGCATCACTCTGGAGGAGGCCAAGGAGATCCTCCGCAAGCACAAGATTGAGAAGCTCCCCCTGGTGGACGACGAGTTCCGCCTCAAGGGCCTCATCACCATCAAGGACATCGAGAAGGCCACCGTGTATCCCAACTCCGCCCGGGACGCCAAGGGCCGCCTGCTGGTGGGCGCCGCCATCGGCGTGACCAGCGACGTGCTGGACCGGGTGGCCGCCCTGGTGGAGGCCGGCGCCGACGTGCTCTGCCTGGACTCCGCCCACGGCCACAGCCACAACATCATCGACTGCGTCAAGCGCATCAAGGCCCTGTACCCCGACGTGCAGCTCATCGCCGGCAACGTGGCCACCGCGGAGGGCACCCGCGCCCTCATCGAGGCTGGCGCCGACTGCGTGAAGATCGGTATCGGCCCCGGCTCCATCTGCACCACCCGCGTGGTGGCCGGTATCGGCGTGCCCCAGATTACCGCCGTGTACGACGCCGCCTGCGTGGCTGACAAGTACGGCATTCCCATCATCGCCGACGGCGGCGTGAAGTACTCCGGCGACATCGCCAAGGCCATCGCCGCCGGCGCCAGCGTGGTCATGCTGGGCTCCCTGCTGGCCGGCTGCGAGGAGTCCCCCGGGGACACCGAGGTCTACCAGGGCCGCCAGTTCAAGGTCTACCGGGGCATGGGCTCCCTGGGCGCCATGGCCAAGGGCTCCAAGGACCGCTACTTCCAGCAGAACAACAAGAAGCTGGTGCCCGAGGGCGTGGAGGGCCGCGTGCCCTACAAGGGCTCCACCTCCGACACCATCTATCAGATGATGGGCGGCCTGCGGGCCGGCATGGGCTACTGCGGCTGCGGCACCGTGGCCGATCTGCAGAAGAAGGCTCAGTTCATCCAGATCACCTCCGCGGGCCTCAGGGAGAGCCACCCCCACGACGTGTATATCACCAAGGAGGCGCCCAACTACACCATCAGCGCCCAGTAAACGCAGCGCAAAAGTACCCGCATCTGACTGGTGCGGGTACTTTTCTGTACTTTTCCAAGGGACGACAGGAAATGCCAAAGAAAACTCTTGCAATTTGGAAACAGATAGGTTACAATATGGTAACAAAAAGTTTCCGAACGGAAACGGCATGAGGAGTGGACACATGAAGAAGCGTTTTTCCTGCGCCTTACTCGGACTTGCACTGATGATTGGCCTCAGCGGTCATGCGCTGGCGGCAGACAATACCACCGCGGCCGTGGTGGTGGACGGCGTGGAGCAGACCAATTTCTGCGCCACACTGTACGGAGACACCACCTACACCTCCTTCTACGGCGTCACCCTGGCCCTCCGGCCCGACGCGGTCATCACCTGGGAGAACAACCAGCTGGTGGCCCGGGCGGATGACTTTACCATGTACGCCCGCATCGGCACCAACTTCCTGGTCATCAACGACCGGTACCTGTACATCCCCGACGGCGTGAAGGTGGACGACACCGGCGACACCCTGGTGCCCACCCGCGTGCTGGCCACCGCTCTGGGCGCTTCCATCGGCTGGGACGGCGCCGTGACCTACACCTCCGGCGGCACCCCGCTCTCCTCGGGCAGCACCTACTACGACGCCGCCACCGTGGACCTGCTGGCCCGGGTCATCACCCACGAGAGCGGCAACCAGCCTCTGGAGGGCAAGATCGCCGTGGGCAATGTGATCCTCAACCGGGTGGCCAACCCCTCCTTCCCCAATACGGTGGCGGAGGTCCTCAGCCAGCCCAACCAGTTCCCCGGCGCCACCGACTGCGTGGCCAACAGCGAGTCCATCCTGGCCGCCAAGCTCTGCCTGGAGGGCGCCATGGAGGCTCCCGGTGCCTACTGGTTCAACGGCGCCGGCATCTCCTGCTGGGCCTCCAACAACAAGAGCCATATCGTCACCATCGGCGGACATTCCTTCTACGGTTAACATCACGGCGGTCTCCCATCCGGGAGGCCGCTGTTTTTTGTGCTTGACTTTCCCTGCGGAACATGGTAGTTCTTTCACTGAACGACGAAACTGTACCCGGCGGACACGCCGGAGGAGGAGAACAGATATGAACCTGATGATTGCCTCGGATATCCACGGCTCCGCACGGTACTGCCGGGACCTGCTGGCCGCCTTTGACCGGGAGGGCGCCGACCGCCTGGTGCTGCTGGGAGACCTGCTGTACCACGGCCCCCGCAACGACCTGCCCGACGAGTACGCCCCCAAGGAGGTCATCGCCCTGCTGAACGAGCGCAAGAGCCGCCTGCTGTGCGTCCGGGGCAACTGCGAGGCCGAGGTGGACCAGATGGTGCTGGAATTCCCCGTGCTGGCTGACTACGCCATTCTCTGGGCGGGGGAGCGGATGATTTTCGCCACCCACGGACACCACCACAACAAAAACGCCATGCCGCCTCTTCAGCCCGGCGACATCCTGCTCCACGGCCACACCCACATCCCCGCCTGGGAGCCGGTGGGGGAGAACCTGTACCTGAACCCCGGCTCCGTGTCCATCCCCAAGGAGGGGAGCGAGAGAGGCTACATGACCTTTGACGGCAAGACCTTCCTGTGGAAGAATCTGTCCGGCCAGGTCTACCATACCCTCAGCCTGTAAACATCACAGTGAGCACACGTTCCCGGCAGAGCATTTTTTTCCAATGCTCTGCCGGGAACCTTTTGTATCCGCCGTGCATCTTATCAGTGTCCGGACAATGAAAACATGAGTAGGTGACACCATGGAGATGATCAAAGCCGTGCCCGCCGCCGGGGCGCGAGAGCGGTTTGCCGCCGCAGCCCAGGCCCACACCCGGTCCATGTACCGTGCGGCCCGGACCATCCTGGACAGCGACGCCGACGCCGAGGACGCGGTGTCCGAAGCGCTGCTGCGGGCCTGGCAGGCCTTCGGCAGGCTGAAAAGCGAGGAGGCGCTCAAGGGCTGGCTGCTGAAAATCACGGTCAACTGCGCCCGGGAGCAGCGGCGGAAGGGGGCCAGGGTGACCTATACCGACGATCTGGAGCCCCTGGCGGGCAGCGCGGAGGACAGACAGTACGACGGCCTGTGGGACGCGGTGCTGGCCCTGCCGGAGGACCAGCGGACGGCGGTGGTCCTGTTCTACTACGAGGATATGACGCTGGCCCAGATCGCTTCGGTGCTGGGCGTGGCCCAGGGGACGGTGAAGTCCCGGCTGTGCCGGGCCAGAGGCCGCCTGCGGGAGATGCTGAAGGAGGAGCTATGAACGAGTTTGATATGCGGATGAAGGAGCGTGCCCGGCGGGAGGACTGTCCCATCCCCGAGGGCTTCGACAGACGGATGGACGCGGCCCTGGAGCAGCTGCCCCAGACTGCGCCCAGAAGAGGCAGGCGGTTCTATCGCATCGTGGCCGCCGCTGCGGTGCTGTGCGTTCTGGCCACGGCGGCAGGTGCTGTGGGCGCGGCCCTGCGGCAGACCCGAGTCCACTTTTTCCAGGACGAGGAGGAGCTGCTGGCGGCCATGGAGGAGGACAAGAGCGGCGGCCTGAACGGCTATTACATTCCCCACGGCGGTCAGGACTTTGACCCGGATTCCCTGGCGAAAGAGAATGAGAAGATGTGGAACGACTACGCCGGAGGTACCATCACCGAGGAGCGGCAGGGCACGGAGGCTGACGGCTGGACCGACATGCGTGCTTGGGCGTTCACGAGTGGGGAGGTGCCCTATCAGGCGGAGCTGTACCGTGCGGAACGGCTGTCCGGGTTGGACGGCCTGCGGGACGGCCCCAGTCTGGACGTGAGCTGGCTGGAGGAGCACTATGACACAAGGCCCGGTACCTGCGTATACCACACCGAGAGCGACATGGAGACCGGCGAACTGACCTATGAGTCCTTTATCGGCGGATTTGAGGGCGAAGACGGAAAGTCCTTCAACGTGGAGTGCAGCTGGTTCTATCAGTATGAGATGGAGAAAGACCGGTATGAGGTGGCCGACGGTGTGCACTATGTGACAGCAGACGGCGTCACCGTGGCCATCACCACGTGGATCACGGCCAGCGGACAGCAGCGCTTCGACGCCAGCGTCTACTCCGGCCACATGGCGTGGTACATGCAGGGTGCCGGGCTGGAGCTGGAGGAAATCCAGACCCTGGCCGACCACATGGGACTGGCGGCCCTGTGCGAGTATGCCTGACAACGGCTCGTGTGAGCCTGCAGAATTCCGGGCGCAGCAATGCGCCCGGAATTTTTGCGCTGTCTGTAACAATCCGGGGAGATGCCGCGTGTAATAGGCAGAACGGAAGAAGGAGACGGTGAACATGCGGCGGGAGGAGGCGGCGCGGCTGGTGGAAGCCCACGGCCAGGCGGTGTACCGGCTGGCCTACGCCCGCACCGGCAGCCGGGAGGACGCTGAGGACATCACCCAGGAGACCTTTCTCCGGCTGGTGCGGGCGTCGCCCGCATTCCGGGACGAGGCCCACTGCCGGGCCTGGCTGCTCCACGTGGCCATGAACTGCGCACGGAGCCTGTTCCGCTTCTACTATGAGGAGCTGACCGTGGAGCAGATTGCGAAAATTCTGGGGCTGCGGGAGGGCGCGGTCCGCACCCGGCTGAGCCGGGCCAGAGGAATGCTGCGAGACATGCTGAAGGAGGATGAGGAGCATGCTTGAACGGGAATACCGCAGGGAGATGGACGCCGTGGCCCTGACGGCGGAGCAGAAGGAGAAGCTGGCGGACGTGATGACGGGGGCGGCAGGGGCGCCCCGGGCAGGCCGGGCGGGCAGGACCGCTCTGGTGGCTGCGGCGGTGTGCGCCGTGCTGGCGGTGTCGGCCCTGGCCTACGTCACCGGCGCGCTGAACTTTCTGAGGGGCAGGGAGGAGTATCAGTTCCTGGGCCAGGCGGACCTCTATGAGGAGTACGCCCGGCGCGCGGGCCTGTCCGCCCAGGCGGACAACGGGGACACCCTGACCATTGCGTACACGGCCATGGACGAGAATTTCTGCACCGTGTTCTACACCCTTGAGACGGCCGAACCCATGGAGGCCTGGTCCCGGCGGGCAGGACGGGCAGCAGTATCTGCTGGACGCCAACACCCTGGTGGGCATGGCCCGTCTGCCCCTGCTTCGGGCCGGGGCGCTGGAGACGGGGGAGACCGTCACGCTGAAGGCGGGGCCCTCCCTGGAGGCATGGGGGGGCGGCGACGGATGGACCGGCACGGACTGGGCGGAGGCGGAGCAGTGGAGCTTCCAACTGACGGCCCAGCCCATGGAGGGGCGCACCCACACCCTCCCCGCACCGGCGGCGCTGGGGGAGCGGCGGGTGGAGTCCCTGAGCGTCACCGTCTCCCCGCTGGGCGCGGTGCTGCGGGCCCGGGTGACGGTGCCCGGGGAGTACCGGGCGGAGCCCGGCCTGTGGGGCGGCCTGGGCTGGTTCGTGGCGCGGGATGAGGCGGGCAGGTACTACCCCTATGACATCCTGACCTCAGCGCCGTCGGAGGACGGCGCGGCCTGGGAGGAGGCCTATATTCTCTACGGCCTGGAGAACGCGGAGACCTTGGAGATTCTCCCGGCGGAGCGGGAGGGCGAGTTTGCCGACGTGGGCCTGGAGGACCTGCCCTGGCAGGGACAGGGGGCCTACACCTTTGCGTCCTTCGACCTGGCGGAGGGGCAGATGACCCTCCGGCTGGAGCCGGACGGCCCGGTGGGCAGCACCGGCTACTGCGGCAATGTGACCTATTTTCTGGACGATGAGGGCGAGAAGCTGTTCTACGGCGACGGAGCCCCCGACATCTACCAGAACCGCTACACCGACTGGCGGGACGGCAGCGTCACCGTCACCTGGTCCCTGGATGAGGCCGGGCAGGCCCAGGCGGAGCGGCTGGCCGGACTGACGCTGTACGCGGAGACCTATGTGCCGCAGGAGGGGACAGGTATCCGGCTCACACTGACAGAGTGAAGAAAAACGGCGGGACGCGCACGGCGGATATCCGCCGTGCGCGCTCAGACTGTCAAAAAAAACCTTTTGCATTTTTGACAGTATTCAAAAATGCCGTTGCTTTTGCGCCGCTGCGCGGCGAAAAAGTCCGCGCTCCGCGCGCCGGAAGCCTTACACGGCAAGGCTTCCGGGGCATTCGATTCCACGCGAGGCGGGCGGCTGCCCCCTCGCGCTCCCCCGCCCCAGTTCAG
>CAJFTA010000012.1 GCA_904419835.1 uncultured Pseudoflavonifractor sp. | reverse complement strand
TAGGCGCCCACCTTGCCGTAGCCGGTGCCGGGGCCGCTGCGGATGTTGACGCCCGCGCTGGGCGTCACGGTATACTGCTTGTCCATGGTGTCCTCCTTGTCGCTGTCCTCCGCCGTCAGCCAGACGCACAGGTAATTGTCCACCGGGCGGGTGGAGTCGATAACCCGCCCGCCGCCGAAGTCGCACTGGGAGCTGCCGCCGCCGTCCAGCATGATGGCCGTCTCGGCCCCCAGGGCGTAGAGCTCCTCCCGCAGCGCCTCGGGGGCGGCGGCGTCCGCCGTGCCGTCGCCGGAGCAGTAGAGGATGAGGTGCTCCCCGTCCAGGGCCATGGCCGTGCGGCCTCTCCGGCCGCCCAGCTCCCCGCCGTAGCTCAGGGCGTCCCGGATGCCCACCATGGGGGTGAGCAGCTCGTAGCCGCCGATGTAGCTGGCCCGCTCATCGGCGGGCAGGGCGCACAGCCTGATATCGCCGCCGCTGTCCCAGGCGTAGCCCCAGCAGCCCCAGGCCGCCTTGGCCCGGACTACCCCGTCCGCCTTCAGGTGGTGGGTGGGGTGGTTGATGCTGTCGAAAAATCCGGCGTTGCAGATGAGGTCGGGCTGCTCCGCCGCCTTGACCTGCTCCAAGCTCCGGCCCCCGCCGGTCACCAGGGCCAGGCGTTTGATGTGTCCAAGTCGGACACGCTGGATGTACTTGCTCATGTAACCGCCTCCCACTGTCCCTCGGTGCCGGCGCTCCCCGGCTCCCACACGCAGGGCAGCATGTCCATTTTTGCAAGATAGGTTTGCCCGTTGTGGGCGTAGTACTTGCCGCTGTAGCAGTCCATGCCGTACACCCAGGGGATGGGGTCGGACAGGGTGCCGGTGTGCTCCCGCTCAATGGGCCGGTAGATTGCCAGCATGCCCTCCCCGCCGGGGGGCTGGCTCTCAATGGGCGTCACTGCCTGCACCACCCGGTAGGTCTGGCCCTTGTGGGTCAGGCACACCCCGGCGGCCACCTCCTTCCCGGCGGCGAGCAGCTCGGCCCAGGCGGGCAGCAGGTCGGGGATACTGAGGGCCACCGCGTCGGTCAGGCCGGTGGCGGCCGCCGCCATAGTGCGGGCCAGGGTCATAACCTGCTCCTGAGGGCCGGGCGGGGGTGCGGGCTGGGATGCAGCGGCCTCCCACGCCTCGATTTCCTCCGGCGTGGCGTCGCGATAGTATCCATTGTCATACACTCTCATTGCCTTACCTCCCGTAGACCTCCAGCTTTGTGCCGGCGCCGAAGACTACGCTCCACAGCTGCGCCCGCAGATTGCGGAATGCGTCTATGTCCGTAATCTCCCAGTTGTTTCCCTGTACCTGCCATGGGCCCGCGCCATTGACCATCACTCCATCGGGTTGGTAGCCCCCCTCCTTATAGCTGGCCTTGTAAATAAGGTTCCCCTCCAGCCGCCAGTGCGCCGCCCGGAAGTCCCAAACCATAGCCCCGTCATTTTTCAGGTTCATTTTGAGAAAAGCAACTCCTTCACCGTTCTCACCCCCTGTTTTGCTTGTGAGAAACAGATACGGCGCAGTGGTCCCGCTGGGGTTGCCCGCGTCGCCATAGGGGGTCAGCACCGCGATAACCTCTGTGCAGGGCTTCGACAGGTCCAGGGAGATCACGTCCACCGCCTCCTCGAGCGTGGCCGACGCCACCAGCTCCAAATCGCCCAAACCCGTGCCGCCGTCAGGAGGCGGCACCCAGCCGCCCACGCTGAGCAGATAGTCCTCCGGTACGTCATCGGTCGGCGGCACGCCCGCTCCGGCCGGGCCGGGTTCACCCTGAGGGCCGGGTTCACCCTGAGGGCCTGTGTCGCCTGTGTCGCCTTTTGGACCTTGCGGTCCCTGAGGGCCTGCATCACCCTTCTCGCCTTTCTCTCCCTGAGGGCCCTGGGGACCTGTGTCGCCCTTTTCGCCCTGCGGGCCCTGAGGACCTTCCGGGCCTGCGGGGCCGGTCTCTCCCTGCGGGCCAGGCTCACCCTGTTCGCCCTTCTCGCCCCGGGGGCCGGGTTCTCCCTGGGGGCCCTGAGGCCCCGGCTCACCCTGGGGCCCCTGGGGTCCCTGAGGGCCGGGCGGCCCCACCGACACGTCGGGCAGGGGCAGGTTGGAGGTGACGTACTTCTCCCCGTCCAGGTCCCACACCAGCCAGTATCCCCCGTCGCCGGGGTAGGGCGGATGTTCGTTTAGTTCCCTGATGCGGGCCTCAGCCTGGCTGAATTCAGACGGGATTTCCGGCCAGTTGGCGTCCCCGGACAGGCTGGAGGGGATAAAAATCCGCACCTGGTTGGTGTGCCGCACCAGCTCGCCCTGATTTCCCCTGAGCTGGATGGTGTAGTACCCGCTCAGGGCCAGCATCTCCGCCGTCAGGTCCACCCCAAGGCCGCCCTCCATGGGCCTCAGGGCGATGAGGTCCAGGTGCTCCCTGTCCGCCTGCACCAGCAGCGTCCAGTCCCAGCCCTCCGGCAGGTCCCCCGTAATCTCCAGCCGCCGGGTCAGGTTGTCGTACTGCCGGGCGATGACCGGCCCTGTGTCCGCCCACAGCCGCCAGTCCTCATAGTGTATCACGCGCATCTCTCCTCTCCGCTTTGGGCCGCCCCTCCCCCGGGCGGTCTCTCACATACCGCCGTTCCGGGCTTAGAATGTGTACCTCTCCGCACACCCAGCCTGTCAGACGGCCCTCAGCCCTCCGCCATGGCCGCGATTTTGTCCAGCAGGGCGTCCATCTCCTCGCCGGAGTACTTGCTGGTGTAGTACTCTGTGGGGGCCTGGGCCTGCTCCAGGGCTTCAATGCGCGCCTCCAGCTCCTCCAGTGTCGCCATTTTTCTCACCTCACACAATGATTCTCCGGCCCAGCCGGTCCAAGACCAGTCTTCCGGTTTTATCTCTCACAGGGCCGGACGGAATGGGCCGCAGGATGCCGTAATACAGGATGACGCATCCGGGTGCGCCCTTGCCGCCCTTGCCCCCCTTGCCGGCAGAGGAGGTGGTGCCCATGGCTCTCGCGGTGGCGTAGGCATAAAATGTCCTGCCCGAGCCTGTGCCGCCCAGGGTGGACCAGACAATGCCCTTTACCGTGGTGTCACAGGTTACGGAGCCCCGGCCCGGCACACCGTTTCCTCCGCCTCCTCCGGCACCGTTGCCGCCGGAGCCGTAGTGTTCCGCATCTGCTCCGTCCGCGCCGTTGCCGCCCGCGCCGCCGTTGATGGCCGGGCTCTGGGCTGTACCGCCGCCGGTCGATGCATTGGCCGTCACGGAAATCTCTCCGTTGAGCGCCGCCGCGCCGCCGGGGGTTCCGTCCCTGTCTCCTGAGCCGCCGCCCGCTCCGCCGCCGCCGGCGGAGCCAATCTGGATGTTTGCCGTCACGGTGTAGCTGGCGCTCCAGCCGCTCACCGCGTCATTGTCGGACGCGTTCCGGGTGGTGCTCCCGCCCTCTGCGGGTGCGCCGCCCTCCGCACCGCCCACAGCCTCACCGGCCGCTCCAGCCTCGCCGCCGGCGCCGCCGGCGGTACCGGACACACCGGCGGAGGCGTATGTCTCACCGGTAGTGGGGTCAGTATAGCCCTGCTCGGACGGGCTGCCGGATGCGGAGGTAATGCCGCCGAACGTGGTCTCCGTATGGTCCTCGCCCCTGGCCCGGGCCGCGCCGCAGCGGTACGGTATCTGCTCCCCCGGGGATACCTTTACGATGTCCCTGAGCACCCGCCCCGGACTGCCGCCCTTGCCGCCGGCGCCGCCCTCACCCTTGCTGCCGCTGCCGTAGGACGACACAGACGCGGTTGCCGTGGTCTGGCCGGAGTTTGTACCGGATGACGGGCGCTGTACAAAGACCGAGTTGGAGCCCTGGTTGTTCTGCGCGCTGTACTGCCCGCCCAGCTGGCCGTCCGCTCCGTCCTCGCCGTCCTCGCCGCCGTCAATGACCACCGCCGTCACCTCGGTGACGCCCTCGGGGACGGTCCAGGTCCCCTCCCCGGTCAGCACCACCCGCTGGGAGAGGGTCTCCGTGCCTTCAAAGCTGGGCGGCTTGTAGCCCACCAGGACGTGCTCGGTGGCCACCGGGCGGCTGCCCAGGGCCACGGCGGTGTCCTTGATGCAGCCGGTGGCCGCGCCGCCAAAGGGGTGCTCAAAGGCCACCACGTCCCCGGGGGCCTCGCCCTGGTGGATGATATCGTGGGTCAGGGTGTCCAGGCAGGCGTAGTACCGGGCCAGCCGCTGGGCCACCGCAGAGGAATTGACCAGGGACACCAGTGTGGCCTCCTTGACCTCCACCACATTGGGCACGTCGTCGGGCAGCACCTGGGCCCGCACGTCCCGGGTGGTGTGGACGTACTTCTTGCCCGTCAGCTTGCCGGTGCCCGCCGAGAGCCGGGCGTAGTTGGCCCCGCTCTCCAGGACGGAGAAGCCCTCGGCGGAGAGGGTGTGGACCGGCTCTGAGAACTGGATGATATCCCCCTCAAGGGCCGTGCCGTCGAAGAGGTCCACGGTCTCGCTGCCCGGGATGTACTGGTGCTCCAGCACGGACACCTCGGTCACCCGGGCGGAGTACCCGACGCTGTCGCCCAGGAGCACCCGATCCTCCGGGATGGCGGCGGTGACGCCGTCCCACAGGGACTCGATGCGCAGCGTGCCGTTCTGGTCCACCTTGGCGCTGGCCCCCACGGCAAAGAGCACCTGGGTCAGGTTGGCCCGGCGGGTGGCGATGGGCAGCCAGCCGTACAGCTTGACGCCGGCGAACCGGGTCTGAATGAGGTAGGGGATATTGCAGATGTGGGCCACCACCTCCGCCACGGTCTGGCCGGTATAGATGCCGCCGTAGTGGGTGGACTGCTCCAGCAGGGCCACCGCGTCGTTTGCCGTCAGCTCGTAGCTGTATGGCCCGGTGCGCTGGATGCGCTCGATGTAGTAGGTGCCCCGGAGGGCGTCCCGGTGGTAGTAGAGCAGCTTGTCGTTGCGGCGGAAGGCGAGCAGAGCCGCCCCCACCGCCTGGTCCCGGATAATGAGCTGCACCTGGAGGGTGCCGATCTCCAGGGCGTCGGACAGGAGGGCCAGGGCGGTGTAGGCCTCGCCGTCCTCAATCTCGTCGTCGGTGAGGGTGATATCCCCGTATACCAGCTTGTTGATTGTGCTCATGCGGGCCTCCTCTGGGGCTTCCGGGCGGAGAAGTTGACCGTCAGGCCGGTCCAGCGGGTGACGCCGCCGATTTTGTCCCGCTGGGTGTCCTCGCCGGAGGACACCATGGCGTCGTAGGTCATGGTGCCCTGACCGTAGGGCACGGTGACGGTGTGGGACTCCACCGGCGCGGAGATGGCCTCAAAGAAGGCGTCGTACTCCTCCGGGGCCGCCGGGTCGGGCTCCACCTCCATGGCGTAGTCGTAGTAGGTGCCGATGATGGAGCGGAAATAGGCGCCCGACTTGACCATGCCGGACCGGTCGTCCTCCTCGATGCGGAAAGACCGGCGCAGGGTCCTGATTTTGACCCGCACCCTGTACTGTTTCCCGTCCATGGTGACCATCACCGTCTCCCCCCTGTCAGCTTCACACCCAGGCGGGTGCGCTCCCCCTCAATGCAGGAGTAGAGCACCCGGCCCACCTTGGTGCCGTCCAGATACACGTCGCCCCGGCCCGTCCCGCCGGAATTGCCCCGCTCCGCCAGGGCCTCCCCGGCGGCCTGCTTGATGGTGGAGTAGGGCGCCACCACCTCCGGCTCCTGTCTGTTGTCCCCCAGCACCGCCAGGAACGGGTTGTTGGGCGGCACCACGCCGCCGGTGGCAAAGCCGGGAATGGAGCCGCCGGCGGAGGACATGCTCCGCTTAAGATTTTGGGTGGCCTGCTCTGCCTGCTGGGTGGCGGAGTTGATGGCCAGCAGCACGGCGGTGATGCCCGCCACGATGCCCACAGCGGCGGCGCCCAGGGTCAGGGCGGACTGGAACGCGCCCACGGCCACGGCGGCCGTCAGGGCGGCAGCGCCCACCAGACCCAGCACCACAACCACCTTTTGCAGGCCGCTCAGGTCGTCCCAGGCGTCCATCACCTTGGCGGACAGCCCCACCAGCGTGCCCACGGCCAGTGCCACGATGATTCCCTGGGCTCCCAGCTTGGAGAACAGGTTGATGAGGGTTGGCAGCGCGCCGGACACATTGGCCACCAGCCCCGCTAGCGGGCCAATGACGGCCATAAGGGCGGTCAGGCCAACCAGTGCGCTGCGGGAACCCTCGTCCAGGGAGCTGAACCAGTCCAGGAACCCGGCGGCGAAGTTGGTGAGCTGGGTGATCAGCGGCACCAGCAGCTCCGCCAGCCGGGCCAGTTCCAGCTCCACGTCCATAGCCGCGTTCCGGTTTTCCACCAACGCCTGATTGCTCTCCCTCCAGCCTTCATACGCCCCCTTCAGCGGGCCGCCCACCAGGGCGTTGAGGGCGTAGTCCTGCTTCTGCACCTCCGTGGTGCACATGGCCAGCCCCTCCGAGAAGTTCTCCGCACCGATGCCCAGCCGGTCCAGCAGCTCGCCGAACTGGCCGGTGGCCTCGCCGGTGGCCAGGGTCTCCTGGAGACTGTCGGCCAGGGACTCAATCTTCAGGGTGTCGGGGAAGGTGATGGCCGCGTTGGCCAGGCCCTCCACCGCCTGCTGGAGGTTGGACTCGGTAAAGCCCGCCTGGAGCAGGTTGGAGATGGCCTCGATGCTGCTGTCGGTCTCGCCGGACACCGCGTTGAGGTCCAGAAAGGCCTGCTGCACGGCCCCCATGCCCACCCCGGCCTGCCGGGCGTTGTTCTCCAGCATGGACAGGTCGCCCCGCAGCTCCTCGGTGGCGGGGACGGTGGCCAGGGCCGCCCCGGCCAGAGCCCCCACGGCAGCGGTCACCGGAGCGAAGGCCCCGGCCACCTTGCCCGCCTTGTCGGACACGTCTCCGGCCTTCCGGCCCAGCTCGTCCAGGCCCCTGGAGCAGTCTTTGAAGGCCTTCTCCGCGTCCTTGGCCTCCCGCTCGCTCTCGGCCAGCTCCCGCTGGAGGGCGTCGTACTGGCTCTGGTCCAGCCTGGCCCCGGCGAACTCCTTGTCCAGGTCCTTCACCGCCTGCTGGAGGGCCTGGTGGGCCTTCCGGGTGTCCTCCAGCTTGTCCTTGAATTTGTCGTACTGCTCCGTGGAGATTTCGCCGCTCTCCAGCTTGGCCTGCATGGACGCCTCGTTGGCCTCCAGGCCCTGCATGGAGGCCGCCACGCTGTCCAGCTGAGCCTTCAGCGGCTCATACTTGGCCTGGTAGTCCTTCCCACGCTGGAGGGCCTCATCAGCGCTCCGGGCGGCTTCCCGCAGTGTTTTCAGTTTGTCCGCCGTGCCGCTGGCCGCCTGGGCAAGCAGCTTCTGCTTCTGGGCCAGCAGCTCGGTGTTGCCCGGGTCCAGCTTGAGCAGCCGCTCCACATCCTTGAGGGACTGCTGGGTGGCGGACAGCTGCTTGTTGGTGCCCGCCAGGGCCTTGTCCAGCTTGGTGGTATCGCCGCCGATTTCAACGGTGATGCCCTTGATTCTGTTGCGTGCCATTGGTCCGCCCCCTTAAAATGCGTCAAAGTCTTCCTGAGTGGGAAGCATGTCATACTCCGCGCCGTCGTTGCCCGCCTCAATCAGCATGTCGGTGACCATGCCGACGGTGAGCAGCTCCAGGTCCCGGATGGGGATACCCAGCTGGGCCGCCCGCAAAAGGAACAGCGCCGTGGTCAGCTCCCGGTCTACGGGATTCGTTTTTTTTTGCTCTCGGCGATGGAGTGATTGTTGGCCCGCCACAGCTCCAGCAGCTCGGGGAACACCTCGTAGATGGAGAAGGTGTCGAAGCCGTCCAGCCAGTCCTCCACGGTGTGGGCCTCCATGTCCGGGTCGGCGTGGCGGGCCATCAGGTACGCCACGTTCTCGAATACCTCCAGCAGCTTCACGGGGATGGGCTCCTCCCCCGCCTGGGCCTTCTCCACGGCCTGCTGGATGTCCCGCATGTCCTGCATGATGTCCCGGCCGAACTTGATGCGGTAGAGGCGGGGGATGGCCGCCGTGGCCCGGAAGGGCACGGAGCGGCCGTCAATGGTGATAATCTTCTCCATCAGCCGCCCACCTCCGCACTGGGCTGCCACACGGTCTTGTACCAGTTGTTGTACTTCTCATCCGGGGTGTCCGGTGTGGTGCGGGCCTTGATTCTGCCGTCAGCGAGTGGGGACGCGGTGAGGGTCAGGCTCTCGGTGGAGGGTTCCTTGGTGTTGTTGGTGGTGCTGCCGGAGACGCCGGGCCGGGTGGCCGAGCAGTTGTACAGCACATGCCGCACCGCCTTCTGGTCGCCGGCAAACTCAAAGAGCAGGGCGTGGGGCTTGGGCTCCGCGCTCACATTCTCCACCAGCACCTTGTCGGTCTCGTCCTCCGTCTCCCCCAGCACGTCCTTGCGGTAGCTGTCCGGGATGACGGCCACCTCCAGCGTGCCGCTGTAGCCGTCGTTGGCGGAGGTGACATAGTAGGCCATGTCGTCGGCGTAGAATGTGCTCTGGTCGCCCTGGGCGTCCATGGAGAGGTTCACCGCGCCGGGAATGGGGACCGGCGTGGCAAAGGTGATTTCCCCCTCCTCCCCCACGGTCAGGAGGGAGTAATGCACGTTCTTCAGGCCGAACTTTACCTTGTTGGCTTTGCCTGTTGCCATTGTTACACCTCAATTTCGTATAAAATCTGATAGACTTTCTCGTCCTGGAGGTACTCCTCGCCCTTTTCCCAGCACAGGCCCTCCAGGGCGGCCTCTACCTTGGCCTCAGCGGCCGGGTCCTTGGCGGAGGTGTACAGCTCCACCTGGTAGTGGCCGGCGGAGTAGTACATCACGTCATCGGCGAAAAACTGGGCATCGTACACATAGACATAGCAGAGATACGGCGGGTCCTGCCTGGTGCGGAAGGCCCGGTAGGCCACCGGCAGTCCAGTGTCTGCCAGACGGCGGGCCAGCTCTTCCTGGGTCATTCCTCCAGCGCCTCCTTCAGGTCCAGCAGCAGCTGCCGCTCCATCTTCTCCTCTGCCGGGCGGATGTGGGGGATACCCTCCACCCGTCCGCCGCCCACTTTGGCGTGGCCGAACTCCAGCAGGTGGGTGAGCTGGCCCTTCGTCTTGTTGCCCACCCGGACCCGGATACCCTTGGGGCCATCGTACACGGTTTCACAGCGCCAGCCTTTCCGGTAGGCTCCTCGCTGCTTTCGCGCCGGGCTGCGGCGCTGGATGTCTTCTTTGCAGGATTTTCCCGCCGCTTTGACAGTGCGCTTTACGGTATCCCTGACTTCCTGGCCATAGTCCTCCAGTACAGCCCCCAAGGCCTCCGCCATTCCATCCACGCTGACCTTACCCATGGGCCACCCCCGCCTTCTCCTCCAGGTACAGCTCGGTCTCCTCGCTGTCCCTGCGGCGGTAGGTACGGTAGATTACGTACCGCCTGCCGCGGAGCTCGGCCTCCTGCTGTCCGGTGTAATTGATGGACGGCGTGACAAACATGACAGAGGGCTTCATACCCTCCCGGCCTCCCTCGTACCACTCCGCCCGGGTGACCGAGCGCTCCTCGCCGAAAATCTCCGTCCGGGTCTCGCCGGCGGGCACCTGCTCCATCAGGCTGTTGTTCTTATAGGTCAGGCCGATGAGCACCAGGGTATCATTCATAGCCGCCGCCTCCCCGGTACTCCTCGCACATGGAGAGGACGGCCTTCAGACTCTCGTAAGCCCTGTGGTACTCCTCCCCTTTGCCCCGATAGTCAAACTGCCAGCGGGCGTACAGCTTCACGGCCATGCCGGTCAGGGCGTCCACGTCGCCCCGCTCCACTCCCGCCGTCTTCAGGTCCAGCACCGCCGCGTCGATGGTGTCCTGTATCTCGTCGTCCAGCGCTGTGCCGGAGATGCGCAGCGCGGTGCGGATGTCCTGCACATGGGTCATGTCAAATCCCTCCTATTCCCCCAGGCGGCCCCGGCATGGGGCCGCCTGAGGCGGGTGTCAGCTTGCGGCCCGGGTGAACAGGCACAGGGCCTTCTTGTCGGCGGGCTTGCCGTCGGCCAGGGCCATGACCCGGTAGACGGTGGAGCCGGAGCGGAAGGCCACCGACTTGTCGCTCTCCACGGTGGGCGCCATGGCGAAGTTGAACTTATAGCCCTCGAAGAGGTCGCCGAAGACAATGTTGTCCTTGGGGATGCTGTCCTCCAGGATGACGGGATAGCCCAGGATGTTGAACTTGGCGGGGCTCTGGACGTCGGCCACCACTACGGGCTTGCCGTTGGAGTCGGTCATGCCCAGCAGGTCGGAATAGAACACCGCCCGGGGCATGGCGAACTTGGCGTTGGCCATGTACTGGGTGGGCAGAGTGGCCAGGAGGGTCATCAGGTCCTTGTAGGTCATACCCGCCATGGTGTACTCACCGGTCTGGGTAATCTCGCCGCTCTTGGTCAGGCCGGTGGCCTGGTTGCCGCCGGTGCCGGCGGCGATGGCGGCGGCCACGGCCACGGACATCTTGTTGCCCAGGCGGGCCACCAGCCAGTCTTCAAAGGCATCAATGCCCATGGCCATCACGTCGGCGGTAATCTCCACCGTCTTGATGAGCTTGTAGGCCCCCAGGGTGACGGCGTCCAGGGCATCGGCGCTGTCGGTGGCAGCAGTGCCCATGTCCACCCAGCTGACGCCGTTGACGGTCTTCTCTACAGGATAGGTCACATTTCCGGGGATGTAGGTCACATCCACCGCCTGGATGATGGGGGTCAGCTCCATGCGGGCGATGATCTTGTTCATGGTGGTGGTGGGAATGGCCGCCGTGGCGGTGACCGCCGCCCGCTCCTCGGCGGACAGATCCCGGCCCTGGAGATTCCGCAGCCAGGCGGAGCGGTACTCCGGCGTGTCCACGCCATAGGTGCGCTGCTCGGGCGTGCCGTCCTCAAAGGTGTGGGCCACCCGGCCGGTGCGGCCGGCGCCGATTTCGCTGAGCAGCTGACGGCGCCGCTCGGCGCTGCGGGTCAGGGTGTCACGTTCCTCTTTGAGGGCCCGGGCCTCCCGCTCCAGGGCGTCCACGTCGCAGTCGTCCCGCTCCAGCTCCTGGGCGATGGCGGACAGGCGGCTCTCAATCTCGCCCATGCGGGCGCCGGGAGCGGCAAAGAACTGGATGCCGATGCCGCTGAGCTTGCTCTTGTGGTTTTTCATTATCTGATTACCTCCAAATAAAGTTTGAGTCTCTGCCTTTTCCGCTCGGCAGCCTGGGCTGCAAGTCGCTCCGCTTTTTCTGCCTCGATCACTCCGTCGAAGTAAGAACGGGCGGAAATATCGGTTGACGGGTTGGCGGGTTTGCTGACTGCCGACACGTCAAAAACCTTCTTCATGCGTTTGATTGTGCGCGTGTGTGTCACCCGGTCATAGCTGTCCTCACGGACCTTGAAGGCCCAGGACATCTTGGTCACCAGGCCGTTCTGGATTTCCTCATACATGTTCCTGGCCGCCGCGCTCTTGGAAAGGTCTGCCGCCACAAACAGCCCATGGTCGTCCGGCTCCACAATCAGGGTGCCGTTAGACCTCCGCGCCAGGACGTTGCCCTCATGGTCATAGAGGAAAATAATATCTGACATGTCGGCGCCCTCCAGGGCTCCCCGGTCGATGATCTCCTTGTACTGGACCCCATCGTATTCGTAGAGCACGTAGGGTTCGTTAAACGTCGTGGCGTAGCCCTCAACATAAAAATCACTCTTGAGCCTCTTGTCCCCCTGCGTTGGGGCCAGCAGGCTCATTGCCCGGTACTCCCGGTCCTTGCACACCGGCATCGCCGCTCACCTCCGTCTTTCCCTGGGGCTCCTTCCCCAGCGCGTTCACCTCGGCGTAGTCCCGCCGGATGTAATATTTCTTGGATTCTTCCGTGTTCAGCGCCGGCAGCTGGAACACCTCCCGGCCCTCGTCCATGTTCATCATGCCCCGGTCAAAGAGCTGGGTTACGGTCTCCAGCTTGTCGTCCATGGTCATGTGCTGGAGGCGGTTGACCGAGAAGGCAATCTCCTTGCCCCGGGCCACCTCAGCCGGCGTAAAGGTCATGTTGGTGTGGACCAGCCCCAACTCAATGGCAAAGGGCTCAATCTTGCCCTCGTAGTAGGCCGACCACTGGTCGGACGTGTACTTGTTCTGCAAAATGGCGTCCGACATGCCGTAGTAGTCGAACACCGACTCCCGGATCTGGGCCGCCTGCTTGTCATCCACGATGTAGGGCTTGCTGTCGATCTGCTTGATGTCGGCGTACTTGCTGTCAAAGATCATCACGCCGCCGGAGTTGCCAGCCGTCAGGTTGTCCTGGACCAGGCGGTCCCGCTCCTCCTTCATGGTCTCCGGCTTGAGCACGTTGGCCAGCCGGGCCAGAAAGCGCACCGAGGCCGAGGCCTTGACGCCGTTGAGGATGCTCTGGTTCTGGGCGTTGAGCAGCTCCATGGTGGGCCGCAGGGCGCCGTTGCCCTCGCCGAAAAAGTCGCTCCGGTACTGGAACTGGGTCAGGATGCCGGTGTTCTCCAGCTCCAGCACCCCCACCTGGCCGGTGGGGAACCGGAAGCGGACGTACTGCCCGCCGCCCCGCTCCACAATCTCCGCCTGGGACGGGAGAATGGGATAGAAGCCCTCGGTCCTGAGCATCAGCTCGTCGCTGTACACCGGCACGATAAAGGCGGTGTTTTCCGTCATGTAGATGGTGCCCAGCCGGTACAGGTACTTCTTGGTGTCCATCCAGGGGTTTGGCTGGAATTGCAGGACCCGCTCCAGCCGGCCGCTGCCCGGGCCGGTGACGATGGGCTTGAGCTTGCTGACGTGGGTGGCAAAGGTGTGGATGCAGGCCCTGGTCAGGGCCATCTCGTAGACCCCGCCCTCAAAGGAGGTGTAGACCGGCGTGTACCCGCCCAGGGTCTTGAAGTAGATATAGACCGCCGCCTCGGCGGTTTTTTGTGGAAACAGCTTTTCAAAGAGTCCCATGGGCTTACCTCAGTTCAGATTGATATACAGGTCCTTCTTGTCCTGGAGCACCGTGTAGGCGCACAGCAGGGCGGCCGTGCCGTCCACCCGGCGGCGGGGGTCCAGGGTCTTGACCAGCTGGATGTTGCCGTTGACGTCGCTCTTGGCCTCACTGTTGACCAGGCACCACTTGTCCACCGGGTTGTTGTTGTAGATGACCCGGTGGTCCCGGAAGTCGGCCGCCAGGTCCTTCATGGGCTGGGACAGGGTGGCCACGCCCTGGCGCACCGGTATCATGGAGTCGGGGCCGAACTCGGCCTGGAAGGCCCGCAGCAGGCTGTCGTCGATGTGCCACGGGTCGTAGCCGATGTAGAGCATGTACAGCCCCTCCTTGTCCCGCAGCTCCCGGAACCAGTCCAGGAAAATCTGCTTGTCGCACTTCCGGCCCGGACAGGTGCGCATGTACCCCTGCTCCACCCAGAGGGAGTAGGGCACGTTGTCCCGCTCGCGGCGGCTGCCCGTCCGCCGGGCCTCCTCCAGCACCGCCTCCGGTATCCAGTACATGGACCGCACATACACGTTTGGGTCGTCCGGCCGCATGAAGATGGCCTTGGCGGCGTTGAGGTCGGTGGTGTCAGCTGCGTCAAAGCCGCCGATGCCGTAGTCGAAGGGGATCTGGAACGTGGCCTCGTTGTTGAGCTCCTCCCACCGCAGCCAGGCGCTCTCCGAGGTCTGGGGCATATTGAAGTCCTTCACCAGCACGGTGGGCTTGAAGCTGGGGTCGTCCTTGGCCTTCTGCACCATCTCGGCCAGGTAGGCCCGGCTCTTGATGGTACCCAGACCGGGGTTTGCTTTCTCCCAGCACGCCGGGTCGTCCCACTCCGCCCGGTCGTCCAGCTCGTAGATGAAGGGCAGGAACCGGGGCGCGGAGATTTTCCCGTCCAGCACGTCGCAGGCGTATTTGTACTGGGCGTCAAAGATGCCCTCCCGCACAAAGCCGTTGGTGGTGATGACAAAGAGCAGGGGCTGGCTCCGGGCGCCCATGGCCTGCTTGACCAGGTCGTACAGGTCACGGTTCTTGATGGCCGAGAGCTCGTCGATGGTAGCGGCGTGGGCGTCCAGGCCGTCCAGGCTGGAGGTGTTGGAGGCCATGGGCTTGATGAACCCCATGTTCATGGGGCAGTAGATGTCCGACACCCGCTTGCGCAGGTGCTTGGCCAGCATGGGCGACATCTGCCGCATCCGCACCGCCGCCTCATAGCCCAGGCGGGCCTGGTCCAGCTTGGTGGCCACGTTGTAGATCTGGGGCGCGCCCTCGCCGTCGTTGACCAGCAGGTCCAGCTCAATGGCGGCGGTCTCGGTGGTCTTGCCGTTCTTGCGGCCTTCGATGACCAGCACCTCGTTGTAGCGGCGCAGGTTGTTGTCGTCCACAAAGCCGAACACCGCCTCCAGCCGCGCCCGCTGGAACAGCTCCAGCCGGAGGGGCGCCCCCATGCGGCCGGAGGGCACCTTGCAGAAGCGCTGGATAAAGCCGATGTGCCGGGCCGCGATGTCCGGGTCGAAGTGAAACTCCCCGGGGCTGGCCAGGTCCTCCAGCAGCCGCTCCGCCACCTGCTTCATCCGGCGGCAGGCCGGGATAGTCCCGTCCAGCAGCCCGGTGCAGTAGCGCTCCAGGTCGGTCACCTGGCACCACCGCCCCCGGTTTTCAGGAACTCCATCAGCTCGTCGTCCGCAGGAGGCGCCTGGGGCAGCATGTCCCCCAGCTGCCGGATGACGGCGGCGTAGTTTTTAATCATGGCGTTGTAGACATCCACCTCCACGGACTTCTTCTCCCCCCACTGATTTTCGCCGTTTTGATACTCGGATTTCACGCCGTTTTTCCGAATCTGGGCCTGGAGGGCGGTCAATTGCTCCTCCATGAACACCGCGTTCAGAATCAGCTGGAGGCAGATTTTCTGCTGCTCCGGGCTGGCCGCTTTATATGTGTCCGCGAACCGGCCCAGCTCTTTTTTGCTGGGTCCTTTTGCCATTTCCACACCCCCATCCTGTGTGTGACCCGCTCTTTTTTACCTCCCGCTCATCGGTCTCCCTGGTACCCTCTCCCGGGCCTTACTGGGGGGAGGGCGGCGGCGCGCTGGCCCGGGTCAGAGCCTGCGCCGGTCCACCGGCTGGCCGCTTGCGTCGAAGGCGCAGGCCATGGGCTTGCCTCTGCCCAGGCCGTGGCCCTCGTAGCGGTCGTGGCAGTCCTTGCACACGTAGGCCAGCAGGCTATGATTCAGGGTCACCGCAGGGTTGCCGATGTTCTCCGGCGTCAGCTGGACCAGGTGGTGGACGATGTACCCCTGCTGGTCACGGCACTCCTCGCACAGCCCGCCGTCAATCCGCAGGCGCTGGGCGATGTATGCCGCCCGGCAGGCCCGCCAGGCCTTGGACCGGTAGAACTGCTTTGCAAATGCTTTCATGCGGTGCCCCCTTGTGTCCGAGTCGGACACCGGCCTCTTGGTCCCGGGCTATCACCTCCGGGCAAAACAAAAAGCCAGCGCCCGACCGCATCCCGTGTTGGGATCATGTCGGGCACTGGCTAAGAAAGCACTGGCCACTCTCGATATCCACGACGAACGTCGCCTTGCAGTGCCGGCACCAGAGCTGGAGCTTCGTCGCTTTTGTCTCCGGCCGGATGACCTGGCTTGTCCGCAGTTTACAGGACGGGCAAATCACATATCCGTCCTTTACGATAAGTTTACCACAATTCAGTTTTTCAGGCAACGCTTTTCCCTCCCGTGTGTCTATTGTTCCACTAGGATTCAAGATAGATCGCGCGCGTGCGCGTGCGCGCGCGAGAGGCAGCCGCTCAGGTCCCCTTTGGGACGATGTAGCTGGCGTAGTTGTAGGCGCCGAAATCGTTCTCCCGCTGGCTCCTCCGGGCCCAGAGAACCCGGGACGGGATGTCAATGGCGCCGCTCTCGTCCTTCCACCGCTCCGGCGGCGGGAGCCGGCCCGACAGGCTGCGGGAACAGCTCCACGGCCGCCGGCCAATGGGGATGATAATGCCGTCCGTCCGCTCCTTGGTGAGGTACTCGGCCAGGCGGCGGTATCCGCCCTCAGCCATCAGCACCGGCTCGTCGTCCACCTCCCCCGCCTTCCACAGACAGCGCACCGCCGCCGGCGGGAATTCGCCCTCCCGGAGCACCATGTGGATGTGGTAGCGGTGGTCCCCGTGGAGGCCCTCGATGCAGGTCACCCAGTCGAAGGGCCGGCCATCGTTGAACCGCCGGGCCCGGGCCATAAAGGCCCGCTTGGTGGCCATGGCCTCCCGGAAGGTGCGGGGCAGGTGGACCGAGTCGTAGGTCAGGGTGTAGTGGACGCCCTCATAGCCGAAGAGGGCCAGCCGGAGCTCCAGGCGGTCCGCCTGGCTCCGGCAGACCGCCGAGTGGGGCGCGCGGAGGATCTCATTCTTGTCCCTCCGCGTGCCCCGGTCGTCGTCCCTGGACAGCCTGGGCCGGATGGCCCGGCACTCCTTGGTCAGGGGCCCGGCCCGCTGCCGGACGCAGTACCACGGTCTATCCTCCATGGCCGCCTCCCACTCCCAGCGTCCGGGCGGCGGCCTCAACCGGGTTTCCGGCCTTCGCCAGCGCAAGAGCTCCGCACTCAGAGCAGCGCACAAGATACAGCCGCCCCTCGCAGTAGTAGGTCTCCAGCATCCCGCCGCAGGCCCGGCAGTTGTCGAGCACCCTGTATCCCGCCCCCTTCGGCTCGTCATAGAGCTTATGGCACAGCCTGTCCAGGTAGGTCGCGCCCTTTTCGGCTGTTCCAGCCACTATTCATCCCTCCCCGGCTCATCCCAGAAGGCCACGAACGTCCTGCCGTAGTTGGCGGCTATGTCGTAGGTGCCGTTCCCCACGAATTCATCACCGTAAAACATCTCCCACTCTCCCCATTCCGGGTTAACAAGCTGCCCGTCCTCGTCCACGCACAGGACAAAGACCAGCACGGGCCGCTCCGCTGCCGCCGCCCGCAGCTCCTCCAGCGGGATGGGTTTATTTATGTCAACCGCCGGGGCCAGGAGGTCGGAGGCCCGCCTGAGCACCGCGCAGCCGTGGACGCTGCAACCCCTCTCATAGCCGCAGCCCAGACAGCTCAGGTCTCCGGTGGTGACCGCCATCTGCCTGAGCCGGCGGGCCAGCTCTTTCCGTTCGTCCATTACTCCACCCTCTCAAACCGCTCTGTGTAGTGCCGTTTCCACTCTGCCACGGGCCGGCGGAGGGAGATCATCTTCTCCCGGGTCAGCTTGCCCACCATCCGGCCCACGTCCCCGCAGCCGTCCATGGCAGCCAGGCGCTCCAGATTGCCCATGGTCTGGGCCGTCACCAGGCAGCGCAGCCGCCGTAGATTCTTATTGCCCATTTTGCTCTCCTTTCAGCGCGGCCTCAGCGGTTTCACGGGTGAGGAATACAGTTTTGCCAAACTCTCTGTCTACGGTATTCCTCGTGAAATCGTCTACCGTGTACTCTGCGATCGTATCAAACGGCTTCCCGTCCGGTTTTTTCGGACAAAGTCCATTCACATATGCAAATATCGAATAAACTCTTTCTCCATCTTTTACCATGTGGATTTCGCACCGCCCATCCCGGTCAGCCTTCGCCAGCTCCCTCAGACGCTCAGGTGTTATCCCCATCATCTGTGCTGTCATGGTCAAAAATGATTCTTCGTTGAATGCCTTTTTAAAGTCCTCTGGGTCCAGGCCAGTGTCTTCATAGGCCGCAAGCTTTTTCAGCGCCTTCTGCCACCCCTCTTCGCAGAACCCGCAGTTTTCCAGGTTCTCTCCTGCCTTTTCCAGGCCGCAGCCCATACACCGCACCAGCTCATCATTGCCAATTCCGTCAATCATGGTCAGCCGTTCCACGCTCACTCCTCCTCCCCATACTTCTCGTTGTACTCCTCCGGCGTAAGCAGACGGCAATCTTCCGGCCTGCAAAAACCGTCAAGACAAGCCATCCTCAAAATCCCCGCGATGTTGATCTCCTTCATCAGGTTACGATAGGCCTCTCCCGTAATTTCTTCTGCATTATCGTCTCCGAGCGTCAAGCACACGCCGCCAGGGCACGGCTGACCGTTTTCATCCTCCGCAAGACCAGGGATCTCAAGACATATTCTCAGTTTTTTCACTGTTTTCTCCCCCCTACCCCGGCACAAACGCCGGGCATGTAATGACTTGGTAGCTCTCAACTGTTTTCCGCTCCCCACCCGGATGTGAGGACTGGATGCGGATGTCACGTCGTTCAGCCACCCAGCCCTCCACGGGCTTGCCCTCCCGGCTCCAGGGACAGCCCCGCTCCCCGTCCGCGTCGGGCACCGCGTTGGCGCAGGCCCAGCATATTGTCATCATCGGCATATCCTCCTGCTATCATTTTCGTGGCGTCAAGAAAATGATCCGGCCCTCTGCCGGGCGCCGCCCAGAGGGCGGGCCCGGGAAAAGGAGGCCCGGGCGGGGAAGACGCCGCCCCGCCCGGCAGAGGGCCGGACCACGGCCTCAATCCTCAATCCGCTGCCGGTGCCAGCTCTGGGCCTCCGGGATGGGCGGGCAGGGCATCCAGCACACCACCGTGGTGTTGATGGTCATCACCACATTGGAGAATTCCCAGTGGTCCCCGGACCAGTACAGCAGCTTTCCGCTGCCGTCCAGCGGGCCGCAGAGGCACCAGTAGTAGCCGTCCTCCACCGGGTCCCCGTAGTGCCACGGGCCGTCGCCGCCCGTGTCCCCATCGGGCCGGGTGTCAGTCAGGCCCAGCACATAGTCCAGGGATACGCCCGCCTCCGCCAGACCGGCCACCACGTCGGCGTCCAGGTTGGAGGCAAAGTCATCCGCCAGGACGCAGCAGGGGTCCACCACGCCGTTGAGGGCGCGCTCCACCATCTCAACCCGGCTCTCCCCCAGCATCTCGCCCAGGGCCTCCGCCGGAAGGTTCACCCGCTCCGCCTCCTCGCCCAGCCGGAGCCACGTCGCCCGCTCCCGCTCCTGCCGGCGCTTTTCCTCCGCACAGCGCTCCCGGCTCCGCTCTTCGTCCTTCCGTCTCGCCTCGGCCAGCTTTCGCTCCTGCTCGGCCCTCTCCTCCGCCACCTGGTTCTCCAGAGAGGGGCAGACATGCCCGCAGGTCATGCGTGAGTCGCACTGAGCGCAGCAGGATGTACATCTGTGCCAATAGGCGGAAGTGGATTCCGCCAGCCGCTCCCGCATGCCGTCCCGGTTGGCGCATGGGGCTCCGTCCCGGCACACAACGGCGTCAATCTTGTCCAGGCCCTCCAGCCAGCCCTGGATGGAAGACTCGGTGGGCTCGTACATGGCGTTGATACCCCGGCTGTACACCACAGCCAGCCATTCCTGCCGCTCCACGCTCTGGCGGGCCATTAGGTAGGCCGGAGCCTCGGCCAGCTTTCCAGCCTCAAACAGCGCCGTCCAGTGGGGCGTCAGCCTCTCCCGGATGACCTTGAGCCGGGCCAGCTTGGAGGCCGACACCTGACAGGCCGCCGCCACCTGGTCCCGCATCCGTCCGGGGAAGTCATATCCCTGCTCCTTGAGCTGGTAGAGCAGCTCGGTCACCTTGGCGGCCTGGCGGGACAACTCCGCCGGGCTGAGCTGACGGGTGGAGGCGTTGGCCATGATGAGCCGCAGCTCACGCAGCTCCGGGGACGCCTGGTCCCGCTCCACGATGCAGGGGACGCCCATCCACCGGTCGCCGTCCTCCTCCGCGCTGTGCAGGAGCTTGAGGGCTGACCATCGCCGATGGCCGGAGACAATCACATACCGGCCATGCTCCGCCGGACGGACCCGGATGGGCTGCTGGAGGCCGCACAGCTCAATGTTGGCCGCCAGTTCTTCCAGGCCGGTCAGGCTGTAAAAATTGTCCGGGTCGGGGTCCAGCCTGTCCAGGCCGATGTACTCAATGGTCTCCCTCGATGTGTCCGGCTTGGACACATCTCCCACCGCTGCCGCAAAGGCGGCCGCCATATCGAACTTAGCCACGGTCCGGCCCCTCCCCTCTCAGCAGCTCGGCCACAAATGTGCGGTAATCCTGGGCAGCGGCGGAGCGGGGTGACCAGCTCACCACCGGCTCGCTGGTCCAGGTGCTCTCGTCCACCTTGGGGCTGCGGCGGATGCGGCTCTCAAAGACCCGCACCGGGCTGTTGGCTCTCAGCAGGGCCTCCCCCTGCTCCACGATGTCTGAGCGGTACCACATGGTGGGCAGCACCCCCGCCACCCGCACGTCCGGGTACACCGCCCGCAGCCGCTCAATCTGGGCGGTCAGCTCGCTCATGCCCCGGACGGAGTAGGCGTCCAGCTTGATGGGGATGATCACCCCGGTGCTGGCGGCGATGGCCGCCGCGCAGGCCGGGGACAGGGCGGGCGGACAGTCGATGATGATGGCGTCGTAGGCCTCGTCCTCCTCCACCGCGTCCCGCAGGTCCCGGAGGGCGCCCAGGTTGAGCCGTTCCCCCCGGAGCAGGTCCACATCCAGGCTGCGCAGCTCGTCGTCCGCCGGCAGCACGTCCAGGCCCCGGATGGAGCTGTGATACAGCAGGTCGTCATAATATGCGTCCGGGATGGTCAGCAGCCCCGCCAGGGTGTTGTACTCCCCCGGCGGCAGCAGGGACGCCGTGGCGTTGCCCTGGGCGTCCGCATCGATGAGCAGCACCCGCCTGCCGTACTCGGTGGCCAGGATGGCCGCCAGGTTGACGGCGGTGACCGTCTTGCCCACACCGCCCTTAAAGTTTACAATCGCGTATGTATTCACGTCTTCTCGTCTCCTTTTCTGAGGCTGTCCAGCGCCCAGGCAAGGGCCCCGGCCACCTCCTCATGCTCGTCCCGGCGGTCCGGGTCGGCCAGGGCCATGGCCATGTGCCGCAGGTACTCCGCCTCAATCAGCTCCAGCCGCCGGTTGTCGTCCATTCAGCTCAGCGCCGTCCTTTCTGTCTGTCGCCAAAGATGTCCAGCTGCTCCGGGTCCTCCTTGGTCCGCCGCCGGGCCATGCCCGAGATGCGGCTGGCCGTCATGTCAAAGGCCATCTGACAGCCGCCCACCCTGCCGTGGCGGTTCTTGGCCAGGCTCACCTCCAGCAGGGACGGGGCGTCCGGGTCCGCCTGTGGGTTGTAGTAGTCGTCCCGGTAGAGGAAAATCACGCCGTCCGCGTCCTGCTCCAGCGCGCCGGTGTCCCGCAGGTCGGAGAGCTGGGGCCGCTTGTCCTGCCGCTGCTCCACCTCCCGGTTGAGCTGGCAGAGCACCAGCACCGGCAGGCGCATGGTGCGGGCCAGGTTCTTCAGCGCGCCGGAAATCTCGGTGGTGTACTCATACCGGCCCGCCCGCCGGGCCTCGGGCGGGGGCATGATTTTGCCGAAGTAGTCCACCACGATGAGCCGCAGCCCCGGGATGCTCCGGGCCAGCACCCCGATGTCATCCACCGTCACGGTGGGGGCCTTGTTGGCGTACATGGGCAGGGCCGCCAGCCTGCTGGCCGCCTGGGCCACGGACACCTGCTCCCCGTCGCTGAGCAGCTGCATGAGCAGCCGCTCCGTGGGGATGCCGGTCTCCCGGGAGATGCGCTTGGCGGCCAGCTGCTCGTCGTCCATCTCCAGGGAGACGAAGAGCACCGGGTCGGTCCGGGCCACCCGGTCGGCGATGTTGAGGGCCAGGGTGGTCTTGCCCATGCCCGGCCGGGCGGCCAGCAGGTAGAGGCCGCTGGCCAGCAGTCCGCCGCCCAGCAGGCTGTCCAGGGCCATGTACTGGGTGCAGACATAGCCCCGGGCATTGCCGCTCTCCACGGCCTCCCGCTGCCGGTAGAAGGCGGTGAAGATGTCCGTGGGCGTGGACAGCCGCCCGGCGCTGCCTCTGGCCGTCAGGCTGTCCAGGACCTGTCCCGCCCTGGTGAGCACCGCTCCCGGGTCCTCTCTGGCCTGCACCCCGGCCCGGATGTCCTCCGCCAGGCCCAGCATGCCGTCCCGCAGCCGCTCCTCCCGCACCAGGCGCACATACTCCCCCACGTTGGCCGCTGTGGGCGTCAGCTCCATCAGCTGCATGGCGTAGTCCCGGGAGACGGGGCGGCCCAGCTTGGCCGCCTGGTCCAGCATGGTCACCGGGTCGGCCCCGATGCCGGCCCGCTCCAGGGCCAGCGCCGCCTCGTAGAGGGCCCGGTCCGGCTCCAGCCGGAAGTCCGCCGGGGAGAGGACCCGCTCCACCTCGGGCAGGCACTTGTCGTCCACCAGAATGGCCCCGATGACGCTCTGTTCCGCCAGCAGGCCGTCCTGCCGCAGGTCAATCTCCCGGTCCATCGGGCACCAGCACCTCCTCCCCGTCTATGGTCTCGTAGTGCCAGCCGCTCAGGCTCGGGGCGGTGGGTACAGAGGTCCGGGCATCATCGGCCGGAGGTACTGTGACCACATCCTCCCACCGGCGGCCGTTGAGCCAGGTGGTGGCGTGGGGGATAAACTGTCCGTTTGCCTCCTTCCACTGGGGGCTCTTCTTCTGGGCCTCCAGGCTCCGCAGCATCTCCCCCAGAAGCTCATGCGTCACATTCAGGCGCTTAAACACCTCGTAGGCGCGGCGCTTGTCCACTTTTTTGGGGTACGCATCCCAGAACCGGTGGAAGCAATCGTCATCCTCCCTCACAGCCAGAGGAATCACTGCGTCAATGCCATCCGGGACGATATCGGCCGCACCGCCCCGGAGCAGTATCAGCCGCGCGTCGCAGGGGTACTCCAGCAGCTTATGTATGCTTTTTCTCCGGGGGCTTTTTCTGCCTATCTCAATCGCCGTGATAAACCCGTCCCGGCTGGCGACTATCCCGATCCGTCCGGTATACTTTGGGTCGCTGTCCCGGGACGGAACCGGAGCATTGTTCTGGCAGAGATACCCGTTCTCCTCCAGCGCGGCTGTGACGGCCATGGTGGCCGCCCGGTCATCGTCGGCAACCACAACGCCGGACAGCAGTTCCCGCACAGCATCCAAATGCGCATATATATCTTTTGTTAGAATACTTTGGGTATCCTTTGGTAATGGTGTGCCCATTTGGGCACGTGAACGTGCCCGTTCGGGCTCGTGCATTTGCCCATTTGGGCACATGCATGTGCCCGTCCAGTCATCCCTGTAAAATGCCAGCAGTTCATCGCTGGGCGAGTACCACGCCGTCCTGTCTCTCGGGTCCTTGTTGTACTCGCCCACCAGCAGTGCCCCCTTCTCCCGGCAGCTGGCAATAATTCTCCTGATCTGTTTTGCGCTCCACCATGGAAACGCAGCCTCCCAGGCCGCCAGGGAGTTGAATGTCCACCACCTTCCGTCTCTGTAATTCCGGTCGTTGTCCTTGTTGTTCATAGTCAGAGATACCAGCATGTGGAGGAAAATGGACTCCTCCACGCCGTACCGCATGGCAACATCCCCCAGCCCGTGCAGAAATGTCAATCTGGACATGAGCCATCGTCCTTTCTTGTCGTATGTAAAATCCGCATATTACCAGATACCCATGTCAATCATCACCTGGGTAGCCACGGCCTTGATACGGGCCCGATTGGCGGCCCGCTCCTCCTCGCTGATTACCACGTCGCTGTGGGGCGTGTAGCACAGCGTGGTGCCGTACTTCTCCCCGGCGTCCATGGTGGCCGACTCATCCACCAGCACCCGCTGGCCGCCCATGTCGGTGAGCCAGTGCAGGCCCTTCCGGCGGGTCATCACGGTGTTCACGTGGTTCTTGCCGAAGGTCTCGGGGATAATCTTGGTGGTGACCACCAGCTCCTCCAGGGGCTCTATGTTCAGTTCCAGCATCGGAACACCTCCTCAGTCCTCTGTATGCTCCGGGCAGGATGTCCTATGCCGCCCGCTGTCGGTCGGATTCACGCTGGTTTCATTCAGCGCTTCGTTGTAGGCATCCATGGCCCACTGCATTAGTTTGATCTTATACCCGGCGGTGCACTCCTGGAGCTGCATAATGCCCTCCAGGGTACCCACCAGGCCCCAAGGAGATGCCACCCACCGGCGGCGTGCCTCCCGTGCGTAGTACTCCTTCCAGCTTTTCTCCTCGCGCTTGGTTATCTCAGCAATGGTATCCTTTGGAGGGACACTGTATTGCAGGACCACAGGACTGTTCTGCGCGTCGCCAATGAGTTGGCTGATTGTAACTCCCAGATAGAGCGCCAGCTTTTCAAACTTGTCAATAGATGGAATGCGTCCACGCTTGATATCGGGGATAAAGCTGGTTCCGACGCCACTCTCCTTGCAGGCGGCGGTGGGGCTAATCCCTCGCCCTTCACAGAGATGCTTGACATTTTGCACAAAAAAATCGATATTCAAGGGGAAAGCCTCCTCCTCTCCGGCCAGGCCAGCGTCAGAGCCAGCCCGGTCATCAGCGCCGCCAGGGTCTCGGCCCCGGCCCGGACGCTCACAAATCCGCACTCGATGTTGCCCACGGTGCCCAGGGCCATGACGGCCAGCAGGGTGCAAAAGGGTACACGAATCCAGCGGAAATTCCTTGCATTTCCGCCCGTCTTATGGTATATTTTCATTAGTTAGTTCTCCTTTTCCGTCCTCAGGTCTCGCACACCTGGGGGCGGATTTTTTTATGCCTGAGGGTTCTGGTCTCCTGATTTCAGCGCCAAAACCAAGGCGAACATTTCTACAAGCTCATCCACAATTTCGTCAAACTCCGGTCTCTCACCGTTGTCGACAATATTGTCCTCAGTGATAAGCATCAGCCGCTTCGCGCTGCGTCTCTCAGTAAAAGTGTCGAGCCTATTTCTCAGCTTGGCGCTGGCTTCCAGCACTCCTATCTGCGGCACCTCAGGCACCACCCGGCCATACATGGCGCTCTTTTCGCGCACATGCCGCACAATCAGATACAGGGTATTGTACAGGTCGGACATCGCCTCAACCACTTCGTCAGGCGGCACCCGTTGGCCAGTCTCATAGGCCCGCAGGCTCTCCACGCTGATGCTCAGCCGCTCTGCTGCCGCTTCCTGAGTAAGCCCGGCAGCCTTGCGACAGGCCTTATAAATATTTCGGGTTTCATCCGGCATGGTAATCACCTCCTTTTCGGGATAAAATTAAGTCAGATAGTTCAGCAAGCCTCCGGGACGGGCATCATCTCCACGGCCCCGTCCTGCCGGCAGATGACCAGGGCTGTGTCGCCCCAGCGGTCCGTGACCCGGACGGCGTTTTTGGTCACCCGCTCCACCCGGGCCAGCTGGCCCGCCTCGAACTGCCCCTCCAGCCAGCTGATAATCCGCCGCAGCTCCGGGGTGTCTCCCTGCATCATGTCTCTTCCCTCCTCTCAGCTGGCCGCTTGGGGCGGCTGTTGTACTTCCCTTCCCCGCCGTGGTAGAATGTGAGCGGTGGAAGGGAGGTGATTTTGTGCTTCAAAGCATACTCGAAAATATTGCCGTTACTATCATCGTCACAGCTTTATCCGCATTGGCAAAACGGATTTTTAAATTGCTCACAGCGCCCCACAATACTGTGGTGCATACGCCTAAAGCGCAACAGCCCCACCGAGTTTTAAAAAAACAGTTTTATGCTTCTCTCTTCACCTTTGCTGGTTGCCTTATCGTAGGGTTATCCATTCAGGCTACTAGACCCTTTTCGTTAGAAGGCGGCATAAAAGTGTTCGCTCTACTTATAGCAGGCTTTTCTTTTCTGTTCGTTATGGGAGCGTTTGATACTGCAATGGCGTTTTATCCCTGCGATGATATGAGGGATAACAGTCCATCCGAGAAAGATGCCGATAGTAGCAGAAAGTAGGAGATCACAGCGCATGTTTTCTCACCTCCTCTCAGCTGGCCGCCTCGGGCGGCTGACGGCCGACCAGGTTGTCCAAAGATACGCCAAACACATCGGCCAGAGCCAGAAGGGTGGAGACATCCGGAACACGAAGTCCATTCTCCCACTGGGACACAGCTCCCTTGGTGACGTGTACTGCGTCCGCCAAAGCCTGCTGCGTCATACCGCGCGCCTGGCGGAATTCTTTGATTTTCAACCTTTCCCCCTCCTTTCTGGTTGTCCTTTTTTTGGTTATGTGCTATGATTCACAATAGGTAAACTATTTGCAGGCCACAGAAAGGATGTATTGCAATGCCCACAGAGCAGGTATCAACCGGCCTGGATCTTTCCCTTGTTATCGCAATAGCTGCACTGGTTCTCTCTGCTTTGTCCCCGCTCATCTCGGCCTTAATAAGCGGACTGTTCCAAATCAAAGAAAAGACGCTTGAGATTTCCGCGAAGCAACGTGAACAAGAGCGGGACTTTTATTACCGCCACCGTGCCGAAGTAATTGAGCGTTACATTAGTACTGCTGGCCAAGCTATTTTATCTGGTCGCTACTATGATTTTGGAAACTCTATGGGTGAAATCTACTTTTATGTAGATGAGTCCCTATGGCCACTGCTCGATAATATTGCAGAATGCTTTCATAATGATAAGTGGTTTATGGCTAAAGGCGACTTCATCAAATTGTGTAAGGAGTTATCATCTACAGAAATCCGTACCCAGAACAAGGAGCAACCACAGCACACCGATACACACCAACCAAAGGAGATATAGTTTAAATCCCTTTGGATTGACGTATTTGTACACCGGAATGCAAATCCCGTATAAAACGGCAAGAAGAGATACGCAGAATATTTGCGTTCCGTTCATCTCTTTTTCACCTCCCGCATGTTTACTGCGTGAACATAACTGTATGAAGGAGTATGCACCATGAAATGCCCTAACTGCGGCACCAAGTACAAGGGAAAGAAATGCCCCTCTTGCGGGCGGCATACAGACCCCAGCCTGGAGGCCAAACAGCACGCGAGAATCGCCCTATTGGTCGTGGTGCTGGTTATCGTGGCCGCGCTGGCCTTCTATTTTCTGGCCGTACACAACTTCTATCAGAGCGTTATAAATATCATCCGCTCCATCTAATGTCCCGTTTACCACTTGTTTACCTTACAAGCAAATCATAATCTCGATTTTTAAGATTGTCAATCTAAAATATCAAGAATATTAAATCTTGTGAAAATGCTATAATCTCGTTTTTTAAGATTTGTGCAGTTTGGAGGTGATTTACTTGTCCACACCTGTTGAGCGAATTTTTTCTCTTCTGAAAGTAAAGGAGATTGAGCAGAAGGAATTTGCTCAGTTGCTTGGAACCACCGACAAGACTGTTAGTGCATGGAAAACAGGGAGATCACAGTCTTACACAAAATATCTCCCCAAAATTTCTGAGGTACTGGGCACGACTGTTGAATACCTCCTTACTGGCGAAAAAACAGAGCCCACCGTCCAAGACGATGGGCTCACAGAAGGAGAACGCGCGCTTATGAAGCAGTTCCGGCAGCTGACACCGGAGCAGCAGGACATGGTACTTCGGATGGTACAGGCAGCCGCTGACAATCAGCAATAGCCGCCATGGCCACAGCCAGTACAGCCTCCGGGTCTCGGCTCCCCCGGATGATTTCCAGTAGCTGAATTTCTTTTTCGCGCATTTCTCCCCCTCCTTGTACTTGACATCATAGAACGCATGTTCTACAATGTCAATACAACTAAGGAAAAAGAGAAAATAATTTTGTGTCCCCAGCATCCCAATGATAGATTGAAAAAGATGAAGGGAAGTCGTGTGTATGATCTGCAAAAAATGCGGCACCATGTACGACAGTAATTTCTGCCCGAACTGTGGTGCCGGAAACCAGAACGGAGGCAAAAAAGCCGGAAAGTTTATCCTTGTCTTTGCCGCAATCGTCGTACTCATGGCAATTGTGGCCATAATCGGCGGCAAGGATAATACGCCCAACACGGCAGATGTACCGTCTGACCCTCCTCAGACAACCCAGACGCCGGACCAGCAGACAGCCGGCGTCACAGCCAGCACGGCCCCCAGCGTCTCCCAGCCCCAGCCAGCTGTGGAGGATGACACCGCCGGTGAAACCCTCGGCCAGAAGAACGCACGGCAGGCCGCTGAACATTACTTATCCGTTATGAACTTCTCCGCCAGCGGCCTGGCCGAGCAGCTTCAATTCGAGGGTTACTCGGAGAGCGACGCAGCCTATGCCGTGGCAAAGTGCGGTGCAGACTGGAACGAGCAGGCCCTTGGAAAGGCCCTGACATACCTGGCTACCATGCCCTTCTCCGCCAGCGGCCTCCAGAACCAGTTGACCTTTGAGGGCTTCACTGCGGACCAGGCTCAGTATGCCGTCGCCAATTGCGGCGCAGACTGGAATGAGCAGGCTGCGAAAAAGGCTCAGGATTATTTGGATATCATGGCTTTTTCCCGGGACAGTCTGCTCCAGCAGCTTCAGTTTGAAGGCTACACCGCAGAACAGGCCGAGTATGGCGTGACCGCTGTCGGATATTGAGCATAGCTGTGTCCAACTTGGACACGCCCCAAATCCGAGCACGTTTCCGGATTTGCCGCCCCTGTTGCGGCATACAATAGAGACAGCGCGAATCAATTCATGGAAAGGAGAGAGCGACATGCCGCTGCCCAAGGAAGAACGATACACCCTGGCCGACGTCCTGACCTGGGACGAGCAGGAGCGGGCCGAGCTCATCGATGGCGCGGCTGTGATGATGGCGCCCCCCTCCCGCGTCCACCAGGAGATTGCCGCCGCCCTGCTGGCCCAGCTCTACAACTATCTGGAGGGCAAGCGCTGCAAGGTTTACCCGGCCCCCTTTGCCGTGCGGCTGTTTGAGAAGGCCGGCGACCGGCCGGAGGCTGTGGACACCCTGGTGGAGCCCGACCTGTCCGTGGTCTGCGACATGGACAAGCTGGACGATATGGGGTGCAGAGGCGCGCCCAACCTTATCATTGAGATTCTATCCCCCTCCACCCAGCGCCACGACCGGCTGACCAAGTACAACCTGTATGAGCGCGCCGGGGTGCGGGAGTACTGGATTGTGGATCCGGAGAGCAAGACCGTCCAGGTCAGCGTGCTGGACGGCGGCCGCTACCGCGTCCGGGAGGTCTACACCGCCGGAGACATCGCCAAGGTCAACGTGCTGGACGGCTGCTTCATTGAGCTGGCCAGAGTCTTTTTATCCTAGGTCTCCCCTGCCGCTCCCCGTGTGGGGAGCGTGGGGCGTGGATTGAAATAAATGACCTGAATATCAAAACCGCCCTCAGCCATCCGGCCGGGGGCGGTTATGCTCTCAACATATTGCGAAGGAGGGAACCCAATGGACGCGGCGGAATATCTGAGAAAATCCCGCATGGAGGAGGGCATGGATACGGAGGAAGTGCTCTCCCGGCACCGGAAGGCGCTGGAGCAGTACGCCGCCGACCATGACATCCACATCATCGCCACCTATGAGGAGGTGGTCAGCGGCGAGAGCCTGTACGCCCGGCCGGAGATGCTGCGCCTGCTGGAGGACGTGGAGGAGGGCCGCTACGACGCGGTGCTGGTCATGGACCTGGACCGGCTCTCCCGGGGCCGGATGAAGGACCAGGGCATCATCCTGGACGCCTTCCGGGACTCCGGCACCCTCATCGTCACCCCGGAAAAGACCTACAACCTGTCCGACGACCTGGACGACGAGATGGCGGAGTTCAAGACCTTCATGTCCCGCCGGGAGTACAAGATTATCAACAAGCGGCTGCGCCGGGGCCTGAAGCAGAGCATCAGCGACGGCTGCTATGTGGCCAACGCCCCCTACGGCTACCGGAAGGTGCTGGTGGACCGGCGGCCCACCCTGGAGATTTACGAGCCGGAGGCCCGCTTTGTGCGCATGATGTACCAGCTCTACATCCAGGGTTACGGCTGCATCTCCATCGCCCGTCACATCAACGCCCTGGGGGCCAAGCCCCACCGCTCGGAGGAGTTCACCCGCAACAGCGTGGCCCACATCCTCCGCAACCCCACCTTCGCCGGGAAGGTGGTCTGGAACCAGAAGTCCCACATCCGCAAGGGGGCCAGGGGCAACCCCAAGCACATCACCATCTACAATCCCCGGGAGAAGTGGACCATTGTGGACGGCCTCCACCCCGCCATTGTGAGCCAGGAGCTGTACGACACGGTGCAGGACATCATGGCCGGGCGGTATATCCCCTCCAGGAACGACGGCACCGTCCGCAGCCCCCTGGCCGGGCTGGTGAAGTGCGCCAACTGCGGGCAGAACATGCAGCGCGTGGTGATGAAGGAGCAGGCGTATCTGCTGTGCACCAAAAAGGGGTGCTGCGCCAGCACCAAGTTTGAGTTGGTGGAGCAGCGGGTGCTCTCCTACCTGGAGGAGACCCTGGTGAAGCTGGAGCTGGAGCAGCAGCGCGGTACGGCCCGGGATACCTCCGTTCTGGACAGCGCCCTGGAGGCGGTGAAGAAGGAGCTGGCGGCGGCCCAGCGGCAGAAGAGCCGCCTGTACGAGCTGCTGGAGATGGAGGAGTACGACCTGCCCACCTTCCGGGAGCGGATGGCGGCGGTGAAGGAGAAGATCGCCGGCCTGGAGCGCCGCCGGCGGGAGACAGAACAGTCCATCCGGGACGCCCAGCTGGCCGACCCGGCCGCCCTGGCCAGGAAAATCCGGGCCGTGCTGGACGCATACGACGCCGCCGACGCCGCCGGCCGCAACGCCATGCTCAAGAGCGTCATCAGCACCATCACCTACCGGAAAGAGAAGAAATCCAAGCAGAGCGAGTTCCAGCTGCTCTTCACGCTGAAGCCCTACTGACGCCAACCACTTGGGGCCCAGCACATTCCGTTGTATTTAAGACGCTATATCTTCCGATAAGGACTGCATTGAGGATCTCCGCTTCTATCCCACCCAGAGCTCCCAGTGCGCCATTGACCGGGCCGTGTCCATCCGGGCCGGCCAGGCCGAGCTGCTCTATGTGTACATCGACGTGGAGCCCATCGGCTTCAACCGGGGCTTCTTCACCGTGGACGTCCGGTACTTCTACCGGGTCACCGCCGACGCTTTCGTGGGCGCCGCCCGGCCCGTCCAGATCTGCGGCCTGTGCGTGTTCGACAAGCGGGTCATCCTCTTCGGCAGCGAGGGCAGCGCCAAGGTGTTCTCCTCCGAGACCGCTTCCGGGGCCGTGGACGAGCAGAACATCATGAAGACCAACCTGCCCACCGCGGTGGTGGAGGCGGTGGACCCCATCGTGCTGAACATGAAGCTGGTGGACATGTGCGACTGCCGCCCCTGCTGCGACTGTGAGCTGTCCGACATTCCGCCCTGCATCTGCGCCTGCTTCGGCAGCGACCTGTGCTTCGGCAACGAGGGCAAGCGGGTCTACGTCACCCTGGGCCAGTTCTCCATCATCCGTCTGGAGCGGGACACCCAGCTGCTCATGCCCGCCTACGACTACTGCATGCCCGAGAAGGAGTGCACCTGCGGCGGCTGTGAGGATGACCCCTGCGAGATCTTCCGCCATGTCCAGTTCCCCGTGGATGAGTTCTTCCCGCCCAACAGCGCTGCGGGCGGCTGCGGCTGCTCCGACCACTGCCCGCCCTCCGGCGGCAATGGCTGCCGGAGCTGAAGGTCCCACACCAATTCATGCAGCGAGGGTCCGCAGACTGCGGATCCTCGCTGTGCTCTCCCGTCCTGGAACCCCATTTTTTTTAAAATCTGCCGATTCAGTACGCATTAGCTAAAATGCCCTCTGTCCGCTCTTGAAAATTCTTACATTTTATATATGACAATTACCGGAAAATTGTTGTAGAATAGTTGCAGCAAATCATATAAAAACATGTCTGAATAAATGGACTGGAGGAATTTACACATGATCGCTGGTGCGAAGCGTCGCGAGGCCGCCGTGAAGGCCGCCGAGGAGAAGACCGCCGCCAAGGCCGCTGAGGCTGTGGAGACCAAGGCCAAGGCCGAGGCCAAGACCGAGCCTGCCGCCAAGGCTGAGCCCGTGGCTGAGGCCGCCGCCAAGAAGACCGCCCGCAAGACCGCTACCAAGAAGGCCCCCGCCAAGAAGGCCGCCGAGGAGAAGTCTGCGGAGGCCAAGACCACCATTATTCTGGAGTACTGCGGCCGCCAGGTCACCGAGACCACCATGATCGCCGGCGCCAAGAAGGTGTGGGCCGATGCCGGCCGCACCGAGGCCATTGAGACCATGGAGCTCTACGTCAAGCCCGAGGACGGCGCTGTGTACTGCGTTATCAACGGTGAGCCTGTCGGCAAGTTCTGCTATTAATCACCTGAAAAAGGGGAACCCGGAGCCGCATTTCGCGCTCCCGGATTCCCCTTTTTTCGTTTCCGACCACTTCCGGGCAGAGTCCGCTGCTATGCCCCGCCCTGCTTTTTCAGCTCCTGCTTCAGCCTGCTCAGCGTCACAGGGGTCATGTTGAGAAACGACGCGATGTACTTGTTGCTGATTTTCTCGCTCAGCCCGGGATAGGCCTGCCGGAACCACTGATAGCGCTCCATGGCCGTGTACTGGTAGATGGCGATTTTCAATTCCCAGTGGAGCCTGGACGACTCCATCACCAGCTGGCGGTAGAGCTCGGACATGGCCGGGTATTCCCGGAGCATCCGGTTGACCTCCGGGACGGCGATGCGCACAACCTCGCACTCCGTAAGCGTCTGCACGTCAATGGGCGCGGGCTGGGCAATGTCTGAGCTGGGCATGGCGGGCGCTCCGCACTGGAACACCAGGCAGTCGGTGATTTCCTTTCCGTTCACATCTGTGAGCACGCCACGGGCAATGCCCTGCATCAGGAAATACACATGGGTGGGCGTATTCCCCTGGCGAATCAGGTACTCCCCCTTTTTCAGCACCCTTGTCTCTGATACGCGGAGCGCCTCCTGCACCAGCGCCTCATCGGAGATCCCAAGGACCTTCTGAAAAAAATCAATCAGCAGCACCTCTTTCCCCCCTTCTTCCTGTAGTGCCTACTATATTACAGGCTCTCTTTTTTTATCGCATTATCCCATGTTAATTTTCTCAATGATTATGGGAATTGGGGGAATTCTGTCCTTCTTCCGCGCACAAACACCCCCTGCCGGAAACCCCGGCAGGGGGTGTTTGTGCGAATGGGCCCCGTTCCGCGCCGAAGAGCATTTTCACATGGCGGCCAGAATGGCCTCCAGCTCCTCCCTGGAGTAGTGGTACACCTTGTCGCAGAACTGGCAGGTGAGCTCCGCCTTGCCCTGGTCGGCAATCAGCTCCTCCAGGTCCTTCTTTCCCATGCTGATGAGGGCCCGGGTCACCCGGTCCCGGCTGCAGTAGCAGCGGTACTCCACCGGGCTCTCCTCCAGCACCTCCATGTCGAAGTCGGACAGCACCTGCATCAGCAGGCCCCTGGCGGTCATGCCGTCCCGGAGGGCCTCGGTCACCGCGCCCACCCGGGCCACCCCCTGCTCGATGGTGCGGATGACGCTCTCGTCCGCGCCGGGCAGCAGCTGGATGAGGTAGCCGCCGGCGCAGAGGACGGACTGGTCGGTATCCAGCAGCACCCCCAGGGCGCAGGCCGTGGGGATCTGCTCGCTCTCCAGGAAATAGGCGGCGATGTCGTCGGCAATCTCGCCGGAGAGCAGCTCAATGGTGCCCACATAGGGCTCCTTCATGTTCAGGTCCTTGATGACGGTGAGGGATCCGGCGCCCACGGCGGCGCCCACGTCCAGCTTGCCGGGCCGCTTCCGGGGCAGGTCGGCCGCCGGATTCTGGACGTAGCCCCGGACGTTGCCCTCGCTGTCGGACACGGCGGTGATGCCCCCCAGGGGCCCGTCCCCCTTCACCCGCAGAGTGAGGGAGGCCGCCTCCTCCTTGAGCTGGTTGCCCATCATGGACGCCCCCATCAGGGCGCGGCCCAGGGCGGCGGTGGCGGTGGGCAGGGTCTTGTGGATCTGGCGGGCGCGCTCCACCAGAGCGCCCGCCGTAATGGCGGAGGCCTTCACGGGCGCGTCCTTGGCCAGCATACGGATAATCTGATCAGACATAAGCGGTATGGTTTCCTTTCTCTTCCATCGAAAAAGGCGCTCGCACCTTTTTCCAATAAGATGCAGTCCGCTGCGCGCATAATTTGTCCGCATTCAGCGGACAAATTCCACACTTGCGGCCTGAGAAGTATTTTCTCCGCCGTACATGTCGCCGGAGAAAATAGATTGCACTTGATTCGCGCCTGTGGGCGCGAACCCTGCGCGGCTTTTTTCACAAACCAAATGGCTGTGTTCAGCCCTGCTTCACGGCGGTGAAGAAGATGCGCTCCTCCCCCGGCACGGGGGCGCGCATTTTCAGGCAGCCGTGGCGGCGGATGCGGGTGAAGCCCGCCTCCCGCAGGTACTCCTCCAGCTCGTCGGGCTCGTAGGCGTACTCCTCGTGGACCTCCTCCCCCCGGCTCCAGCGGCCGTCGGGCTCCAGGCGGAAGATGTCCATTCCGTAGGTACAGATGCGCCGCCGGGGGGCGTACTCCGCCCGCCAGACGCAGTATGCGTCGTCGGTCTCGTCGATAAACATGCCGCCGTCCAGGCCCCGGAGCTTGTCCGGCGTGTTGATGTCAAAGAGGAACAGCCCGCCGGGCACGAGGAACAGGTGGACCCGCTGGAAGGCCTTTTTCAGCCTCCTGGGGCTGGTGACGTAGTTGACGCTGTCCAGGCAGCAGACGCAGGCGTCGACGGTGCCGTACAGGTCCAGCTTCTCCATGCTCTGGCACAGGAAGACGGGGGGCTCCCCCGCCAGGTCCCGGCACTTCTCGGCCGCCACAGAGAGCATCTCCGCCGACCGGTCGGCGCATATCATCTCGTAGCCCCGGCCCATGAGCTCGGCCGTCAGGCTGCCGGTGCCGCAGGCCAGGTCCAGCACCGTGTGGATGGGCAGGGCGCTGCGGGCAAAGTGCTTCTCGATGTAGTCCGCCCAGCGGCTGTACCGCACGTCGGTGGTCAGCTCATCGTAGCACCCGGCCAGGAACTCATAGCTTTCCATCGGCCTTCAGCTTCTCCTTTACCCGGGGGAGGACGGTGGTGTACCCGTCGGCGCCATAGTTGAGGGACCGGTTCACCCGGCTGATGGTGGCGCTGGACGCGCCGGTCCGCTCCAGAATGTCGTTGTAGATCATGCCGTTGGACAGGAGAATGGCCACCTCAAAGCGCTGCTCCATGGCCCGCAGCTCGGCCACCGTGCACAGGTCGGAGAAGAACTTCTTGCACTCGTCCAGGTCCTTGAGGGTGAGGATGGTCTCGTAGAGAATATCGCTCCGCTCCTTCTTTTCACCCTTGGTCATAGGCTGACAGCCTCCTTTGCTAGCGTTGGTTTTGATTCAGGGCTCTGCTTTCTTACTTTATCGTTTTATATTTTACTTCACTGAATCATGAAAGTAAACATATTTTGTCCGTTTTGCAGGGAAAATTTCACCACAGGCTGCCCCGCTCGTGGAAGGACCGCTCCCCCGGCTCGGGAACCAGCGGATGGCGCTCCATATTCTCCACAACGGCGTACCGCGGCCCCCGGGAAACCGCCCGGACAAAGTCCTCCACGGGCCCCTCGTCCCCCTGGACCTCCATCTCCACGTCGCCGTCCTCCCGGTTGCGCACCCAGCCGGTCAGATTCAGCCGGGCGGCGGTCATGCTGGTAAACCACCGGAAGCCCACGCCCTGGACCCGCCCGGACACCCGGATATAGAGCCGGATCATGCCCCGCTCCCCCTTTCTCTTTTGTTTTCGCGCAATACGTATTTCCGCGGGTGCAGGGTTTTTAGACAATTTCGTCCAGAACCCTTGCACTTGAACAAAGCCAAATGGCCTTGAAAGCTTTGGCTTTCAAGGTTTTCGGCTTTGTTCGGTACGCATTAGCGTATCACAGGGAAAAACTTCTGTCAAACCGCCTTCTCCGGCATAGGATGGGGCAGACTGGTCTGGAGAAGGAGGGGCGGCCATGGAGCTGGGGAAAAGACGTGTGGAGTCCGTTGAGGTTAAGGCTGTGCCGGAGGAACGGGTGCTGACGGCGGAGGAGGAGCCGGTGCTCTCCCTGTCCCTCCGTGCTCCGGCGCTGGAGGGGGACGCGCCCCAGCTGCGGCGGATTGGCCGGTGCTTTGCCCGGCAGACCCAGGCCTGGCGGGCCCGGTGGGAGGGGCCGCTGTACGCCATGGCCTGCGCCGCCCGGCAGGCGGCCAGGGAGCAGTCCCGGCCCTTCACCCCCTGGACGGCGGAGCTGGACTTCACCGTCACCCGCAGCGGCGGGGGCCTGCTCAGCCTCCGCACCGACGCCGCCGAGCGGCACGGCGCGGCGCGGCCCCTGCTGGTCCGCGCCGGCGAGACCTGGGACCTGTCCTCCGGCGTACCCGTCCCTCTGTCCGCCCTCTTTCCGGCCCGCCGGTGGCGGCGGCAGGTGCGCTCCGCGGTGGAGGAGCAGTGCGCCCGGCGGGCCTCCTCCGGGGAGTTCCTGTTCTACGAGGACTGGCCCCGCCGGGCGGCGGCGGACTTCGACCCGGACAACTTCTATCTGACGGAGGACGCCCTGGTCATTTTCTATCCCCTCCACACCCTGTGCCCCGCCGCCGAGGGCATCCCGGAATTTTTCCTTCCCCTGCCCGTATGAGCGTAAAAAAACAGCGCTTTGGGTTATTTTTTACATTTTGTCCCTTGTAATCTGAAAAATGCCGGGATATAATATCGTCCGTCCGTGGGAAAAGGCCAATGCGCGAATCCCCGCGGCAGGAGGAACGATTATGGTCAAAGCAATTGTAGGCGCAAACTGGGGCGACGAGGGCAAGGGTAAAATCACCGATCTGCTCTCCGAGGAGTCCGACGTGGTCATCCGCTTCCAGGGCGGCGCCAACGCAGGCCATACCATCATCTGTGATTATGGAAAGTTCGCGCTGCATCAGCTCCCCTCCGGCGTGTTCTACCCCCACACCACCAACATCATCGGCAACGGCGTGGCCCTGGACGTGCCCAAGTTTGTCCACGAGCTGAAAACCCTGACCGACGGCGGCGTGCCGGCCCCCCACATCATTGTGGACCAGCGCACCCAGGTGCTGATGCCCTACCACGTGCTCCAGGACACCTACGAGGAGGAGCGCCTGGCCGGGGCCGCCTTCGGCTCCACCAAGTCGGGCATCGCCCCCTTCTACTCCGACAAGTACGCCAAGATCGGCATCCAGGTCTGCGACCTGTTTGACGAGAAGCGGCTGATGGAGCGGCTGGAACACGCCTGTGTCATCAAGAACGTGCTCTTTGAGCACCTCTACCACAAGCCCGCCCTGGACCCCAGAGAGCTGTTCAGCACCCTCATGGGCTACCGGGACATGATCGCCCCCTATGTGGGGGACGCGGTGGCCTTTGTCCACCAGGCCCTGAAGGAGGGCAAGCAGATCCTGCTGGAGGGCCAGCTGGGCTCCATGAAGGACCCGGATCTGGGCATCTACCCCTTCACCACCTCCTCCCACACCCTGGCCGGCTACGGCTGCGTGGGCGCCGCGGTGCCCCCCTCCGCCCTCACCGAGGTGGTGTGCGTCACCAAGGCCTACTCCTCCGCCGTGGGCGCGGGCGCCTTTGTGTCTGAGATCTTCGGCGACGAGGCCGACGAGCTGCGCCGCCGGGGCGGCGACGCCGGCGAGTTCGGCGCCACCACCGGCCGGCCCCGCCGTGTGGGCTGGTTCGACGCCGTGGCCACCCGGTACGGCTGCATGGTCCAGGGCGCCACTGAGGCTGCCCTCACCGCCATCGACTGCCTGGGCTACCTGGACGAGATCAAGGTGTGCACCGGCTACGAGATTGACGGCAAGGTCACCGCCGACTTCCCCGTCTCCCCCCTGCTGGACAGGGCCAAGCCGGTCTACGAGACCCTGCCCGGCTGGAAGAGCGACATCCGGGGCGTCACCGAGTACGGCAAGCTGCCCCAGGCGGCCCGGGACTATGTGGACTTCATTGAGAAGCACATCGGCGTGCCCGTCAAGACTGTGTCCACCGGCCCCAAGCGCCACGAGATCATCCGGCGCTGAGCTGTTTCCACCCCTTTTCAGAACGCCCCGGCCAAAAACCGGGGCGCTCTGCTGTGCATAATTCTTCCCCGTTTGGCGCATTTTCTTCCGTTACGTCAGAATTGTCTATTGTGCGGCGGGCGGAGCTTGTAGTATAATATACTGTAAGATTGCCGGGCGGCTTCTGCCGTTCCATACAGAAATTTGAAAATTTAGGAGTGTTTTTTCATGAGCCGGATGGTCGGTACTGTTTCCCGCGGCGTTCGCGCCCCCATTATCCGCAGCGGCGATAACCTGGTGGATATCGTCACCTCTTCCGTGCTGGAGGCCGCCAGGGACGACGGCTTCACCGTGCGCGACCGGGACGTCATTGCCATCACCGAGGCCATTGTGGCCCGCAGCCAGGGCAACTACGCCACCGTGGACGACATCGCCGCCGACGTGCGCGCCAAGCTGGGCGGCGGCACCGTGGGCGTCATCTTCCCCATCCTGTCCCGCAACCGCTTCGCCATCTGCCTGCGGGGCATCGCCAAGGGCTGCAGCAAGATTGTGCTGATGCTCTCCTACCCCTCCGATGAGGTGGGCAACCACCTCATCAGCCTGGACGCCGTGGACGAGAAGGGCGTGGACCCCTATAAGGACGTGCTCACTCTGGAGCGCTATCGTGAGCTCTTCGGCTACGAGAAGCACCCCTTCACCGGCGTGGACTACGTGGAGTACTACCAGAACCTGATTCAGGAGTGCGGCGCCGAGGTGGAGATCATCTTCGCCAACGACCCCCGCGCCGTCCTGAGCTACACCAAGACCGTCCTGGCCTGCGACATCCACACCCGCAAGCGCACCAAGCGCCTGCTCCAGGCCGCCGGCGCCGAGAAGGTCCTCACCCTGGACGACATCATGACCGCCCCCGTCAATGGCAGCGGCTGCAACGAGACCTACGGCCTGCTGGGCTCCAACAAGGCCACCGAGGACAAGGTGAAGCTCTTCCCCCGCCCCTGCCAGGACCTGGTGGAGGCCATCCAGGCCAGGATGCTCGCCGAGACCGGCAAGCACGTGGAGGTCATGGTCTACGGCGACGGCGCCTTCAAGGACCCTGTGGGCAAGATCTGGGAGCTGGCCGACCCCGTGGTCTCCCCCGCCTACACCGCCGGCCTGGAGGGCACCCCCAACGAGCTGAAGCTGAAGTACCTGGCCGACAACGACTTCGCCGCCCTGTCCGGCGAGGCTCTCCGGGACGCCATCAAGGACCAGATCCGCAAGAAGGACGGCAGCAGCCTGGTGGGCAACATGGTCTCCCAGGGCACCACCCCCCGCCGCCTCACCGACCTCATCGGCTCCCTGTGCGACCTGACCTCCGGCTCCGGCGACAAGGGCACCCCCATTGTCTATATCCAGGGCTATTTCGACAACTACACCACCGACTGATTTTTCACAGTCTCCAGCCGCCTGGACGCGCGCCGTCCGGGCGGTTTTTCTTTCCGCCGCTCCCTTGACACCGGCAGCGTCACCGGGTACTATAAAAGCAGAATCTTGACGAACGGAGGCCCCTGCCATGCGACTGCGCCGGACGCTCCCCCTCTGCCTGTCCCTGCTGCTCCTGCTCTCCGCCTGCGGCTCCAAGACGGCGGAGATCACCCCCACGCCCCCGGCTATTCCCACCCTGCCCGCCAGAACCCAAGCCCCCGAGCCCTCCCCCACCCCCAGTGAGACGGCGGAGCCGGAATACACCGGCCCCCGGAACCCCCTCACCGGCGAGCCCATGGAGGAGGAGTGGGTGAACAAGCGGCCGGTGGCCATTATGCTCAACAACCTGGAGCAGGCCCTGCCCCAGCAGGGCCAGTCCGAGGCGGATATCATCTACGAGTGCCTGGAGGAGGGGGGCATCACCCGCATGATGGGGGTGTACCAGAACCCCCGGGATGTGGGGGTCATCGGCTCGGTCCGCTCCACCCGAACTTACTATCTGGAGCTGGCCCTGGGCCACGACGCCATCCTCATCCACGCCGGCGGCAGCGACGTGGCCGGCGTGGAGGACGCCTACGGCAAAATCAGGGCCTGGGGCGTCACCTCCCTGGACGCCGTCCGGGGCCCCTATATGAGCAACACCGAGGGGGGCAACCTGATGTGGCGGGACCCGGGCCGGAAGGCAGCCAACGGGTACGTCCACAGCGTCATCACCACCGGCGCGAAGATTGACGAGATCTTCTCCGCCGCCTCCTTCCGGCAGGACCACGAGGAGGGCTGGCGCTATCAGATGGACTTTGCCGACGACGGCACCCCCGCCGGCGGCGCCGACGCCCCGGTCATCACGGTGCCCTTCTCCAACTACAAGACCGGCGTGTTCACCTACGACCCGGAGAGCGGGCGGTACCTGGTGTCCGAATACGGCGAGCCCTACATCGACGGCAACACCGGCGAACAGGTGGGCGTGACCAACGTGGTGGTGCTGCGCACCGCCTGCCGCAACACCGGCGACTCCTACGGCCATGTCTCCGTGGACCTGTCCAGCGGCGGCACCGGGTATTTTGCCTGCGGCGGCAAGGTCGTGGACCTGGTGTGGAGCAAATCCGAGCCCGACGGGCAGCTCTACTACACCGACCTGGAGGGCAACCCCATCGTCTTTGGCCGGGGCAAGACCTATGTGAACATCGTCCCTCTGGATTCCCAGGTGACCTTTGAATAAGAGCCGATACATAGAAAGCGGACCGGCCAGTGGCCGGTCCGCTTTTGTCCTCTGCTGCTAAAAGCCCTGGGCGTCCTCAAAGTCAAAGCCGTCCGGGTCGTTCTCCTCCTCCCCGTCCAGCAGCTGGACCCCCGCGGGCAGGAGGAGATAGGCGCTGTATCCAATCTGGACGATATGGCCGTCCCGGCCGTAGGCCGCGCCGCTGAGGAAGTCCACAATGCGCCGGGCCGCCTCCCGGGAGGCGCTCTCCAGATTGACCGCCACTGTGTAGCCGTCCAGCAGGCAGTCGGCAATCCTGCCCGCGTCCACGTATTTCCCCGGGGTGAGCACCATGACCTTGCCCGCGCCCGTCTCATCCGCCGGGGAAAAGCCCTGGCTCCGGCCCGGCCGCCTGTCCTCCGGCGGCTCCTTCTCCGCCGCTCCGCTCGGCGCTTCCCGGCTCCCGCTCAGGATGCGCTGACGCATCTTATCCCAGATTCCCATGCTTTTCCCTCCCTGTCGTTTTTCTACATTATAGCGCAGGCCTCTCCGCTTTACAAGTCGGTTTCCCACTTTTCTCCCCAAAAGCAGTGGAAATATCCCCATTCTCCCCAAAAATCTGAAAACAAATTTCAGCTTTCCACGGTTTTCTCAAGTAGTTTGGGGACTGGCCGCCGCGCCAAAAAAGGCACCCGCCGGAGCGGACTCCGGCGGGCATTCCATCCATATCTTTACTTTTTCGCAGCCCTTTTGCCCGAGTGGCTCCGGGCAATCTTTGCCACGGTCCCCGTCAGGGCAAAGAGGGCGATGGCGTTGGGGATTACCATCAGGTTGTTGAACATGTCGGTCAGCTCCCACACCAGGGTGTTGGACATAAGGGTGCCCAGGAAGATGAACACCAGGGCGACAGCCGCGTATACCGGCACGGCCTTTTTGCCGAAGAGGTAGATCACGTTGATTTTGCCGAACATATTCCAGCTCAGCACCGTGGAGAAGGCGAAGAAGAACAGGCACACCGCCACGAACACAGCGCCTCCCTCCGCGCCGAACACGGTGCCGAAGGCGGTCTGGGCCAGATTGGTGTTGCTGATGCCCTCGGGGATGACGCCGGTGTGGAGGATGCCGTCGCTGGTATACAGGGTGGAGATGATCACCAGGGCGTTGAGGGTGAGCACCACAAAGGTGTCGATAAACACGCCCACCATGGCCACCACACCCTGGTCGTGGGGGTCCTTCACGTTGGCCTGGGCGTGGGCGTGGGGCGTGGAGCCCATGCCCGCCTCGTTGGAGAACAGCCCCCGCTTGGCGCCCTGGCTGATGGCGGTCTTGATGGCGTAGCCGAAGCCGCCGCCGATGATGGCCTGGGGCTGGAAGGCGTAGCGGAAGATCATGGCGAAGGTCTCGGGGATGTAGCGGTACCGGGCGATGAGCACGGCCAGGCCGCCCGCCAGAAAGACAACCGCCATGACGGGCACCAGCTTCTCGGTCACCGCCGCCAGGCGGTCCATCCCGCCCAGGAAGATAAAGCCGCAGATGGCCACCAGCGCGATGCCCACCACCCAGGAGGGCACATGGAAGGCCGTCTGGAAGGTGGAGCCGATGGAGTTGGACTGGACCATGCAGCCCATGAAGCCCAGGGCCAGGATGATGGCCACGGCGAAGAAGCCGGCCAGGAACTTGCCGAAGGGGCCCTTGAAGGCGGTGGTGATGTAGTACACCGGGCCGCCGTGGAAGTGGCCCTGGTTGTCCGTCACCCTAGTCACAATGGCCAGGGTGGCCTCCGCGTAGATGGTGGCCATGCCGAAGAAGGCGATGATCCACATCCAGAAGATGGCGCCCGGGCCGCCGGTGAGGATGGCGCCGGAGGCGCCCACGATGTTGCCCGTGCCCACCTGGGCGGCCACGGCGGTGGCCAGGGCCTGGAAGGAGCTCATGCCCCGCTCCTGCCGCCCGCCCCGCAGGGACAGATTGCCGAACACCTTCCGCATTCCCTCGCCGAAGCAGCGGATCTGGACAAAGCGGGTGCGTATGGAGTACCAGAGCCCCACGCCGATGAGCAGAAAGACCAGGATATAGCTGGACAGGGTGACGTTGATGTCGCAAACGTAGGGGTAGAGCCACGCCTCCAGCGCTTGCAGTGCTTCCATCATAGTGTTTTCTCTCCTCTTCAAAAAAACAGGCCGTGGATTTACCCACGGCCTGAAAAGAAAAAACACTGCTTCCGGCGGGGTCTGACGCCCCCGCCGCCATTTTGTGCATCCTCTGTCCTTTTGCCTGAGAGATTGGCGGCGCTGTCCCGCGCCGCTTTGCCCCTTCGGCACCCAGTTCGTGAGCTTCTCCAGAGTGACATCCACGCACAGTCTCTGTTCCGGTCCGGAACACCTGAGAGTGTTACTCCTTCGGCAAGCCAACGGCTTTTTCCTGGGCGCTTCTATTGTCCTGTTCGGTTGTGAGGGACATTATACCGCCAGCAGAGGACATTGTCAAGTCCCTTTCCTTTGCCGGCGCCATGTGATACAATATATTTTCAGATTTATGATTTTGCAGGCTGGAACACCAGGCTGTCATCCCTTGAAATGGGGGCAAAAAAGATGGGCAAAATGAAGCGGCGGGAGCGTAAGCCGGACAAGATCCAGGTCCGTGGCGCCAGAGTCCACAATCTGAAAAACATTGATGTAGCGGTGCCGCTGAACCAGATCGTGGGCGTCGCCGGCGTTTCCGGCTCCGGGAAATCGTCATTGGCCCTGGGGGTGCTGTATGCCGAGGGCTCCCGGCGGTACCTGGAGGCCCTGTCCACCTACACACGCCGCCGGATGACCCAGGCGGCCAGGGCGGACGTGGACGAGGTGCTCTACGTCCCGGCGGCCCTGGCCCTCCACCAGCGGCCCGGCGTGCCGGGAATCCGCAGCACCTTCGGCACGGGGACGGAGCTGCTCAACAGCCTGCGGCTGATGTACTCCCGCCTGGCCAGCCACCGCTGCCCCAACGGGCACTATGTGCCGCCCTCTCTGGCGGTGGCGGCGGGGCAGGCGCTGATCTGCCCGGAGTGCGGCGCTCATTTCTATGCCCCCGGCGCGGAGGAGCTGGCCTTCAACAGCCAGGGGGCCTGCCGCGCCTGCGGCGGCACCGGCGTGGTGCGGGCGGTGGACCGGTCCACCCTGGTTCCGGACGAGTCCCTGACCATTGACCAGGGGGCGGTGGCCCCCTGGAACAGCCTCATGTGGTCGCTGATGACCGACGTGTGCCGGGCCATGGGCGTGCGGACGGACGTGCCCTTCCGGGAGCTGA
>CAJFTA010000011.1 GCA_904419835.1 uncultured Pseudoflavonifractor sp. | reverse complement strand
ACTAAAGGGCTTGCCGCCTGCTCTCCACAGACAACAAGCCCTTTCGGTTGCTTGAACAATTTCTTCAAAAATATTGTCTAACTTTTTGGGGTCACTTCAGACGTGCACACGGCTCTTTTTCGTTCTTACGCCAGCTCCCGGTACATGGCGGGGGCGTCGTTCTTCTTTACGGCCTCGGACACGGCCAGTACCTCCACCCGCACGGCCTTCTCGCCAAAGCGGATCTCCAGCACGTCCCCCTCCTTCACATCGTAGGAGGCCTTGACCGGACGGCCGTTGGCGGTGACACGGGCGTTGTCGCAGGCCTCGTTGGCCACAGTACGGCGTTTGATGAGGCGGGAGACTTTAAGCCATTTATCAAGTCGCATAGGAAAACTCCTCTCTGAAAAGAGCGGCTCCGGATGCCCGGAGCCGCTCCCAGTATATGGGGAATATGGTTCCAAAAGCTCACGCCCGGATTCGGGCGGGGGAGCTCGAGGGGGCAGCCGCCCGCCTCGAATGGAATCGAATGCCCCGCAAGCCTTGCTGTGCAAGGCTTGCGGCGAGCAGCGCGAGGACTTTTGTGCCGCTGTGCGGTACAAAAGTAACGGCATTTTTGAAGGTTGCCGAAAAAGGCCATGGCCTTTTCCGGCAACCTGAGAGCGGCTCCGGATGCCCGGAGCCGCTCCATGTGGGACGAATTTACTGAGCCACGGCGTCCTTCAGGGCCTTGCCGGGCTTGAACACGGGCACCTTGGAGGCGGGAATCTCGATGCTCTCCTTGGTCTTGGGGTTGCGGCCGATGCGGGCGGCGCGGCTCTTCACCTCGAAGGAGCCGAAGCCCACCAGCTGGATCTTGTCGCCCTCGGCCAGAGCGGCGGCGATCACGTCCAGGGCGGCGTTGAGGGCGTTCTCGGTGTCCTTCTTGGAAAGGCCGGCCTTCTCAGCGGCGGCGTTAATGAGTTCGGCTTTATTCATGGTAAAAATTCCTCCTACATTCTGGCAGCGGTTCTCCGCCGCGTTTATCACTTAAAGCGTATCGCTGTTAAGCCTCGTGCTTAGCCTGCTCCCATAGCTTATCCAATTCCGCCAAATCCATGTCCTCCATGGGGCGGTTGCCCGCCAGCTCCTCCACCCGGCGGAACCGGGCGATGAACTTCTCGGTGGCCTTCTGGAGAGCGGTCTCCGGGTCCACCTTCACAAAACGGGCGGCGTTGACGGCGGAGAAGAGCAGGTCGCCCAGCTCCTCCTCCACGTTGCTGTTCTCGGCCACAGCAGCCTTGAACTCGGTCAGCTCCTCGGACAGCTTGTCCAGCGCACCGGACACATCGGGCCAGTCGAAGCCGGCCTTTTTCGCCTTTTTCTGCACCTTCTCGGCCCGCCACAGAGCAGGCAGGGAACGGGCCACGGAATTGAGGGCGTCGGTATGGGTGGCCTGGTGCTTCTCCTTGCGCTTGAGGGCATCCCAGTTGGTGAGGACCTCGCCGGTGCCGGAGACGGACACGTCGCCGAACACGTGGGGGTGGCGGTAGATGAGCTTCTTGCACACACCGTCGGCCACGTCGTTCAGATTAAAGTTGCCCTGCTCCTCCTCCATGCGGGTGTGGAGCGCCACCTGGAGAAGCACGTCGCCCAGCTCCTCCTTCAGGTGCTCGGTGCTGCCCTCGTCAATGGCCTCGGCTACCTCATAGGTCTCCTCAAGGAAATCCCGCCGGATGCTCTCATGGGTCTGCTCCGCATCCCAGGGACAGCCGCCGGGCGAGCGGAGAATCCGCACAATTTCCACCAAATCGTTCACATCATAGGAATCCTTGTACTGAAAATCTACCATACTTTGTACACTCCTGCAAGCGTTTTTTGGCCTTTTTTATCCTTCGTGACCGAAAATGAACGGGAAAGAGGTCAGCCGTCCCGCCAAACTGCGGGGCGGCTGACAAAAAGGGGCGCACGGTACCCGATTATTTAATGTGCAGAATTTTGGCGATCTTGTCACCCTTGGGCATAAGCTCCAGATCCTCCCGGGAGAGTACCCGCAGCGCCAGCACCAGGACCAGATACACCACCACGCCGACACCGATGCCGCCGATGGTGGCCAGGGAGTTGCCCATGTGGAGGAAGTTGGTCAGCAGGCCATAGGTAGCCCAGGCGGCAGCGGCCATGATGACCGAGGGCACAAAGGGCTTGAGAAAGGCCCGCAGGAAGCTGGGGGGGGCGGGGATGGAGCGGCGGATGATGAAGATCTCCAGGGCGCTGATGACGATAAAGCAGGTGAGGGTGCCCACCGGAGCGCCGTTGATGCGGATGTTGGGGTTGCCCACCAGGATGAAGTTGACCACAACCTTCACCACGCCGCCGATGATCACCGCCAGGATGGGCAGGTTGACCATGCCGTTGGCCTGGAGGATGGAGTTGCACAGCAGCTGGAGGGCCACGAAGACGGAGGCCAGGCCCAGCACGGACAGCAGGGGACCGGCCACGGACACGTCAATGGTGGGGAACAGGAGGCCCATGATGGGGCCGCCCAGGGCGAACAGGCCCATGCCCATGGGCAGGGCCAGCAGCAGGCCGATGCGCAGGGCGGACTCGCTGACCTTCTGGGCGCCCAGGTGGTCACGCCGGGCCAGGCTGGCGGACACGGCGGGGATGATGCATGCGGTGAGGGGCACCATCATGGAGAAGGGCAGGTTGTAGATGGACATGGTCTTGGAGTAGATGCCGTAGAGGCCGCGGGCGGCGTCCAGAGCCGCCTCCTTGCCCAGACCGTCCACAGTCTGGTACACGCTCTGGAGCTGGCTCATGACCAGCTTGGTGTCGATGAGGGTGACCAGAGAGGTGGCGGCGGAGCCCAGGGTGATGGGGATGGCCAGCTTCAGCAGGTTGCTGAGAATGCGCATGGAGCCGTCGGGCCGGTCGGTGGCGTGGATACGCTGACGGCGCTTCCGGTCCCGGAAGAAGAGGAACAGGATATACAGCAGAGCCACCACGCTGCCGCAGGACACGCCGATGATGGCGCCCACGCTGCCCAGCTCAGGCTTCTGGATCACGTTGACCAGGAACAGGGCCAGGGCCAGGCCCACCACCAGCTTGAAGAAGGCCTCAATGACCTGGGAGATGCCGGTGGGCATCATGTTGAAGTGGCCCTGGAAGTAGCCGCGGAAGGCGGACATGATGCACACGCACAGCACCGACGGAGCCAGGGCCATGACGCAGTACACCGCTTTGGGGTTGCTGATGACGATCTGGGCCATGGGCGCGGCCAGCACGGTCATGCAGAAGAAGCTGAGCAGGCCCAGAATCAGGAAGGTGATGAAGGCCACCCGGAAGGTGCGCTGGACCTGGTTGTGGCGGCCCAGGGCGTTGGCCTCCGAGATGGTCTTGGACAGAGCCACGGGCAGGCCGGCGGTGGAGATGGTGAGGAAGAAGTTATAGATGTTATAGGCGCTGTTGTAGTCGGCCATCACCTCGTCGGAGAGGATGTTCCCCAGAGGGATGCGGTAGATGGCGCCGATGACCTTCACCAGGATGGCGCTGGCAGCCAGAATGGCGGCGCCGCCGAAGAAGGTGCTTTTCTTTTCTGCGTTAGACAAGGGCTACATTCCTTTCACAGGACAGCCGCCGGGCGGCTGTGTTGGTTGGCGGCTCAGCCGAAGAGCAGGGGAAGGGCGTACTCCTTCACCTCGTGCTTGACCCGGTCGATGTCGATGGTGAGGAACTCCCCATCCTTGTATATGACCTTGCCGCGGCACATATTCATGGCCACGTCGCAGCCGTGGGCGGCGTACACCAGGTTGGAGATCACGTCGTGCCGGGGCATCAGGTTGATGTGGTCAAAGTCCACCAGGATGAGGTCGGCATCACAGCCTACGGCGATGCGGCCGGTGTTGCGGCCTAGGGCCTTGGCGCCGTTGACGGTGGCCATCCGCAGGGCGTCGGAGGGCAGCAGGGCCAGGGGATCGTGCTCCACGCCGTTCTGGAGCATGGCGGCGATCTTCATATCCTCAAAGAGGTCGGTGGTGTTGTTGGAGGACACGCCGTCAGTGCCCAGAGCCACGTTGATTCCGGCCTTCCGCATGCCGATGACAGGGGCCACGCCGCTGCCCAGCTTCAGGTTGGAGCAGGGGTTGTGGATGGCGGACACGCCGTGTTCGGCCATGATGGCCCAGTCGTCCTGGGTGGTCCACACGCAGTGGGCGGCGATGGCCCGCACGTCCCACAGGCCGTGCTTCTCCATCACCTGCACCGGGGTCATGCCCCAGCGGCTCAGGCACTCCTCATGTTCGGTCTTGGTCTCGGAGATGTGGATGTGCATGCCCAGGCCCTTCTCCTTGGCGTACTGGGCCACGCTGTCCCAGATCTGGGGGGCGGAGAAGGAGGTGTACTCGCCGTGGAGGCAGGCGTCAATGCGGATCTGGCCGTTGTTGTAGCCGTGCCACTTGTCCACCAGCTCCCGGGTCTCCACGCAGGAGGTCCAGGTGGAGAAGTCGGCGGCGGGGTCAAAGGCGGTGACGCCACGGGCGATGTTGGCGTTGATGCCGGCGGCGGCCACTTCCTGGCAGATCTCGTCGCAGAACATGTACATGTCGGCCAGGCAGGTGGTGCCCGACATGATCATCTCGGCCAGACCCAGGGCGGTGGCGGAATGGATGGCACGGCAGTCCCACTTGTCCTCCACCGGGAAAATGAACTTGGTCAGCCAGTCCTGGAGGTTGTTGCCGTCGCCGTATCCCCGCATGAGGGTCATGGGCACGTGGGTGTGGGCGTTGACCAGACCGGGCATGAGCACCTTGCCGGCGGCGTCGATGACCTGGCCGAAGGCCCCCTGGGGCCGCTGCGTGCCCACGTAGGAGATCTTGTCCCCCTCCACGGCCACAAAGGCCCCCTCCAGCACCGTGTTCTTCTCGTCCATCAGCACGGCGCAGGCGTTTTCAAACAGAACAGACATGGGAAAACCCCCTTAATCTCAGTATAAAGCAGGATAAAGTCGGGAAAAAACCGCGGAGACGGACGCCGGAACCCGGCGCCGTCTCCCACGGGGCGGTTATCTTACAGCTTCTTCAGGCAGGAGAGCACCAGCCGGGAGAACTTGTCCTTGCAGGCCTCGGCGGCGTCCAGCACCTCCTGCTCGCTGAGGGGCTGGTCCAGGATGCCGGCGGCCATGTTGCTCAGCAGGGTGAAGCCCAGCACCTGCATGCCGCAGTGGCCGGCCACGATGACCTCGGGGGCAGTGGACATGCCCACCGCGTCGCCGCCCAGGATGCGGGCCGCCCGCACCTCGGCAGGGGTCTCGTACTGGGGGCCGTAGCAGTAGAAGTAGACGCCCTCCCGCAGTTCAATGCCCAGCTCTGCCGCGGCCTGGCGGGCCAGATCCCGCAGTGCGGGGGTGTACAGAGAGGAGGCGTCGGGGAAACGGACGCCGAACTCGGGCAGATTCTCCCCCCGGAGGGGGGACTCGGAGAACATCTTGATGTGGTCGGTGATGAGCATCAGATCGCCGGCCTTCCAGTCGGTGCGGACGCAGCCGGCGGCGTTGGTGACAATGAGGGTGTCGGCGCCCAGCAGGCGCAGCACCCGCACGGCGTAGGAGACCTCCTCATAGGAGTAGCCCTCATAGTGGTGCATGCGGCCCTGCATCACGGCCACAGGCTTGTCCTCTAGGTAGCCGAACACCAGCTGGCCCTTGTGGCCGGGGGCGGTGGAGGCCTTGAAGTGGGGGATCTCCCCGTAGGGCACCACAATGGGGTCCTTCACCACGTCGCCCATGAAGCCCAGGCCGGAACCCAGCACCATAGCCGCCTTGGGGGTAAAGCCGCCGATTTTGGAGCGGATGTACTCCGCGCTCTCCTGATACTGGGCAAAGGTATAGTTCATACGCTTGTCCTCCTTTGTAGTGGGTGGAGCCGGGCGGAGGGGCCGCCCGGCGTGGATGGAAGGGGAAATAAACCCGCCGGACTCAGAAGGGCCGGCCGCAGCTCTTGCAGAATTTGTCGTCCCGGCCGCAGGAGGCGCCGCAGGCGGGGCACTCCTTGGCGTGCTTCAGGGCGGCGATACGGTCCTTCAGCTCGCCGATGGCGCGATTCTTCTCGTCAATCCGGCCCAGCTTTTCCTCCAGCGCAGACTGGTCGGCGGAGCGGCCCAGATGGGTGTCGTAGACCGCCTGGCCAACCTCCCGCAGCAGGGCGTTGATGTCGGTCTTCAGATCAAAAATCTTCATATTGAGCTTGGCAATGTCCACGGTCTGCCCGGCGCATTTGGCGGCATACCGGGCCGTGGCGCCCGCTGCCTCGCCCATGGTCAGTGCGGTGCCCCGCACCCGATCCAGCAGCTCTCTCACACGTTCATCCATACCGGAGAACCTCCTTTTTCAGCGTTCAGGCCATAGTATGCGGCGAGTCAGAGGTATTTTACACCAGAGGAGGGAAAAAAGCAACGGACACACGGCTGTTATCCGAGAAAAGCGTGACAAAATCTTCGCCCAGGCCGGGAAAAACGGCAGAAAAAGCCCGCTGTCCCCACTTGCGGGACAGCGGGCGGAAGAGGCGGAACGGGCAGGACGCTCAGTCGTTCTTTCCCCAGTTTTCCAGCAGGCGGGCGTACTGGTCCGCCGTGATGTGGACCTTGCCCCGGACAATGGAGAGGTAGTCCCCGTCCTGAAGCTGCTGGAGGCAGCGGTCCACGGTCTTGGCGCTCATGATAAGCTCGCTGGACATGGTCTGCCTGGTCTTGGTGACCACGGTCTCCCGGGCGGCGGCGGGGGGCGTCAGGGAGCAGTACCGCAGCAGGTAGATGGCTACCTTGTCCAGGCTGGAGCGGAAGGCGGACTTGCCCCGGTAATAGGAGCTGTCATAGGTCTTGCGGTTGCACAGGGCGGAGACCGTCCGCAGGAAGGGCAGGTCGTTGTCCAGCCAGCGGGAGACCATGGCGGCGTCGCAGCGGATCATGTCGCAGTCGGTGTTGGCCATAACGTTGGAGGCGTAGACCGGCATGTCGGCCAGCAGCTCCAGGTCGGAGAGCATGCTGGGGGCGTCCAGGGTGATAAAGCTGGACTTCTTGCCGTCCTCCGTCTCGCTGAAGGTGAGCAGCTCGCCCATGAGCAGGAACCAGGCGAACTTCACCGGCTCCTCCTGGCGCACCACCACCTGCCCGGCCGGGACCCGGACCAGGGTGCCGCTGTCCAGCAGGGCGGGGGGAACCTTGGTGAGAAATTCCGCGACTTTCTTGCTGCTCTCGCGATAGCTGGTGAGATCCATATATGCCGCCTCCAGAGAAGAGTAGAGTCAGAGTTCCGCCTCTTATTTTACATAATTACAGAGAAAAAAGCAACATGGAATTGGACAATTGGCTAAAATGGGAAAATAGAGCAGAAAACGCCTCCGCAGCCGGAAAAAGCAAAGAAAGGCGGGAGAAAGGGGGATTTTCAGACCCCATTTCTCCCGCGGATATGGGATGCCGCCGCAGCGGAACCGCGCCGCTGGAGGCAGAATGGGTTTTACGGGCCAGAGCGCCGCGCCCGCCTTGGCGGCGGACGCGGCACCCTCCGCTTACTCGGTGCGGTACCGCTTCTGGGGGATATAGACGGTGTGGAGCAGCTCGTGGGCCCGGTGGCCGCCGGGCTCGCCCAGATACTCCTTGTAGATCTGCTGGACGATGGGGTTCTCATGGCTGCGGCGGTAGGTCATGCCCTCGTCCTGGGTGTAGAGGGCCTTGGCACGCAGGGAGCGGACGTCGGTCCAGTTCCGCACGTCGGCGTGCTGGATGGGCTGGCCGCCGCCGTTGATGCAGCCGCCGGGACAGGCCATGATCTCGATGAAGTCGTACTGCATCTCGCCGGATTTGACCCCGTCCAGCACCTTCTTGGCGTTGGCCAGGCCGGAGGTGACGCACACCCGGACGGTCTTGCCGGGCAGGTCGTAGCTGGCCTCCTTGATGCCGGTCATGCCACGGACCTCGGTGAACTCCAGGGGCTTCATCTCGCCCTTGGTGACAATCTCCACCACGGTGCGCAGGGCGGCTTCCATCACGCCGCCGGAGGCGCCGAAGATGGTGGCCGCGCCGGTGGACACGCCCAGCATCTCGTCGAACTCGCCGTCGGGCAGGTTCTGGAACAGCAGGCCGGCACGGGTGATCATGCGGCCCAGCTCACGGGTGGTGAGGGACACGTCCACGGGCAGCCAGCCGTGCTGGCGCATTTCCTCACGCCGTACCTCGTACTTCTTGGCGGTGCAGGGCATGATGGACACCACGAAGATGTCCCGGGGGTTGATGCCCATCTTCTCGGCGTAGTAGGTCTTGACCAGGGTGCCGAACATCTGCTGGGGGGACTTGCAGGAGGACAGGTTGGGCACCATCTCGGGGTAGTGCTGCTCGCAGAACCGGATCCAACCGGGGGAGCAGGAGGTGATGAGGGGCAGGGTGCCGCCGTTCTGGAGGCGGTGGAGGAACTCGGTGCCCTCCTCCATGATGGTGAAGTCGGCGGCGTTGTCCACGTCAAAGACCTTGTCAAAGCCCAGACGGCGCAGGGCGGTGACCATCTTGCCCTCCACGTTGGTGCCGATGGGCATGCCGAAGCACTCGCCCAGGGTGACGCGGATGGAGGGGGCGGGGCCCACCACCACGTGCTTGGTGGGATCGTTGAGGGCGGCCCACACCTTGGCGGTGTCGTCCTTCTCCTGGAGGGCGCCGGTGGGGCAGGCCACGATGCACTGGCCGCAGGACACGCAGTCCACCTCGTTCAGGTCCCGGTCAAAGGCGCAGCCCACGTGTGTGGCAAAGCCGCGGTCGTTGCAGCCGATGACGCCCACCTCCTGGCTCTTGCGGCACACGGCGGTGCACCGGCGGCACAGGACGCACTTGGAGTTGTCCCGGATGAGATGGGGCGCGGAGTCCTCAATCTGGGGAGGCAGGTTGTCGGCGGCGTAGCGCACAGCGTCGATGCCCAGGTCCCGGGCCAGGTCCTGCAGCTCGCAGCGGCCGCTGCGGGAGCAGGTGAGGCAGTCCATCCGGTGGTTGGACAAAATCAGCTCCAGGGTGAGCTGGCGGGAGTGGCGCACCTTCTCGGTGTTGGTGAAGACCTCCATCCCCTCGCTGACCGGGTACACGCAGGAGGCCACCAGGCTCTTGGCGCCCTTGACCTCCACCACGCAGATACGGCAGGCGCCGATCTCGTTGATGTCCTTGAGGAAGCACAGGGAGGGGATTTTGATGCCCGCGTTCCGGGCCGCCTCCAGCACGGTGGTGCCGGCGGGCACGGAGACCGGGATGTTGTCGATTTTCAGATTGACCATCTTCTGTTCCATCTTGTTTCCCCTCCTTTAGCCCTTGAGAATGGCGCTGAAGCGGCAGTTATCCATACAGACGCCGCACTTGATGCACTTGCTCTGGTCGATGACATGGGGCGCGCGGACCGCGCCGGAGATGGCGCCCGCCGGGCAGTTCTTGGCGCACAGGGTGCAGCCCTTGCACTTGGCGGGGTCAATGGTGTAGCGCAGCAGGTTCTTGCACACGCCGGCGGGGCAGCGCTTCTCCACCACGTGGGCCACGTACTCGTCCCTAAAGTGCTTCAGGGTGGACAGCACCGGGTTGGGGGCGGTCTGGCCCAGGCCGCACAGGGCGCTGGACTTCAGGTGGTAGCACAGCTCCTCGATGGTGTCCAGATCCTCCAGGGTGCCCTCACCCTCGGTGATCTTGGTCAGCAGACCCAGCAGACGCTTGGTGCCGATGCGGCACACCGAGCACTTGCCGCAGCTCTCGTCCACGATGAACTCCAGGAAGAACTTGGCGATGTCCACCATGCAGTTGTCCTCATCCATGACGATGAGGCCGCCGGAGCCCATCATGGAGCCGATGGCGCCCAGGGAATCGTAGTCCATGGGGGTGTCGATGAGGCTGGCGGGGATGCAGCCGCCGGAGGGGCCGCCGGTCTGGGCGGCCTTGAACTTCTTGCCGTTGGGGCAGCCGCCGCCGATGTCCTCGATGACGGTGCGCAGGGGGGTGCCCATGGGGATCTCCACCAGGCCGGTGTTGGTGATCTTGCCGCCCAGGGCAAAGACCTTGGTGCCGGTGGACTTGGGGGTACCGATGGCGGCGAACTTCTCCGCGCCGTGGTTGAGAATCCAGGTGATGTTGGCGTAGGTCTCCACGTTGTTGAGCAGGGTGGGCCGCTCAAAGAGACCCTTGTTGGCGGGGAAGGGAGGACGGGGATGGGGCTCGCCGCGCTTGCCCTCGATGGAGGTCATGAGGGCGGTCTCCTCGCCGCAGACGAAGGCGCCAGCACCCAGGCGCAGCTCCAAATTGAAGGAGAAGCCGGAATCGAAGATGTTGTCGCCAAGCAGGCCGTACTCCTTGGCCTGCTTGATGGCGATCTCCAGACGCTTGACGGCGATGGGGTATTCGGCGCGGACGTAGATGTAGCCCTGCTGAGCGCCGATGCAGTAGCCGGCGATGGCCATGGCCTCAATGACGCTGTGGGGGTCGCCCTCCAGTACGGAGCGGTCCATGAAGGCGCCGGGGTCGCCCTCGTCGGCGTTGCAGCAGACGAACTTCACCCCGTCGGGGGAGACGGCGTCGTGGGTGAACTGCCACTTCCGGCCCGTGGGGAAGCCGGCGCCGCCGCGGCCACGGAGGCCGGAGGCCAGAATCTCGTCAATGACCTGCTGGGGCGGAATTTTTTCGGTCAGGATGCGGCCCAGGGCGGCGTAGCCGTCCACGCCGATGTACTCGTCAATATCCTCGGGGTTGATGACGCCGCAGTTGCGCAGAGCGATGCGCAGCTGGTGCTTGTAGAAAGTGGTCTCGGACAGGCTGGTGGCGGTGCCGCCCTCGTCGCTCTCCATGTGGAGCAGCCGCTGGACGATACGGCCCTTGACGATGTGCTCGGAGACAATCTCGGGCACGTCAGCCGGGGTGACCTTGGTGTAGCAGGCGCCCTCGGGGTAGATCATGACGATGGGGCCCATGGCGCACAGGCCGAAGCAGCCGGTCTTGACTACCTGGGCCTCCTTGGCCATGCCCTGGGCCTCCAGCTCACGCTCAAAGGCCTCGATGATCTTCAGGCTGTTGGAGGAGGTGCAGCCGGTGCCGGTACAGACCAGGATGTGGGATCGAACCAGATTCATGCCGCATACCCTCCTTTATTCCGCCGCGCCGATGGTGTACTCGGTCACCACCTGGCGGTTGACCAGATGGTCGGCCACAATTCTGGGCACCATCTCGGGCTTGAGTTTGACATAGGTGACCTTCTCCTCACCGGGGACATACACCTCGGCGATGGGCTCCAGCCGGCACACGCCGATGCAGCCGGTCTGGGTGACGGTGACGTCCTTCAGCTCCCGCTTGTTGACCTCCTCCAGGAAGGCCTCCAGGACGGGCCGGGCGCCGGCGGCGATGCCGCAGGTGGCCATGCCCACCACCACGCGGATGGTATTCTCATCGGACTCCCGCAGACCCACCTGCTTCTGCATGCGGTCGCGGATGGCCTTCAGTTCTTCCAGGCTTTTCACAAATTCATCCCCCATTCAAACAAGTTGACTTCCGCCCGGGCGGGGCACACCCCGCCGGACTGCCGCCGGCACGGGGAGACCCCGCCGCGGTCCTGTCAGCGGGATGGCAACATCCCGCGCCGTGATCAAACGCTCTGCTCCAGCTCCTCCAGATAGCTCCGCATCCACATGGCCACCTCCGGCTCAGCCAGGGAGATGTCCTCCCCCAGCACGGCGCGGATCTCGCGGGTGTCGAAGGTGAAGGAACCCCGTGGCGTGGCGTGGGTGTAGACGGTATTCACCTCGGGCGCGCCCTGGACCAGCAGGGCAACCGTGCCCGCCATGTCGCCCAGGGGCGGGCAGTCGATGTGTCCGCTGCAAAACCGGGCGGTTACCGTGGTACCCGCGCCCACCGCGCTCTCAATGGCCAGGCTGCCGCCGGTCTGCTCCGCCGCCATGCGGAGCAGGGGCAGGCCCAGGCCCACCTTGCGGGTGGTGCGGGTGGTGGTAAAGGGGTCGGTGACCGACGAGAGGAATTCCGGCGTCATGCCCCGGCCGTTGTCCCCGATGACCAGGGTGAGCTGCCCGTCCCCCTCGGTCAGGGACAGCTCCAGCTCGGTGCATCCGGCGGAGATGGAGTTCTGGGCAATGTCCAGAATGTGAAGGGAAAGCTCTTTCATCATTCCGCCCTCCCTGGGGCTGGCTGATTTGTCACGCCTCGCGCCCTCCGCGACGGCACACTGCTCACCGCTCCGCCGAAAATGCCGCCGGCTTCGCCGGAGTGTTTTTCAGTCTGCGCGGTTCGCTGTGCGCCTGCTCCCGGGCGCTCAGCGCTTCTTGTCACGCTTCGCCTGCTCGCGACGCGGTTCTAAGTCGCTTCAACTGCGCAAGCCGGCCTCCGGGCCTCGCGGCCCTGTGATCCGTTTGCTCCGTTCCGCGTCTTAGCCCGCTGCTCGCGACGGCTCAGCGCTCCTTGTCACGCTTCGCCTGCTCGCGACGCGGTTCTAAGCCGCTTCAACTGCGCAAGCCGGCCTCTGGGCCGACGCGGTTCTAAGCCGCTTCAACTGCGCAAGCCGGCCTCTGGGCCTTGCGGCCCTGTGGTCCGTTTGCTCCGTTCCGCGTCTTAGCCCGCTGCTCGCAACGGCTCAGCGCTCCTTACTCATATTTGTCTAAGATAGGTCCCACCTGGTCGGGGGTGAGGCGGCCGTACACGTCGGAGCCCACCATCATGACCGGGGCCAGGCCGCAGGCGCCCACGCAGCGGCAGGCATCCAGGGAGAACTTGCCGTCCGGGGTGATGGAGCCGGGGCGGATGCCCAGCTTCTTCTCCACAGCGGTGAGAATGTCCGCCGCGCCCTTGACGTAGCAGGCGGTGCCCAGGCAGACGGAAATCTGGTACCGGCCCTTGGGATTCATGGAGAACTGGGCGTAAAACGAGGCGACGCCGTAGACCTCGGAGAGGGGAATGTCCAGCCCCTCCGCGATCATGATCTGGACCTCTTCCGGCAGATAGCCGAAGATCTCCTGCGCGGCCTGGAGCACGGGCATGGTGGAGCCGGGCTGCCCCCTGTGCTCGGCGATGACCTGGCGCAGCCGCTCCTCCTGCTCAGGCGTTCCGTTGTAGGGCACAACGGTCTTGCAGTTTGGCATGTAGGTATCCTCCTTTTCGTATAGGTTCTCAATGGAAAATTTAAATTAAACCTAATATTTGTTTATTATATCTAACTTTTTTGAAGGGCGCAAGAGGGAATGTGGACAAATGTCAAAATAGTGCTGCAAAAGGACTGGAATTTTAAGGTGACAGAGGGCGGAAGGCATTGAAATCAGGGCGCTTGAGCCAGTTGAGCAGGGCGGCCGGATTTTTTTCGGGCAGCGCGACCTGCTGGCAGGCGTCCATGATCTGGTCCAGATAGTGGGCGTCCGAGGCGGTGAACACCGGCAGGCCCTTCAGGTCGGGCCGGTCCAGAAAGCCGGGGGGGCAGGCCCGGGACACCTCCGCGAAGGAGAAGCCCAGCTCCGGGTCCCACAGGCCCAGGTTGGAGATGAGAGAGAAGGAGGGGCGGTCGATGTGGGCGGGCCAGCAGGCCCCGCCCAGACCAGCCACCAAGCCGGGCACCTCGTAGATGCCAATGCTGGTGGCAGCGGAGAGCATCCGCCGCTCCTCGCCCAGCACCGCGTCCCCGCTGTCCATCTTCACCTGGGGACCAAAGGCCCGGGGGTCGTTGTCCAGGGGCGGCAGGCGGCGGAACACCTCGGCCTCAAAGGCCCGGGCGGCATCCAGCTCCCCAAACACGCACACCACGTGGACCTCCTCGGCGGTGGTCAGTTCCATCCCCGGCAGAGCGATGACGCCGTACCGCGCCGCGGCCTCACAGAAGGCGGCGCAGTTGCCCACTGTGTTGTGGTCGGTGAGGGCGGCGGCCTCAATGCCGGCCAGAGCGCACATCCCCGCCAGGTTGGCGGGGGTATTGTCCTCAGAGCCGCAGGGCGACAGACAGGAGTGGAGATGCAAATCAAAAGTAAGGGTTGGGATAAAACTCACCGCCTTTCAGCAGCCGGAGGGCAACACCTGTCTGTCGCCCTACCAGGCGTTTTGCGGAGCAAAACCCTGATGCCGGGCGGATTCACTCCGCCCGAGCAGATAAAAAGAACGGGGCCCCCGCCCGGCCATGGCCGGGTGGGGCGAGAGACAGGAGTGGAGATGCAAATCAAAAGTAAGGGTTGGGATAAAACTCACCGCCTTTCAGCAGCCAGAGGGCAACACCTGTCTGTCGCCCTACCAGGCGTTTTGCGGAGCAAAACCCTGATGCCGGGCGGATTCACTCCGCCCGAGCAGATAAAAAGAGCGGGGCCCCCGCCCGGCCACGGTCGGGTGGGGCGAGAGACAGGAGTGGAGATGCAAATCAAAAGTAAGGGTTGGGATAAAACTCACCGCCTTTCAGCAGCCGGAACAGGGCGGATGGCCGTCACAGCAGGCCGTTTACCGCCGCGGCCAGGGCAAAGGTGCCCTTGTCGGAGCCCAGCAGGTTGACCTCCTGCTCCCTGGCGCGGGACAGGAGAGCCTCGTCGGGGGCGACCCCCTCGGAGAGGATGACGCAGGCCACGTCGGCCATCAGGGCCACGGCGGCCACGTTCTGGTTGGACATAATGGTGATCCAGCAGTCCCCGGCGCTGGCCCGGCCCATGACCCAGCTGAGCAGGTCGCCGGCGTAGCCGCCGGTGACCGGCACGTCGGGGGCGGGAAGGGCAAATTCCGTCAGGGACAGGGTTTCGGACAGCTCTTTGACAGTCATGGGAACAACCTCGCTTTCTGGCATAGCAACTTCATGCGCTTGGGCCGTGCCGCTGAAAGAGCGGCACATGGCCAATTTTGCTATGCTTTTGCATAGCAAAATTGGGGGGCTACTTCCTGCGCCCGTGGGGCGGCGGCTCCTTCTTGTGGCGGAAGGGGGCGGGCAGGTACTCGTCGGCGTCGGAGGAGCCGGCCATGTACTGCATCCGCTCCCGCATCTTGAAGATGCAGTCCTCCTCGCTGGCCCGGCCCAGCACCACGTCCTCGGCAAAGGCCCGGCAGGAGGGGGCGCCGCAGGAGCCGCAGTGGAGGCCGGGAAGCTGCTGCTCCAGGGCCTCGATTTTGGCCAGCTTCTCCATGGCCGCCGCCCGGTCCTCGTCCAGCACGAACACGGGGACATACTGCAATTCATAGTCAAACTTCACCACATCCCGGTCCTCTCCCCGGAAGGTGAACCGGTTGCGGGACACGGGCAGGCCCTTCATCAGCTTTTTGATGCGCATCCGGGCGCCGTAGGGGTTCTCCACCGTCAGGCAGCCCCCCACGCACCCCTGGACACAGGCGTTGAGCTCAATGAAGTCGGCCTCGGGCAGGCGGCCGTCCTCAATCTCCTCCAGCATGCGGATCACGTTGGAGATGCCGTCCACCGCCACGTACCGCTCGCCCATCCGGGCGGCGGACTCGCCGCCGCAGTAGGCCCAGCCCACGCCCATGATGCCCGAGGAGGACAGGGGCCGCAGCTCCTGACCCCGCAGCTTCTTCATGGCGCTCAGCAGGCGCAGGTACACGTCCCGGATGGCGAAGGCCCCGTCCAGCACCGGGCGGTTGAGCCCGTCGGGGGTGAGGGCGGCGGTGACCTTGGAGGAGCAGGGCACGATGGAGAACACCCCGATTTCCTCCGGCTTCAGGCCGGTCTTCTCCACCGCCTCACGCCGGGCCAGAATGGCGGCCAACTCCACCGGTGTGATCACCGGCGCGATGTTGGGGATGAGCTTGGGAAAGCGCATGCGGATGAGGCGCAGCACCGTGGGGCAGGCAGAGCTGATCTGGGGCATGACCCGCTCCACGCCGCCGGTGATGCACTGGCGCTGGTAGTCGCTGACCAGCTCGGCGGCCTTGGAGACCTCGTACACGTCGTGAAAGCCGATCTCCAGCAGGCCGTTGAGGATGATGTCAATGTCGTCCATGTTGTGGAACTGGCCGTAGAGGGCCGGCTCCGGCAGGGCCACGCAGTAGCGGAATTTCTTCAGCATGTCCAGCGGGTCGCTGATGGACTTGATGGCCTTGTGGGGGCACACCTGGATGCACACGCCGCAGTCGATGCAGCGGGCGTTGAGGATGGCGGCCTTGCCGTTGCGCACCCGGATGGCCTCGGTGGGGCAGCTCTTGATGCAGGTGGTGCAGCCCCGGCAGCGCTTGTACTCCAGGACAACAGAGTGCTTCAATTCATTCACCTCCGAAGGTTGGGGAGCTGATATCCCCCGGCGGAAAGCGGGGCGTTACAGGTTGAACCGCATGGTCACAGTGGTGCCCACGCCCAGGGTGGTGTCGATCTTCATCTCGTCGGAGTAGCGCTTCATGTTGGGCAGGCCCATGCCGGCGCCGAAGCCCAGGTCCCGGGCGATCTCGCCGGCGGTGGAGAAGCCCTCCTCCATGGCCTGGTCCACGTCGGGAATACCGGGGCCGGAGTCGATCATACGGATGGTGATGTGGTCCATGGCGATCTCCACCTCGGCGCGGCCGCCGTCGGCGTGGATGACCATGTTGATCTCCCCCTCATACATGCAGATGGCCGCCCGGCGGATGGTCTCCTGGGGCAGATCCAGCTTTTTGAGGGTCATTTTCATCTTGCTGGAGGCCTCGCCGGCGCTGATCAGGTCGCCGCCCTCCACGTGATAGGTCAGTTTGATGGGCTCCACAGCGTCAGTCCCCCCTCAGTCCGTTGAGATAGAGCAGCCCGCAGGCGTCGTACATCCGCTTGGGCGAGCGCATGACCACGATGTCCCGGGCCTTGGCCAGCTTCAGAATGGCCTCGTCCGGCGTCTTGCCCCGGACAAAGACAATGCACTTCATGTCCAGCATCTCGGCCGTGCGCACCACCTGGGGGTTGACCAGCCCGGTGAGCAGCAGGGCCTGATCCTTTACATAGGCCAGCACATCGCTCATAAAGTCGCTTCCGCAGGCGGCCAGGACCTCCCGGTCCAGATGCTCTTCACCGGAGAGCACTGTGGCGTCCAGAATCTCTCTGATGGCGCTGAGTTTCATAGGCGAGCCTCCGTTCTAAGCCGTAGTCGGCAGAGTGACAGAAAATTTTCTTCAATCATTATAACATGCTGGTAAAAAAAGCGAAAGCAATGTTGTAAAATTCACAAAGACCCGGGGGAGGTGTCCACCGGTTTTGGACGTTTGTATCATTGACAGGGACGGTGCCCTGGGCTATAATAGTTTCAATACTTTATCGGACTAAAGCAACGGCCACGGAGTGCCGTGGCCTCACAGAAGGGCCGCGGTCTTCTGCGGCCGTTTTTCGTCCCTTGAGTATGCCGTGTGCCCGGCGGGCGGACGGCAAAACACATTTTAGGAGGGTGTCCAATGTCAGATCGCGTGTACAATTTTTCCGCAGGTCCGTCCATGCTGCCGCTGGAAGTGCTTCAGCGCGCCGGTGCCGAAATCACCAACTATCAGGGATCAGGCATGTCAGTGATGGAGATGAGTCACCGATCTAAGGTTTTCCTGAAGATCTTTGAGGACACCCAGGCGCGCTTCCGCAGGCTGTTCCAGGTGCCCGACAACTACAAGATCCTCTTCCTCCAGGGCGGCGCCTCGGGTCAGTTCTCCATGGTGCCCCTGAACCTGATCGGCAGGACCGGCAAGGCCGACTACGCCGTCACCGGCAACTTCTCCAATATCGCCTACAAGGAGGCCCAGAAGTACGGCCAGATCAGCCTGGCCGCCTCCTCCGCCGACAAGAACCACACCTACATCCCCACCCAGGACCAGCTGAAGCTGGACCCTGAGGCCAGCTATTTCTACTACTGCGCCAACAACACCATCTACGGCACCGAGTGGCAGTATGTGCCCGACACCGGGGACGTGCCCATTGTATGCGACATGTCCTCCGACATTCTCTCCCGCCCGGTGGATGTGAGCAAGTACGGCATTATCTTCGCCGGCGCCCAGAAGAACATGGCCCCCGCCGGCCTGACCGTGGCCATCGTTCGGGAGGATCTGGCCGGCCATGAGCTGCCCTGCACCCCGCTGATGATGAACTACAAGACCATGATCGACAAGGACTCCATGTACAACACGCCCCCCTGCTGGTGCATCTACATGCTGGGCCTGGTGCTGGAGTGGTTGGAGGGCCAGGGCGGCGTGCCCGGTATGGAGGCCATCAAGCACGGCAAAGCGTCCATGCTCTATGACGTCATCGACAACTCCCGGCTGTTCACCTGCGCGGTGGAGAAGGACTCCCGCTCCGACATGAACGTGGTCTTCCGCACCGGCAGCGACGAGCTGGACGCCAAGTTTGTCAAGGAGTCCACCGCCGCCGGCTTCACCAACCTGAAGGGCCACCGATCCGTGGGCGGCATGCGGGCGTCCATTTACAACGCCATGCCGGTAGAGGGCGTGGAGAAGCTGTGCGACTTTATTAAGGCCTTCGAGCGTGCGAACTAAGCCCGCAGTACGCCCACGGAACCAAGCGTTTTGCCCCTTTGGGCAAAACCTTGATGCCGGGCGGATTCACTCCGCCCGAGCAGATAAAATCGTGGGCCCCCACAAAATGCGTGCATATTGTGGGCGGGCGGCATGCGGGCGTCCATTTACAACGCCATGCCGGTAGAGGGCGTGGAAAAATTATGTGAATTTATCAAGGCCTTCGACAAAAACAATTGAGAAGGGGCGAACCAAACATGTACCGCATCAAAGCGCTGAATAAAATTTCCCCTGCCGGCCTGTCCGTGCTGGACCAGAGCCGCTTTGCCGTCAGCCCCGACGTGGAGAATGAGGACGGCATCCTGGTCCGCTCGGCGGACATGCACGAGTACGTATTCCCTGAGAATCTGCGGGCCATCGCCCGGGCGGGCGCGGGCACCAACAATATCCCCATCGACCGCTGCTCCGAGGCGGGCATCGCCGTGTTCAACACCCCCGGCGCCAACGCCAACGCCGTCAAGGAGCTGGTCATCTGCGCCATGCTGCTCTCCTCCCGGAACGTGGTGGGCGGCGCGGCCTGGGTGAAGGAACAGGCCGCCGCGGGGGCCGACATAGAAAAAGCGGTGGAGAAGGGCAAGAGCCAGTTTGTGGGCCCAGAAATCCAGGGCAAGGCCCTGGGCGTGGTGGGTCTGGGAGCCATCGGCGTCCAGGTGGCCAATATCGCCACCAAGCTGGGCATGACCGTGTGGGGCTACGACCCCTTCCTGTCCGTGGACGCGGCCCTCTCCCTCTCCCGCATGGTTCAGCGGGCAAACGACCTGGAGACCATCTATAAAAACTGCGACTACATCACCCTCCACCTGCCCCTCAACGGGGACACCAAGGGCATGATCGACGCCGGCGCCCTCCAGATGATGAAGAGCGGCGTGCGGCTCATCAACCTGGCCCGGGGCGGCCTGGTCAATGATGAGGACCTGATCCAGGCCCTGGAGAGCGGCAGGGTGGCCTGCTACGTCACCGACTTTCCCAACAACAGAATCCTCCAGGGACGCAACGTGGTGGCCATCCCCCACCTGGGCGCCTCCACCCCCGAGAGCGAGGAGAACTGCGCCGTCATGGCCGCCCGGCAGCTGCGGGACTACCTGGAGAACGGCAACATCCGCAACAGCGTGAACCTGCCCGCCCTGGAGCAGCCCTGGAGCGGCATCGCCCGGCTGTGTATTATCCACAGGAACATCCCCGGCGCCATCGCCGCCATCACCAAGGTCCTCTCCGACGACAACGTGAACGTGGAGAACATGACCAACAAGTCCAAGAAGGACTACGCCTACACCGTGGTGGACATCAACGCCAAAATCCGGGACGACGTGGTGGACGAGATCCGCGCCCTGGTGGGGGTCCTCCGGGTGCGGCTGCTGAGCCACTGAGAAAATTGTCCACAATATAAAATAAAAATGTGCAAAAAAATCCGGACCGCAGTAATGCGGTCCGGATTTTTGTATCTGCGAGAACTTACGCGGCGGGCACCACGGAGATGTGGAACCGGGTGCCGGCGTCGCCGGCAAAGGCGATGACGCCGTTTTCGGGCAGGGTGACGGTGCTGTCGCTCCACACCACCGAGGAGGCGGCCAGGGCGCCGGCGCCGTCGTAGACGTAGAAGCCGCCGTTGCCCTCAATCTCCACCTGGATGGTCAGACCGGCGGCGCTGCCCACGGTGTACCACCGGGCATAGCCGTCGGGCTGGACGGTGGAGTAGGCGCCTGCGCCGCAGTAGATGGGCTGGGCGATGGAGGCGTCTGCGTAGAGCAGGCCCTGGGCGTCCATCCAGATGTGGCCGTCCTGCTCGGTGATGGTGATGTCGGAGCCGTCGCGGCCGGCGTTGCCGGGGACCTGCACGGCGAACTGGCTGTGCCAGGAATCTACAATCTTCTGGGCCCCCACATAGCCGGGGATGTACTCGGGCAGTTCGGCGGCGGAGGCAGTGCCCAGAGAGAGCCACACCTGGGAGGTGTACTTCTCGTTCAGGGGCAGGACGCTGGTGGTGTTCCACTTGTCCCAGGCGGCCTGGACATCCTCGGCGAGTTGGGCGGGCTCCACCTTCTGCGCCACATAGTTGGAGGTGGGCAGCACGGTCAGGCCGGGGAGGAAGGCGTAGGCCTTCTGCCACAGGTAGATCTCGCCGTTCTCCTCCACCACCGGCTTGACCATGGCGGCGGCGCCGGTCTCGTCCCGGAAGGAGCCGTCGTCAAAGTAATAGAAGGTCTGGGCGGGGGAGCTGGGCACAGTGAGAGACTGGAGGGTGAGCACGCCGTCGGCGGAGATATCCACCTTGAACTGCTGAAGGGTGGAGGCGTAGTAGCCGGAGTAATCCATCACCTCGGCGGGCATGGCCTCGCTGCGGGCGGCCTGGGGCAGGGAGGGGACGGTCTCGTCCACCGCCACGCCCTGCTCCGCCAGGGCGTCAATCAGCATCCGGGCGGCGGCCATCTCATTATAAGTGGAGACGCCGCCGGAGGTGAGCACCGCCGCAGCCATGCTGTGCTCGGGAATGATCACCAGCCCGGCGTGGTAGTACTGGGTGTCGCCGCCCTTGGCCAGAGCCTGGATATCGTTATACCCGAAGGGGGCCAGGGACACGCTGTCCCAGCCCAGGCCGAAGGACAGGATGTCGTCGGCGTCGTCGGGCCAGATGCCGCTGCTGTACTCGGGGGCGGCCATGGCGTCCAGAGAGGCGGAGGTGAGCAGCTCATCCGAGCAGAGCAGACCGCCGAAGGCGGCCAGGTCGGCGGCGTTGGCGTAGATGCCGCCGGTGCCCACGGTGCCCAGGCAGTCCTGGGGCAGGGCACGGGGGTCCTCGCCCAGGTAGGTCTTCACCAGGCGGGAGGTGTCAAACTCGTCCTGGGGGGTGAAGGTGTTCTCCAGGCCGTTGGGGGCCAGAATGGCCTCGTGGAGGTACTCGGGGAAGGGCTTGCCGCTCACCGCCTCCACCACCAGCTCAGCCAGGGTGAAGCCGGTGTTGCAGTAGGTGCTGTATGCGCCGGGGTCGGCGGCCAGACGCTGGGTGGACAGGATCTCCAGCAGGTTCTCAGTGGCGGAACGGTCGTCATCGGCGAAGAGCAGCATGTTGTGGGTGGCGCTCATCAGACCGGAGGAGTGGTTGAGCAGCATGCGGACCGTGATGTCCTTGTAACGCTCGTCGGCCATCTTGAACTCGGGCAGATACTTGGTCACCGGCGCGTCCAGGTTGATCTTGCCCTGCTCCGCCAGCTGCATAACGGCGGCAGTCACATACATCTTGCTCACCGAGCCGATGCCGTACAGGTCGGTGTCCAGCAGAACCCGGTTCTCCGACTTGGAGTACACACCGGCATGGCCGGAGATGGTAATCTCCCCATCCTGCCACACGGCATACTGCACGCTGACGGCGCCGCCGTACTGGGCGGCATACTGTGCGGCCATGGCGGCGGACTCATCCCGGGTGGCGGGAGCCTCCGTCTCGGCGGCCAGTGCGGGCGCGGAGATGCTGACAGCCATAACTGCGGTCAGCGCAAGGGCGCTCAGTCGTTTTTTCCACATAGCTGCGTTCATCCTTTCCCGGCTCTTTCCCTGAGCCTCAAAGAAATTATCCCACCGGCCTGCTGTGCTGTCAAATGAAAAAAGGATTAAGAATTTGCCGCCGGTAGAAGGATCATACACCTTTCACCAGGTGAAAGGTCAAGCGCATGGCAGAGAAATATATTGAAAATCGTTCTATATTAAGCTGTGGAAAATTTTTTAAAAAATTTTGCGTAATTGTGTAACAAATCCGCTCTGCCAAACGTCTATATCAATAGAAGGCCTGTTTGCAGGGAGGAGGGGTGCACATGTATCGGAAGCAGCGGCTGTGCCGGAAATACGCGCTGGTGCGCTACGGGGTGCTGTGCGCCTGCTGCGCCCTGGCCTTGCTGGCCCTGGCCAGAACCATGGGCTATCACCAGCTGATGCTGCTGCCCTTCTGCCTGGCGGTGGTGATGGCGGTGCCCTACTTCAGCGCGGTCTACACCTATGAGTACGACGGCAGCCGCCTCATTGTCTCCCAGGGCAGCGGGGACAATCCCCCTGTGTTGGAGATCATCGACACCGAGGACATCTTGGCCTACGGCGTCTATCTCCCCGGCCAGCTCTCCGCCCGGCAGGCCAGCCGGACCGTACGTGCCTACCTGTTCCTGGACCCCAGAAGCAAGCGCTACCTGCTCTACCGTCTGCCCGGCGGCGGCACGGGAATCCTCATCTTCTCCCCTGACCGGGAGATGCGGGATGCCCTCATCCGGGAGCAGTGGATCTTTCAGGTTACCTGAAACGGCAGAAACTTCATAAAATCTTTTGTGTTTTTTCCTTGCGCTTTCGGTAAAATCCGTGTAAGATCCTGAAGCAACGGTAAGGATATCGCTCAATATGCCGCGCCGGCTCATCCGGCGCGGCCGCTTTTTGTTCCACAGGACGTATTTGCGTGCGAGGTAAGAGAAATACCATGAAGACAGAGACAAAATTGCCGGTTCATACCGGGAAAAAGTGGGTGGAGATACGGCGCTGGGGCCTGATCGCGTCGGCGCTGGTGTTTGCGGGCGTGCTGACGGGATTGCTGATGTCCGGCTTCCCCTGGTGGGAGAGTCTGCTGTGGGCCCTCGGTCTGGCCTTGCCCATCCCGGTGCGCTTCAAGCTGGAGGGACGGGGGGCGCTGTGGCTGTCCCGGCTGTTCTGGGCCGTCGGTCCGGTGGTGGGGTACTCCCTGGTGGAGATCCTCAACTGGAACAACCCCTTCACCAGCTTTTCCACCCTCCAGGTGGCCCTGAACCTGGCCTTTTACTACATCATCGCCCTGGTTGTCTGGCTCATCGTGGGGCGGCGGAACCTGTCCTGCGGCATCTCCACCTCCCTGTTCTGGGTCATCGGCATGGCCAACCACTACGTCATCGCCTTCCGGGGCCGCACCATCTTCCCGGGCGACCTGCTCACCCTGGGCACTGCCGTCAACGTAGCGGGAAACTACAACTACGCCTTTGACACCAAGCAGGCACTCACCGGCCTGGCCCTGGCCCTCTTCCTGCTCCTGCTGCTCACCCTGCCCAGGCAGAAGGAACGCGCCAGACTCCGTCTCCGCTCCGCTGTGCCGGTGACTGCCATCTGCGCAGCCTTCCTGGTGGTGTTCTTCGGCACCAGCTTCCTGTCCGCCGTGGGCATTGAGCCCTCCATGTGGACCACCCGGGGCAACGGTTTTGTGCTCAACTTCTCCGTGTGCCTGCGGTACTCCTCCGTGTCCGAGCCGGAGGGCTACTCCCAGGAGGCCCTGGCCGAAATCGTCGCCGGAGTGGAGGAGGACTCTGTGCCCGTGTCGGGCACAGGGGACGACGGGGTGCAGCCGGTCAACGTGATTGTCATCATGAACGAGTCCTTCTCCGACCTGACCGGCACCTTTGACCTGGAGACCAATCAGGACCCCATGCCCTTTTTCCGTTCCCTGACGGAGAACACCATCCGGGGTACGGCCTACTCCTCCGTGTTCGGCGGCACCACCGCCAACTCGGAGTATGAGTTCCTCACCGGCAACACCACCGCCTTCCTCCCGGCGGGTACGGTGCCCTACCACCTCTATGTAAAGGAGGGCTCCGAGTCCATGGTGGCCCAGATGAGCGCCCTGGGCTATGAGTGCGTGGCCATGCATCCCTACTACTCCTCCGGCTGGAACCGGATTCCCGTGTACCAGGCCTTCGGCTTCGACCGCTGGCTGTTCCAGAGCGACTTTGAGAATCCCACCTATATCCGGAGCTATATCTCCGACCAGACCGACTATGAGAACCTGATCCGCATCTACGAGGAGAAGGAGGAGGGGGAGCCTCTCTTCATCTTCAACGTGACCATGCAGAACCACAGCGCCTACTCGGGCGCGTGGACCAACCTGCCCAAGGAGGTTTGGCTCACCGGGGAGATGGAGGGCAAGTACAATACGGTGAACCAGTACTTAAACCTGATTTACCAGAGCGACAAGGCCTTTGAGTATCTCATCAATTACTTCTCCCAGGTGGAGGAGCCCACCATGATTCTGATGTTCGGCGACCACCAGCCCCAGGTGGCTACCAATTTCTACACCGACCTGCTGGGCAGCGACCCCACCGTGGAGGAGGCCCAGAAGAAGCAGGAGGCGCCCTTCCTCATCTGGGCCAACTACGATATTGAGGAGCAGCAGGATGTGAAGCTGTCCCTCAACTACCTGTCCGGGCTGCTGATGGACGCGGCCAACCTGCCCAAGACCGGCTATCAGACCTTCCTCAGCCAGCTGCGGGAGACGGTGCCGGCGGTGAACGCGGTGGGCTATCAGGACACCGACGGCACCTGGCACGAGCAGACCACGGACATGAGCCAGGCGGCGCAGGAGGGTCTGCTGGACTACCAGATGCTCCAGTACAACGAGATTTTTGAGGACCGTGACAACCGGCTGGAGGACTTCTTTTTCCTGCCGGAAAAAGAGTAAAAACAAGCGGCGCATCCCATATCCGGGATGCGCCGCTGATATTTAGTCCAGGCTGAGCAGGTCGGGACCTTCCAGGTTCATCTTGCGCTTGCGGCCGGCGGAGAAGGCCAGCTTTTCGGAGAGCAGCTTGGTGTCCCCCGAGGCGATGGCCTCCCGGTAGGCGTGGAGGTTCTCCTCCAGCCGATCCAGGGCGGTGAGCAGGGCGGGGGTGTTCATGGAGAAGAGCTGGGTCCACAGCCCCACGTCCAGAGCGGCCACCCGGGTGCAGCCCCGGAAGGAGCTGCCCTCAAAGCCCTTGCAGGTGAAGAGCATGGGGTCGTCGCACACCGAGACGGCGATGATGTGCATCATCTGGCTGGTGTAGGCCAGAATGGCGTCGTGCTCCTCCGGGGTGGTGCGCACCACGTCCCTGCAGCCGATGTGGTCCGCCAGCCGCTCCATCAGGGCGATGTGCTCCGCACTGCTGCTCTCCCGGGGGGTGAGAATCAGGTGGGATTTCTGGAACATCTCAGCAAAGGCGTGCTCGATGCCGGAGAACTCGGTGCCCGCCATGGGGTGGCAGCCGATAAAGTCCACCTCCGGCGGCAGAATCTCCGCCGCCTCCATGATGGAGGTCTTGACGCCGCACACATCGGTCACCAGGCTGCCAGGTTTGAAGAGGCTCCAGTAATCCTCCAGAAAGCGGGTGATGCCCTTTGGGTGGAGACAGAGGATGGTCAAATCCGCCTGGGGGATAACCTCCCTGGCGTCGGCGGTAACGCGGTCGCCCACACCGTGCTCCGCGGCGAAGCGGAGAGTGGGCTCCGACACGTCCACGCCCACAATTTCAAAGTCCTCAAAGCCCTTCAGGGCCAGGGCCATGGAGCCGCCAATTAATCCAAGGCCGATGACGGCAATGGTTTTCGACATGGAAAGACCTCCTTTTACACGCTGCGGCCCACACAGGCGGCCACGCCGCCGATCTTGCCCATCAGGTCCTTGAACTGGCCGGGGGTGATGGACTGGGCGCCGTCGCACAGGGCGTTCTTGGGGTCATTGTGGACCTCAATGAGCAGGCCGTCGGCTCCGGCGGCTACGGCGGCCAGGCTCATCCGCTCCACCATCCAGGCCTTGCCGCAGGCGTGGGAGGGGTCCACCACCACGGGCAGGTGGGTCATCTGCTTGACCGCCAGCACGGCGGACAGGTCCAGGGTGTTGCGGGTGTAGGTCTCAAAGGTGCGGATGCCCCGCTCACACAGAATCACGTTGGGGTTGCCGCCGGCCAGGATATACTCGGCGGACATGATCCACTCCTCGATGGTGGAGCTGAGGCCCCGCTTGAGCAGGATGGGCTTGCTGACCCTGCCCAGCTTTTTGAGCAGGTCAAAGTTCTGCATGTTCCGGGCCCCCACCTGAATCACGTCCACGCAGGCCTCGAAGAGGGGGATCTGGTCGGCGCTCATCAGCTCGGTGACAATGGGCAGGCCGGTGGCCTCCCGGGCCTCCCGCAGCAGCTCGATGCCCTGGGCCCCCATGCCCTGGAAGGCGTAGGGGGAGGTGCGGGGCTTGTAGGCGCCGCCCCGGAGGGCCGCCGCCCCGGCGGCCTTTACCGCCTGGGCCACCTCCACAATCTGCTCCTTGCTCTCCACCGAGCAGGGGCCGGCGATGACGGCCAGCTTGTTCCCGCCCACGGTCACGCCGCCGCCCAGGTCGATGACCGAGTCGTCGGGGTGGAACTTCCGGTTGGCCTTCTTGAAGGGCTCGCTGACCCGCATCACCCGCTCCACGCCGGGCAGCTGGGACAGCTTCTCCTCATCCAGGCGGCTGGTGTCCCCCTCAGCGCCCAGGATGGTGGTCTCGGAGCCCTTGGACACCATGACCTTGACCCCGCCGGCCTCCATGCTTCGGATGGCCTCTTCCAGCTGCTCCGCGGTAAAATCAGGTTTTAAAATGACAACCATATATTCATTCCGTCCTTTCTCGTACCGGCGCTCCCGCCGCCGCAGAAAAGAAAAACGCGGCGGCCCAAAACGGACCGCCGCGCTGTGTTCTCCCGTTGAAGGAGGGCTCCCAGCTGGCAAACCGGTTATGGGCAGGCAGACGGACCGCTACGGTAATAGTAGCGGTAATAGCCGTATGCATACCCAAAGCACAGCGCCATAACAGGGCTCCTCTCCTGTTGATACCGTCACTTTAACACGTTTTGTTGCTAAAGTCAAGGGGTTTTTGCTTGAAATCCTACCAAACCCGTGGTAATATAGTTGTAACTACCTGAGAAGAGGAGCCTCTGACATGAAAATTTCCACCAAGGGCCGCTATGCCCTTCGTTTGATGCTGGATCTGGCCGTCCAGCCGGGAGATGCCGCCGTTCCCCTGCGGGACGTGGCCGAGCGGCAGGAGATCTCCGATAAATACCTGGAGCAGATTGTCACCCAGCTGGCCCGGGGCGGCCTGGTCCGCAGCGTCCGGGGCGCGGGGGGCGGCTATCTGCTGACCCGTGCGCCCGAGGAGTACACCGTGGGGGAGATCCTCCGCCAGCTGGAGGGCAACCTTGCCCCGGTGAGCTGCGTGTCCGGCGGCGCCTGCTGCGGCCGGGCGGATCGGTGCGTCACCCTGGAGGTGTGGCAGCAGATCCAGGACGCGGTGGACGGCGTGGTGGACAACATCACCCTGGCCGATCTGGTCAGGCGCTACCGGGAGAAGTGCCCCGAGAACGGGGACTAATCCGGGAGCGGCTCAAAAGGGATGAGCAGCAGGGAGCCGTCCTTGCCGCTCATGGAGATGGTGCAGCAGCAGACCGCGCCGTCCGGGCCGGTGAAGATGAGCGCGGTGTTGGGGATGGAGCCGGGGAAGGCCATGGCCACCACAAAGGGCCGGCCGGGTTTGATGGCGTCCAGGGTACCCAGAACTGCCTCTATCCGGAAGCCGACATCGTCCTCGCCCACCTCCTCCAGGGTGAGGGACGCCACCTGGATGCCGGTGACGGTTTCGCTGGCCGTGATGGCCACGTCCACCCGGTACTCGCTCTCGTCCAGCACCAGCAGGTCGTAGTCCTCCGGCCGGGCGAGCAGGTCCGCTCCGGCGTAGTCCGCTGAAAGGGGCAGCTCCGGCTCGTCCACCTCAGCGGGGGGCGTCTCTTCCGGCGGCTGGCTCCCAGTTGGAGAGGGGGCGGGCTGTGCGCTTTCGGTGGGCGGCGGCGTGGTGCCGCCGGGCGCGGGGGTTTCCTGGGCAGGGCCGCAGGCGGCCAGCGCCAGAGTGAGCGCCAGGGACAGGAGCAGGGCGAAAAGCCGTTTCATACCGGTTTCCTCCTTATCATTGCGCAAAAAGCATCTCTTCTTCACCACCAGCATACCAGAAGAGACCGTATAAATCCAGCAAAAAGAGCTGCGGCGCGTCTGCGCCGCAGCTCTCAGTATGTCGAAAAAACCTCCCGGAAGAGGAAGCCTCGCAGAGTTCCTGCGGCCGCAGCCGCAGGAATCAAGTCAAAATCCGTCATGTTCGGGGACATGTGCCTCGAACATGACACTTCTCATGAAATTTTTGCCGACAATTTCATCAGAAATCGAGGTAAAAATTTCATGGAGCTCCTTCGGAAAAGTGGCGGAAGCCACTTTTTCGACAGACTCAGCCCGCCAGCTTGCCGATGGAGTTGGCGGTGAGGGCGTCGAACTGCTCCTGGGTCAGGTCGCAGTGGTAGAAGATGTCGTAGTAGCGGGCCACCTCGGTGTACAGGTCATAGTCGATCTGGTCGGGGTAGAGGAGGGCGCCCATCCACAGCATGCCCAGGTAGCGGTTGACGGAGGGGGGGAAGCCCATCCAGTTGTAGGGCCCGAAGGGCACCTCGTAGTAGTCGCCGTTCTGGATGGCGGTCAGGTCCTGCCACACCGGGTCGTCGGCCACCTGGTCATAGTAGCTGTCGGGGGCGAAGATGATGATGTCCGGGTTCCACAGCAGGAGCTGCTCCATGTCCACCTCGTTGCCGGTCCCCTTGGAGGAGGGGGCGTCCACCACGGCCAGGTTGTTGGTCATCAGGTCAATGACCTCGGCGTGGTAGGAGTTCTGGGCAATGACATTGAGGCCCTGGTCGCCCAGACAGTAGAGAATGTTGGCCTTGCCGCCGCCGATGGTCTCCATCAGGGAGACGGTTTCGCCGTAGATCTCGTCGCAGTAGTCGGCGATGACGGCGGCCTCCTCCTCCATGCCCAGCAGCTCGCCCAGCTTGCGGTAGGTGTCGCCCATGGTGGCAGTGTCGGCGTCGATGTGGACGGCGGGGATGCCCAGCTGCTCGGTGATAGCGTCCATGTCCTCCACGATGGAGTCCTTGGGCTGGCCGATGTCGATGATCACCTGGGGGTTGGCGGCGGCCAGGGTCTCCAGATTCAGCTCACCGGCGCTGGAGCCGTAGAGCTGGCCCAGTGCGGGCAGATTGTAGTATTTGGCGTCGATGAACTGCTCGGCACCCGGGTCCCACTCGCTGGCCAGACCCACGAACTTGTCGGGGCACAGGGCGAAGAGCACGATCTGGGCCATGGGGCCGGAGGGAGCGATGCGGTCGATCTGGGCGGGGAGCTCCACCGTGCGGCCGCAGGAGTCGGTGAACGCCACGGTGCCGGCGGCGCCCTCCTCAGAGGGCTCGTCACTGGGCTGGGCCGAGGGGGTCTGGGAGACGGAGGGCTCGGGAGAGCCGGGGGCCGACGGGCTGGCGCTGGGGGTGGTCTGGGTGCAGGCGGCCAGAGAGAGCATCATGGCCAGAGCCAGCAGAAGAGACAGGGCTTTCTGTTTCATAACAATCCTCCTTACTGATTTGAAGAGACCGGGTTATATTCCACCTGCTCGCAGGGGGAAAACGTGGGAAGGTCACGGGGGATGCACACCCGCATCCGCCCGTCCCGCAGGGGCACCACCTCGGCGTCGATGCCGTAGAGGGCCTTGATCAGGTCCTCGTTCATCACCTCACCGGGGGCGCCGTGGGCCAAGACCTGGCCGTCCTTCATGGCCAGGATCTGGTGGGAGAAGAGGTAGGACTGCTCCGGGTTGTGGGTGGACTGGACGATGGTGTACCCCGCGTCGGCCAGGGCCCGCACCTTGGTGAGCACCCGGATCTGGTTGCCGTAGTCCAGGTTGGCGGTGGGCTCGTCCATCAGCAGCACGGTGGACTGCTGGGCCAGGGCACGGGCGATGAGCACCAGCTGCCGCTCGCCGCCGGACAGGCGGGTGTAGCTCCGATCGGCCAGATGGCCGATGTCCAGCCGCTCCAGAGCCTCCAGGGCGGCGGCCTCCTGCTTGGGACCGGGGGGAGAGAAGCCCCTGCTCTGGGCCGTGGTGCCCATGAGGACCATGTCGAACACGCTGTACTGGAAGGCGGGGTAGTTGGACTGGGGGATGTAGGCCACCTTGCGGGCCAGCTCCCGGGCGCCCAGGCTGCTGACCACCGCGCCGTCCACGGTGATCTCTCCCTGGAAACCGTGGAGCAGGCCCAGGATGCAGCGGAACAGGGTGCTCTTACCCACGCCGTTGGGGCCCAGCACCGAGAGAAGCCGGCCCCTGTCCACAGAGAAGCTGACGTCCTTGAGTACCTGGCGGTTTCCGTAGGAGAAGGAGAGGTGTTTGACTTCAATACTCACGTCACATCGCCTCCCTTCATCATCAGATAGAGGAAGAAGGGCGCGCCCACAAAGGCGGTGAGGATGCCGATGGGCAGCTCAGTGGCGTAGAGGTTGCGGGAGATGTTGTCCACAATCAGCAGGAACAGTGCCCCTGCCACCATGGAGGCGGGCATGAGGTACCGGGTGTTGCTGCCTACCAGGCGGCGGCACAGGTGGGGGATCACCAGACCCACCCAGCCGATGGCACCGCACACCGACACAGCCGCGGCGGTGATGAGGGTGGAGGCCAGGATAATCACCGGCCGCACCACCTTGGCGTTGACGCCCATGGTGCGGGCCTCCTCGTCGCCCATGGTGAGCACACCCAGCTGCCACCGAAGCACAAACAGGATGACCAGCCCAATCAGCATGGGCAGGAACACAAAGGACACCTTGTCCCGGGTGGTGCCGGACAGGCTGCCCATGAGCCAGTAGGTGATCTTGGGCAGGGCCTCGTTGGGGTCGGCCACCAGCTTGATGTAGGAGGTGCCCGCCTCAAAGAGGGAGCTGATGACGATACCGGCCAGAATCAGGCTCATGACCCGCTTGCCCTTGGCGCGGCTGCTCACCAGCCACACCAGCACCACGGTCAGAATGCCGAAGCCGAAGGCCATCAGCATGGTCAGTTGTGCGCCGAACCCGGCGATGATGGCCAGGGAGGCGCCGAAGGCGGAACCTTTGGTGGCGCCCAGAATATCGGGGGAGGCCATGGGGTTCTGGAAGATGCCCTGATAGGCGCAGCCGGCGGCGGACAGACAGCAGCCCACCAGACAGGCCATGATGATGCGGGGCAGACGGACGTTGAAGAACACGTTCACCATGGTGTCGGCCCAGAACTGCTCAATGGGGAAGAAGCGGGAGAGCACGATACCTCCCAGCTCAGCGGGGGTGATGGGGTATCGGCCCAGGCCGAAGGACAGGACGGCGGTGCACACCAGCAGAACCAGCAGCACCAGGATGACAAGGACTTTTTTGCGTGCCCCGTGGGGGGAAACGGACTGCATGGACAGGTCTCCTCTCTGTGTAATTGCCAGCGGTAAAACAAAATCGCCCCCGCAAAAGGCGGAGGCGACAACAGCCCAGCCATGCCGCACAGACTACGGCACAGCAGATGGAGCCTCTCCTTCTCAAACACGGAAGGCCTGTCCGTTTCCGGCACAGACCCTGAACAGACGCCGTGGCGGCGTCCACGGCCCGGGCGCCATAGCAGAGCCTTAGGCGCGGGGGCTCGGAGAATATTGAATTGTGGGAAAAAATGGCGTATGATACCACAGGAGAGACGGCGGGACCGAGGCGTCCCGCCGGTCTGCTGTCAAACAGCATACTATTTTTGCGGTTTGTTGTCAATGTTTTTGGAGGTTTGCATGAAGCACGTCTTTTTAACCGGCGCCGTCCAGTGCGGCAAGAGTACGGTCGTCACCCGGGTGCTGGAGGCGTGGAACGGGGGGGTGGGAGGCTTCCGTACCGGCTTTGGGCCCGACCGGGCCTGTCCGGAGCGGCTGCTCTACCTGTGGAGCGCGTCGGAGTCTGCCCGGTACGACTCCGACCACGCGGTGGTGAAGTTCTTCAATGGCTGCGCGCCTCAGCCCATCCCCGGCCGGTTTGACACGCTGGGCACCGCCTGCCTGACCGGGACGCCCGCGCTGTGGGTGATGGACGAGTGTGGCCGCCTGGAGCGGGACGCCCTGGCCTTCCAGCGGGCCATTCTGGAGAAGCTGGAGGGGGACACGCCGGTGCTGGGCGTGGTGCGGGAGGGCTTCCCCGGGTGGACCAGGGCCATCGCCGACCACCTCAATGTGGAGCTTATCACGGTCACAGAGGGCAACCGAGACGCCCTGCCTGAACTGATTCGGGCGCAGCTGAGGGCGGAATAAGGGAAAACAGGCGGCCCGCCGGATTTCCGGCGGGCCACGCCATTTATCTTTATATACTTTTTAAATGTATATTTTTGTGATACAATTAGAACAGAGAACGGCCCTTTGTACCTATAAAAGGAGGTTGCTATGAAACGGATACGCGCCGGGGCGCTATCGCTCCTTCAAAAGCTGCGGGCCATTCCGGCGGAGCGCAGGAAGCTCTTTCTCCTCCTGCTCTTCCCCGTCCTTGTGTTTACCGTTGTAACCGCCACCGACGCATACCACGACTGGAAGCGCGCGGGGGGCCATCTCCCCCTGAACTGTACTTTTGACAGGGAAGGCAATGTCCTGACCATTTACGCCCAGCACGGAACCAGAATTGACCACTACTATCGCTTCGCTGAGCCTTATCCGCCCCTCCCCTCCGACTGGGATCCGCAGGCCGCGGTGGAATCCGAGCCGCAGGCGTTTTCCTTCCAGCTCTTTGGAGAGGAGGAGCCGGAATGTCTGGTTCTTTTTGTCTATCCGAAGGGGAGCGATGCCTTGAAGCGTTATGAATTTTATATCAATCGAGAAGAGGTAGGATATCGGGTCGTGATGTGTCTGTCTGGTGGTATAACAAAGGAACATGAATGGATGTTTTAGAACATAATGCAAACAGCCATGGCGGTTTATTCGCTCTTCTGGAACAGACCGGTGGACAGGTAGCGCTCGCCGGTGTCGGGGAGCACCGCCACGATGGTTTTGCCCCGGTAGGCCTCCTCCCTGGCCAGGGAAGCGGCGGCGGACAGGGCCGCGCCGGAGGAGATGCCCGCCAGTACGCCCTCGGTCTGGGCCAGAGCCCGGCTGGCAGCAAAGGCGTCTTCACCGGGGACGGGGATGACCCGGTCCACCACGGAGCGGTCCAGCACAGCGGGCACAAAGCCCGCGCCGATGCCCTGAATTTTGTGGGGGCCGGCCTGACCGCCGGAGAGCACCGGGGACTCGGCGGGCTCCACGGCGATGACCTCAATGTTGGGGTTCTGCTCCTTCAGGTAGCGGCCGGCGCCGGTGACGGTGCCGCCGGAGCCCACACCCGCCACCAGCACATCCACCTTGCCGTCGGTGTCCCGCCAGATCTCGGGGCCGGTGGTCTCGTAGTGGGCGGTGGCGTTGGCCGGGTTGTCGAACTGGCCGGGCATCCAGGCGGAGGGCAGGGTGCGCAGCAGCTCCTCCGCCTTGGCGATGGCGCCCTTCATGCCCTGGGCGCCGGGGGTCAGCTCCAGCTTTGCACCCAGTGCGGAGAGCAGGGTGCGCCGCTCCAGGCTCATGGTCTCGGGCATGGTGAGGATGACCTGATAGCCCTTGATGGCGGCGATATAGCTCAGGCCCACGCCGGTGTTGCCGCTGGTGGGCTCCACGATAACGGTGCCCGGCTTGAGCAGACCCTTGGCCTCCGCGTCCTCAATCATGTACTTGGCGGCCCGGTCCTTGGCGGAGGAAAGGGGATTGAAGCACTCCAGCTTGGCCAGCAGGGCGGCGGACAGGTGGTTGGCGGATTCGTACCGCTCCAGGCGGAGCAGGGGGGTGTTGCCGATGAGGTCCACAAGGGAGTGGGCGATCTTCATTTTATTTCCTCCTTATTCAGTATGAATACTATGAAATTAAATCAGGAAAATGTCCCGGCCCTGCCGGGACATTTTCCATTATTTTAGCAGAGAGACAGCGGGTTGTCAACCATTAGAACATGGGCACCACGGCGCCGGGCCAGGTCTCCTCCATGAAGGCCTTGACCTCGTCGGACTGGAGAGCGGCCACCAGAGCCTGGATGGCGGGGTCGTTCTCACGGCCCTCCTTGACGGCCAGCACGTTCACATAGGCCTGGGCGGCCTCGCCGTCGGCGGCCTCAACGGCCAGAGCATCGGCGGCGTTCAGGTCGGCCTGAAGGGCGTAGTTGCCGTTGATGACGGCCAGGTTCAGGCTGCCCAGGGAGCGGGGCAGCTGGGCGGCGTCCATCTCCACAATGTCATAGTTGTGGGGGTTTTCCTCGATATCCAGCTTGGTGGGGGTCAGGCTCACGCCCTCCTTCAGGGTGATGAGACCCTCCTGCTGGAGCAGGAGCAGTGCGCGGCCCTCGTTGGTGGGGTCGTTGGGCACGCCGATCTGGGCGCCGTCGGGCAGGTCAGCCAGGGAGGCGGTGGTACCGGCGTAGATGCCGAAGGGCTCGTAGTGGATCTCAGCCACACTCACCAGGTGGGTGCCCTGCTCCTCGTTGAAGTTGTTCAGGTAGGTGATATGCTGGAAGTAGTTGGCGTCCACCTCGCCCTCTTCGGTGGCGGTGTTGGGCACGATGTAGTCGGTGAACTCCATGATCTTGAGGGTAATGCCCTGCTCGGCCAGGACCTCCTTGGCGACCTCCAGAATCATGGCGTGGGGCGTGGGGGAGGCGGCCACGGTGATGGTGGTGCCCTCCAGGGAGCTGGACGCAGAGGGCTGGGCGGGGGAGGAGGACTGGGGGGTGCCGGTGTCGCCGCCGGTGGAGGTGGAACAGCCGGCCAGCAGGCCCAGAGCCAGCACGCCGGTGAGGAGCAGAGAGGTGAGCTTCTTCATAATGTATTTCTCCTTTTCTGTTGGATTGATTAGGGTTATGTAAACTGTTCCGGGGTACCGCCGGAGCAGCCGACATCGGTTGAAGGCGATTTTTGCCGTTTTGGGTACAAAAAAACGCCCTTGATGCATCATCAAGGACGAGAGCCTTTGGCTTCGTGGTACCACCTTGCTTCACCCGCTCCTCACGGATACGGGCCTTATGAAGTACGGGAGAAACTCCGATACTCCTGCGCTGTTACGGGCGCTCCCGTCGCAGCCTAATGCAGATACACTCGGTGCGCGGCTCCGAGACCATGTTCGGCCAGGCCTTCCGTACCCGTTTCCACCAATCCGGGCTCTCTGTGACGTATCTCCCAGCTTACTCTTCTCTTCCTTGCCTTTGGGTAAGCCTGTTCAGTTGTCTTGGAACTTGGGACTAGTGTATACCGCCCCGGCGGGAAAGTCAATTGTGTAATTTGCACAAAAGAGCGGCGAAAACGTTTGGACAAGCCGGAGGAAGAAGAGAAAAAGCGGGGATTCACTTGAAAAATGTCCAAACTTTGTGAAAAACAAAACAAGGCAGGCCGCCCTCACAGGGCGGCCTGCCGGAATACACAGAATACGGGTTTATTTGCTCTTGCTCTTCTTCTGACGGCTGATACGGGTGATACGCTTGTCGCTGCGGATAGAGAGACGGGTGCCCAGAGACTGGAAAATCTGCACCAGAATCACAATGATCACCACAGCCACCAGCATGACGGCGTCGTTGTAGCGATTGTAGCCGTAGGTGGTGGCGATCATTCCCAGACCGCCGCCGCCGATAAAGCCGGCCATAGCGCCGTAGCCCAGGATGGTGATAAAAGCGGTGGCGAAACCGGCGATGAGGGAGGGCCTGCTCTCAGGGAGAATGACCTTCCAGATAATCTGAAAGGTGGAGCAGCCCATGGACTGGGCGGCCTCCAGCACACCCCGATCCACCTCGCGGAAAGAGGTCTCCACCAGCCGGGCCACAAAGGGCGCTGCGGCGATGATCAGGGGCGGGATGGAGGCTGCGGTTCCGATCTCGGTACCCACCAGCAGGCCGCTCAGAGGCAGACAGAGAATCATCAGCAGCAGGAAGGGCATGGAGCGAAGAATGTTGATGACGACATTGAGTACCTTCATCAGAGGGCGGGGAAGGGGATGGATGCCGTTTTCCTCTCCCACAGTGAGGGCAATGCCCAGTGCAAGGCCCAGAATATAGGCCACCGCCGTGGCGATAAACGTGGAGTACAGAGTCTCCCAGGTGCCGCCCAAAAAGGTCCAGAACATCTTGTCATTCTGAAAAATGGCGGTAAAATCGGAAATAAACTTATCCATGGTAGTCCTGCACCTCCTCTACGGTGACGTCACGCTGACTTTTCAGATAGTTCATAGCCTTGGCGGCCTCGGCGCTGTCCTGGGGCAGGCCCAGCAGCATAGAGCCGAAGGCCTTGCCGTCGATGTTCCGGGTGTCGGCGCCCAGAATGTTCACCTTCACGCCGCAGTCGATGGCCAGGGAGGCGATGAGGGGCTCGTAGGAGGAGCCGCCGTTGAACACCACCCGCACCACCCTGGCCACGGGGAACTGGTCCAGGGCCACCCCGTCGGGGAACACCAGCCGCCGGCCGGCCTCGCTCCTGGGGTTGGAGAATACCTCCTCCACCGTGCCGGTCTCCATCACGCGGCCGTGCTCCAGCACCGCCACATGGGAGCAGATCTCCTCCACCACGGCCATCTCGTGGGTGATGACAATGACCGTGATGCCCAGCCGCTTGTTAATGTCCTGGATCAGCCGGAGGATGGATCGGGTGGTGGTGGGGTCCAGGGCGGAGGTGGCCTCGTCGCACAGGAGCACCTTGGGATCGCTGGCCAGGGCCCGGGCGATGGCGATGCGCTGCTTCTGGCCGCCGGAGAGCTGGGCGGGGTAGGCGTCGGCCTTGTCGGGCAGGCCCACGGTCTCCAGCAGCTCTCTGGCCCTGAGCCGGGCCTTGGCCTTGGGCACCCCGGCGATCTCCATGGGGAAGCAGATATTGTCCAGGCAGGTGCGCTGCATGAGCAGGTTGAACTGCTGGAAGATCATGCTGATGGACCGCCGCTTTTCACGCAGGGCCTTGGGGGAGAGGGCGGTCATGTCCTCCCCGCCGATGACCACATGGCCGGAGGTGGGCCGCTCCAGCAGGTTGATGCAGCGCACCAGGGTGGATTTGCCCGCGCCGCTCATGCCCACAATGCCGAACACATCCCCGTCCCGGATGGTCAGGTTTACGTCCTCCAGGGCGGTGAACACGCCCTCCGGCGTGGGAAAGGTCTTATGCAGATGCTGAATTTCTATCACGGTGAAGTCTCCTTCCTCTTGCGTTTTGGGAGCCGTCCGGCTCCGGCGGGAGGCCCTTCACATTCGCTCCCCGGAGGGAAAACGGCCTGAGCATCCCGGATGAAGCATGCCTGCATCCCTCCTTATGGAGACGGATTTTACCCCCTGGACGAGAAAAACGGGGGCAATGGGTACCCTAAATTGTATGACAGGCAGGCAAGGCTGTCAAGGCGAAATTCCGCGCCCCGCCCGGCATGGGGCAGTCAATAGCCTGTTTTTCACAAGATTGCGGGCCAAAATTCTACATGGAATGGCCAGAACAACATATTGACATAACGGCCTGCCATGATACAATATATTGCGTCAACAATCCGACCCGCCTCAACGTGAGGGCGGGTCTTGCTTTGGCCGCGGAGCGGGTGATCCGCCCCGGCGGCCCATAAAATACCGGAAGAGAGGAAGAACGACATGGCGATTTCCGAGAACGCAAGAGCCGTGCTGGAGAAGCGATATCTGATTCGGGACGAGAAGGGGGAGCCCACCGAGACGGTGGAGGAGCTGTTCCACCGGGTGGCCGACGCCATCGCGGCGGCGGACGCCGCCTTTGACCCCAAGGCCGACGTGGCCGCCACCGCCCGGCGCTTCTACGACATGATGACCGGGCTGGACTTCCTGCCCAACTCCCCCACCCTGATGAACGCCGGCCGCCCTCTGGGCCAGCTGTCCGCCTGCTTTGTCCTCCCTGTGGGGGACTCCATGGAGGAGATTTTTGACGCCATCAAGAACGCCGCCCTCATCCACAAGTCCGGCGGCGGCACCGGCTTCTCCTTCTCCCGCCTGCGGCCCCGGGGCTCCACCGTCAACTCCACCGGCGGCGTGGCCAGCGGCCCCATCTCCTTCATGAAGGTCTTTAACGCCGCCACCGAGGCGGTGAAGCAGGGCGGCACCCGCCGGGGCGCCAACATGGGCATCCTCCGGGTGGACCACCCCGACATTCTGGATTTCATCACCTGCAAGAATGACACCAAGGAGATCACCAACTTCAATATCTCCGTGGGCATTACCGAGAAGTTCATGCAGGCCGTGGAGAACGGCGGCAGCTACGAGCTGGTGGACCCCGCCACCCACAAGGTCACCGGCGCCCTCAACGCCCGGGAGGTCTTTGAGAAGATCGTCTCCTCCGCCTGGCAGACCGGCGAGCCCGGCATCATCTTCCTGGACCGGCTCAACCGGGACAACCCCTGCCCCCAGCAGGGCGAGATTGAGTCCACCAACCCCTGCGGCGAGCAGCCCCTCCTGCCCTACGAGGCCTGCAACCTGGGCTCCATCAACCTGGTGACCCACCTGAAGGAGGAGGACGGCCGCTGGGTGCTGGACAGGGACAAGCTCACCGCCACCATCCGCACCGCCGTCCACTTCCTGGACAACGTCATCGAGGTCAACAAGTACCCCCTGCCCGAGATTGACGCCATGACCCGCTCCACCCGGAAGATCGGCCTGGGCGTCATGGGCTTTGCCGATATGCTGCTCTATATGGGCATCCCCTACAACAGCGACCAGGGTGTGGCCATGGCCCGGGAGGTCATGGAGCTGGTGAACACCATCGGCCACGAGGAGAGCCAGGCCCTGGCCCAGGTCCGGGGCGCCTTCCCCCTCTTCGGCGAGAGCACCTACCGCAGCGGCAAGCCCATCCGCAACGCCACCGTCACCACCATCGCCCCCACCGGCACCCTGTCCATCATCGCGGGCGTGTCCTCCGGCGTGGAGCCTGTGTTCGCCTACGCCTATATCCGCAATGTGATGGACAACACCCATCTCATTGAGACCAACCAGATCCTCAAGAACGTGCTCCTCTCCCGGGGCCTCTATTCCGAGGCGCTGATGCGCCAGATTGTGGAGCAGGGCAGCCTGGCCCATGTGGACGGCATCCCCGAGGACATCAAGCGGGTGTTTGTCTGCGCCCACGACGTGTCCCCCATCTGGCACGTGAAGATGCAGGCCGCCTTCCAGGCCTACACCGACAACGCCGTCAGCAAGACGGTGAACTTCCCCAACTCCGCCACCAAGGAAGAGGTGGCCGAGGTGTACACCCTGGCCTACAAGCTGGGCTGCAAGGGCACCACCATCTACCGGGACGGCAGCCGTGACGAGCAGGTGCTCAACATCGGCAAGGTCAACGACGGCAAGGACAAGGCCGAGAAGAAGGACGCCACCGGCGACCCCATGGTGGACGCCGTGCTGGAGGCCGGCTGCGACGGCGCCGCCTGCGTCATGAAGACCAGCGCCTACGGCACCATCCTGCCCCGTCCCCGTCCCGCCGTCACCAGCGGCTTCACCGAGAAGGTGAAGATCGGCTGCGGCAACCTGTATATCACCGTCAACTACGATGAGACCGGCATCTGCGAGGTGTTCACCAACACCGGCCGGGCAGGCGGCTGCCCCAGCCAGAGCGAGGCCACTGCCCGCCTGGTGAGCGTGGGCATCCGCTCCGGCATGGACCCCAAGGAGATCATCCAGCAGCTCAAGGGCATCCGCTGCCCCTCCTGCCTGCGCCAGCCCGGTGTGCCCGTCACCTCCTGCCCTGACGCCATCGCCAAGTCCATCGAGAAGGTCATCAAGGCCACCCACGACGGCGGCAAGCCCCAGCCCATGGCGCCCGCAGCGGTCAAAACGCCCGTGCCCCGCGCCAAGGCGCCGGTCAATCCCAACATGACCCCCGCCGAGGCCAAGCTGGCCAAGTTCTGCCCCGAGTGCGGCAGCAAGCTGGAGCATGAGGGCGGCTGCGTCACCTGCCGCAACTGCGGATACTCCAAGTGCGGCTGATAAGAGAGTATAAAAAGTCCGGCATTGCTTCTTGCAATGCCGGACTTTTTGCTCGTAAGCGGGAATCAATCCTCCAGGGCCATCATCTTGCTGACCCGGCGTTCATGGCGGCCGCCCTCAAACTCCGTGTCCAGGAAGGCGGAGACAATGTGCTCGGCCTCAAAGGGGCCGGTGAAGCCGCCGGCCAGGGCCAGCATGTTGGCGTTGTTGTGCTGGCGGGTGAGCCGGGCGGAGAGCACGTCCCGGCACAGGGCGCAGCGGATGCCCTTGACCTTGTTGGCGGTGATGGAGATGCCGATGCCGGTGGTGCACACCACAATGCCCTTCTCGCATTCGCCGGAGGCCACCGCCCTGGCGGCGGCGGCGCCGAAGTCGGGGTAGTCGCAGCTGTCGGTGCTGTTGCAGCCGAAGTCCTTCCAGGCAATGCCCCGGCTGTCCAGATAGGCCTTGATGTGTTCTTTGAGCGCAAAGCCGCCGTGATCGGAACCAAGTGCAATCATGTCGTTACCTCCGTTTTAAGTAATGGGGACAAATTCCGGCTTTCTCCGCCGGAACACGGTCACATAGCGGAACCCGGCCTCCCGCAGCAGGTCAAAGGCCTGGGGAACCCCCTTGCCCACATTGGCGGGGGCATGGGCGTCAGAGCCCACGGTGACAATCTCGCCGCCCAGGGCGCGGTACCGCTTCAGCAGGGGCAGCCAGTCGGCCACCGTGCGGCCGCACCAGGTGTTGACCTCCATGCCCTTGCCCCGGCAGATGGCCATGCGGAGGAGGGCGTCCAGCCGGTCCTCAAAGCCCTCCAGGGTGACGGGGCCGTCGGCGGGACTCATGTACCGCAGCGGGTAGATGATGTGGGCCAGCACATCGTAAAAATCGCTCTCAGCCAGCAGGGAAAGGGAGGCAAAGTAGTCGTCCAGCGCCTCCCGGCAGGCGGCTGCGGTGGAGTAGTCGGCGAAGTAGAAGTCGATTCCGCCCCGCTCCGGAGACAGGTTGTGAACCGAGCCCAGCACAAAGTCCAGCAGGGGCTGGGAACAGATGCGCTCCGCCGCTGGTGGGTCCAGATAGGGCATACCAAACTCCAGGCCCAGACGAAGGCTGAAATCATCCCGGTGATGGAAGAACTCCGCCTCCTCAAACTGATCCAGCGCCTTGGCCCAGTCGTAGGTGCGGACGGGGACGCCGTCCTGGTCCAGAAAGTCGCAGTGGTCGGTGATACACAGCTCATTGAGCCCCGCATCCATGGCGGCCTGGGCCATGTGGGCCATGGGAAATTCTCCGTCAAAGGATACCAGACTGTGGGAGTGGTAGTCGGAGAGGAACACAGCGCACCTCCTCAGAAGGGCCACGCGCCGGGAATCCAGCGCAGGAAGTTGGTGGTGTACCAGGTGGGCACCATGATGCCCACCAGCACGGGGTAGAAGGCGGAGTACAGGGCCACGGCGCCGCCGGTGGTGCCGTAGACCGCCACCCGCCAGCCGGGCGCTCTGCGGCCCACCAGGTCATTGAACACATAGGCCAGGGCCAGCACCAGGAAGAGGATGGAGGGGAAGTAGTGATAGGCGAAGGTGATGCGTCCGATGAACATCCAGGGCACCAGCTGGGACAGGTAGCCGATGAGGATGAACATGGCCTTGGAGGAATAGCGGGGGAAGGACTTGCTGGCCAGATAGCCCAGAATCCAGTAGATGAGCACGCCGCCCGCCAGCAGGCACAGGTTGCGCAGCCGGACAAGATTGTCCAGCTCGGCGCTGAGGACCCCGTCCACGCCGATGACCGCGCCGGCGGCCACCAGACCGGACAGGAGGAAGAAGAGTATCTTGGACCGGAACCGGCGGAAGGACTGGGCGGCGCAGGCGATCATAGCCAGCAGGCCGCCCCAACACACGATGGGGTTGGAGAAGGCGCCGAAGGCACACTTGAGCCCCTGGGCCGCCCCGCTCTTGTTGTCCAGATAATAGAGGATGGGACGGCCGTCCACAATCCACTGGTACCAGCGGGAGGAGTAGGGGTGGGGGGTGTGGACGCCCTCGTGGTAGGTGAGCATGTAGACCTGGTTGTCCCACATGACCTTGATGAGATTTTCCAGGCTGGTGTCCCCCTTGGCGGCGGCATAGGGCAGGTAGGATGCGGTATAGATGACCGCCGGGATGAGCACGAAGCACAGCACGGAGAACAGCAGGGTCTTGACCAGCCAGGGGGCGAACCGGGGAGCGTCCTCTTCCTGGGGCCAGTCCCGCCACTTGAAGTACAGCCCGATGAAGTAGAGCAGGGCCAGGCCCACCGCGCCGTAGATCACCGTCCACTTGCTGGCCGCGCCGATGCCCCACATGAGGCCGGACAGGAACAGGGGCAGTGCCCCCTTGCGGAAGGGGGTGCCGGCGGGCAGGGTCAGGTACCGGTACATGAAGTAGTACATGGCCAGGATGAAGAACACGCCGTAGGTGTCGATGGTGGCGATGCGGGTCTGGGTCAGGTGCATGAAGTCAAAGGCAAAGAGGGCGGTGCCGCAGAAGGCCACAACCGTCTTGCCGAAGAGGTTTTTCAGGAACACATAGAGCAGGGGGACCATCAGCACGCCGAAGAGGGTACCCATGAACCGCCAGCCGAAGGGGGTCAGGCCGAACATGCGGATGCCCAGGCCGATGATCAGCTTGCCCAGGGGCGGGTGGGAGATCTCGTAGGGGTAGATGCCCCGGATGTGCTCGTAGGCGGTGCGGGGGTGGTAGATCTCATCGAAATAGGAGGAGTTGTACCAGGTGGGCATGGCGGGCACAGTCTCCCCCTCGTCGAACAGGGGAGAGGCCCCCTCGCCGGTGTAGGAGATGTCGCGGAGGGTGATGCGAGCCCCGTCGGCGTCGTACAGGGCCAGCTCCCCCAGCTCCAGCCACGCGTCGCCGCTGTCCGGATTGCCGGTGAGGCGGAACATCCGCACCTCCAGGGACAGGGGGTCGGGGCCCTCGCCGGTGCGGAGCAGGTCGTTGTCGATCCACTTGAACAGGTCGGAGTACTTCTGATGGAGGGCGGCGGAGGTGTTGGCGGTGTCCAGTCCGGCGGGCAGGGTGGAGCCGTCCCCGTTCTCGCGCCAGACAAGGCCGGAGACGTCGTTGGCCTCGTCCTCATAGGAGAGCAGGGTGTACCAGGTCTCGCCGTCCGGGCTGGCCTCCAGGGTGTAGCTGCCGGTGTTGAGGCCGGTGTAGTACATCACCCGGGAGATGGCCGTGGGCTCGGCCAGGGTGAAGGTGACGGTCTCCCCGGCGGAGAGCTGGCAGAAGGACTGGGGATTGGTGAAGGAGCCCAGATTCCAGAAGGCGGTGAAGGCGTACACCGCCGTCAGCAGCAGCAGAGGCAGCGCGTCCTTGCGCCGCATGGGGAACCGGCGGCGGGGGAAGGACAGGGGGCGGGGGGCGGCGCTGGCCATGGTCACCCACTCCAGGGTGCCTTCCCTGGGGGACATGGCGTGGCGGTAGTAGCTCAGCAGACAGAACATGGCCGCCAGGACCACGATGGGAAACACCAGCGTGGGGGTGATATACTGCATGAGGTTCATCGCGGCAGACCTCCGGAGACAGAATAGGCGGGGGAAGCACATTCCCGCCGTGGGACATACAGGGGTATTCTACCATAGTTCCGGGCAAAAAAACAGTGGACGGACCAAAGTCCATCCACTATTTTTTAAAGCCTGCCGCTTATTTCTTTTTGCGCTTCTTGTCAAAAAAGCCTTTCAGGCCGTCCTCATGGTCCGCTGGAATCTCGCCCATGGCTTGGCCATAGGCGTGCAGCGCCTCCTTCTGCTCCCGGTTCAGATTCCTGGGAACCTGGACCTGGACCGTGACGAACTGGTCGCCCCGGCCTCTGCCGTTGATGGAGGGAATGCCCTTGCCACGCAGGCGGAAGGTGGTGCCCGGCTGGGTGCCCTCGGGCAGGGTCCACTTCACCCTGCCGTCGATGGTGGGGATCTCCAGCTCCGCGCCCAGGGTGGCCTGGAGGAAGGACACCGGCTGCTCCAGATAGACCGACGTTCCGTCCCGCCGGAAGAAGGCGTGGGGGCGGACGGTGACGCTGATGATCAGGTCGCCGGCGGGCCCGCCGTTGCGGCCCGCGCCGCCCTGGCCCCGCAGGGACACGGCCTGGCCGTTGTCGATGCCGGCGGGGATCTTGACGGTGATTTTCCGCTGCTTGCGCACCGAGCCGGAGCCGCTGCAGGCCTTGCAGGGCTGGTGAATAATCTTGCCCGAGCCGCCGCACTTGGGGCAGGCGGCGGTGGTGGCGAAGGTAAAGGCCCCGCCGCCCCGCTGGATGCGGACGGTGCCGGTGCCCCGGCAGTTGGGGCAGATTTCGGCGGTGGTGCCCGGCTCGCAGCCGGATCCATGGCAGGTGTCGCAGGTCTCCTCCCGATTGAGGACAATCTCCTTCTCGCAGCCGAAGGCTGCCTCCTCGAAGGTGATGGTGACGCCGGCGCGCAGGGTATCGCCCTTCATGGGACCGTTGCGCCGGGCGCCGGAGGAGCTGCCGCCGAACCCGCCGCCGAAGAAGGAGCCGAAAATGTCGCCCAGGTCGATGTCACCGAAGTCTGCGCCGCCGAACCCGCCGAAGGGGCCGCCGGCCCCCGCGCCGAAGTTGGGATCAACGCCGGCATGGCCGAACTGGTCGTACTTGGCCCGCTTCTCCTTGTCGGAGAGCACCTCATAGGCCTCGTTGACCTCCTTGAATTTGGCCTCGGCAGTCTTGTCGCCGGGGTTCAGGTCCGGGTGGTACTGCTTGGCCAGCTTGCGGTAGGCCTTCTTAATCTCGTCGTCTAACGCGCCCTTGGACACGCCCAGGACCTCATAATAATCCCGTTTCTGATCTGGCATGGGAGTTCACCTCTTTACGCGGGAAACGGCGGGGGACAAGCCCCCGCCTCATTTCCTATGAATCTCGTCCGTCACGCTTCGCCTGCTCGCGACGCGGTTCTAAGCCGCTCCAACTGCGCAAGCCGGCCTCCGGGCCTGGCGGCCCTGCGGTCCGTTTGCTCCGTTCCGCGTCTTAGCCCGCTGCTCGCGACGGCTCAGCGCTTCTTACTTGTCACGCTTCGCCTGCTCGCGACGCGGTTCTAAGCCGCTCCAACTGCGCAAGCCGGCCTCCGGGCCTGGCGGCCCTGCGGTCCGTTCGCTCCGTTCCGCGTCTTAGCCCGCTGCTCGCGACGGCTCAGCGCTTCTTACTTGTCACGCTTCGCCTGCTCGCGACGCGGTTCTAAGCCGCTTCAACTGCGCAAGCCGGCCTCCGGGCCTTGCGGCCCTGTGGTCCGTTTGCTCCGTTCCGCGTCTTAGCCCGCTGCTCGCGACGGCTCAGCGCTTCTTACTTCTGGTCGTCGTCCACAACCTTGTAGTCAGCGTCCACCACGTTGGGGTCGCTGTTGTCGCTCTGACCGGCCTGAGCGCCGCCAAAGCCCGCGCCTCCCATGTCGGGGCCGGCCTGCTGGCCGCCGGCCTGGCTGTACAGCTTCTCGCTGATGGGGTAGAAGGCCTTGCCCAGCTCCTCGGTGGCGGTCTTGATGGCCTGGGTGTCGGTGCCCTTCAGGGCGTCCTTCAGCTTGTTCAGGGCGGCGTCCAGGGTGTTCTTGTCCTCGGCGGACAGCTTATCCTTCAGGTCCTCCATGACCTTCTCGGTCTGGTACACCATCTGGTCGCCCTGGTTGCGCACGTCAACTTCTTCCTTGCGCTTGGCGTCCTCGGCGGCGAACTGCTCGGCCTCACGGACGGCCTTGTCGATGTCCTCCTTGGACATGTTGGTGGAGGAGGTGATGGTGATGTGCTGCTCCTTGCCGGTGCCCAGGTCCTTGGCGGACACGTTGACGATGCCGTTGGCGTCGATGTCGAAGGTGACCTCGATCTGAGGCACGCCGCGGCGGGCGGGGGCGATGCCGTCCAGGTTGAAGCGGCCCAGGGTCTTGTTGTACTGGGCCATCTCACGCTCGCCCTGGAGGACGTGGACCTCAACGGAGGTCTGGTTGTCGGCGGCGGTGGTGAAGATCTGGCTCTTCTTGGCGGGGATGGTGGTGTTGCGCTCGATGAGCTTGGTCATCACGCCGCCCATGGTCTCAATGCCCAGGGACAGGGGGGTGACGTCCAGCAGCAGCAGGCCCTTCACGTCGCCCACCAGAACGCCGCCCTGGATGGCAGCGCCCATGGCCACGCACTCGTCGGGGTTGATGCCCTTGAAGCCGTCCTTGCCGGTGAGCTTCTTGACCATGTCCTGCACGGCGGGGATACGGCTGGAGCCGCCCACCATCAGGACCTTGGAGATGTCGCTGCCGGTGAGGCCGGCGTCGCTCATGGCCTGACGGACGGGGCCGGCAGTGGCCTCCACCAGGTGAGCGGTCAGCTGGTCGAACTTGGCCCGGGTCAGGGTCAGGTCCAGATGCTTGGGGCCGGTGGCGTCGGCGGTGATATAGGGCAGGTTGATGGCGGTGGAGGTGACGCCGGACAGCTCAATCTTGGCCTTCTCGGCGGCCTCCTTCAGGCGCTGCATGGCCACCTTGTCGCCGGTCAGGTCCACGCCCTCGGTCTTCTTGAACTCGGCGGCCATCCAGTCCATGATGCACTTGTCGAAGTCGTCGCCGCCCAGACGGTTGTTGCCGGCGGTGGCCAGAACCTCGATGACGCCGTCGTCGATGTCCAGGATGGACACATCGAAGGTGCCGCCGCCCAGGTCGTAGACCATGACCTTCTGGGCGGTCTCCTTGTCCACGCCGTAGGCCAGAGCGGCGGCGGTGGGCTCGGGCCTGGCGCTGGGAGTCGGTGAAGTAGGCGGGGACGGTGATGACCGCCTCGGTGACGGTCTCGCCCAGATAGGCCTCGGCGTCCGCCTTCAGCTTCTGAAGGATCATGGCGCTGATCTCCTGGGGGGTGTACTTCTTGCCGTCGATGCTCACCTTATAGTCGCTGCCCATCTCGCGCTTGATGGAGATAACGGTGCGGTCGGGGTTGGTGATGGCCTGACGCTTGGCCACCTGGCCCACCATACGCTCGCCGTCCTTGGAGAAGGCGACGACAGAGGGGGTGGTGCGGTTTCCTTCCGCGTTGGGGATGACGACGGCGTCGCCGCCCTCCATGACGGCAACACAGCTGTTGGTTGTACCGAGGTCGATACCAATAATCTTAGACATAATGCTTTTCCTCCAATATATCGAAATTATTTTTTAACAATAGGGATGGGTGGTAATTTTTTAATTCGCCACTTTTACCATGGCAAACCGGACCACCTTGTCGCCGGACTTGAAGCCGGTCTGGAATACCTCAACGACGGTGTTTTCACCGGCGGATTCATCCTCCACGTGCATCACCGCGTTGTGGACGTTGGGGTCAAAGGTCTCGCCCAGCGCGGGGATTTCCTCCACGCCCAGCTTCTTGAGCACCTCACGCAGCTGGTTCATGGTCATCTCCACGCCCTTCTTGAAGGCCTCGTCGGCAGTCTCCTGCTTGAGGGCGCGCTCCAGGTTGTCGTACACCGGAAGGAAGGCCAGCACGGTCTCCGACTTGGCGTCGTTCCACACCGACTCCTTTTCCTTCTGGCTGCGGCGGCGGTAGTTGTCGTACTCGGCGGCCAGGCGGAGGAACTGGTCCTCCTTCTCCTTCAGGGCGGCCATAGCCTTTTCGGCGGACTCCAGGGCGGCGGTCAGCTCGGCGCTGTCGGGGGCCTCGGCGGTTCCGGCCTGGGACACGGCCTCCTCCTGGGGGGCCTGGGTCGTCTCCTGCTGGGAGACGGACTCCTTTTCCTTATCCTTTTTACTCATAGCTTATGTGCTCACTCCTATTTCTTGCCGTCATTGTTTTCACCAATGGGGGGAAGCTCGCCCTGTCCGAACAGCCTGGAAAGGCCCTGGGCCAGGTAGGACAGGCGGGCGGTAATCTTGGCATAATCCATACGGGTGGGACCCACCACGCCGATGACGCCCCGCATTCCGTCGCCGATGTCGTAGCTTGCCACCACCACGCTGGTGTCCTTCAGGGCGTCGGCCACATTTTCCGGGCCGATGAGGATGCTCATGGGGTTGTCCTTGGGGACGGGGAAGCGGCTGGGGTCGTTGTCCTCGGAGAGGTAGCTCATCAGGGTCTGGGCCTTCTCCAGGCTGCGGTATTCGGGGTGCTCGAGGAGATGGGCGATGCCCGCCGTGTGCACCTTCCGGTGCTCCAGCTCCTCCAGTACCTCGATGGCGAAGGAGACAACCAGGCTGATGAGCCCGTAGGAGTCGCCGGCGGCGTGCTGGGCCACCCGCATCAGCTCGGGGGTAATCTCCTCCAGGGTGAGATTGGTAAAGGTGGTGTTGAGCAGGGTGTTGAGCAGCTGGAGCTGGGGCTCGCTCAGGTCGGTGGGCAGCCGCACCAGCCGGTTGCGGACCACGTTGGTGTCCGTCATCACCACGATAATAAAGGCGCTGCGCTCCACCATCAGCAGGTCAAACCGCTTGATGGTCACCCGCTCCATACCGGAGGAGAGGGCGAAGGCGGGGTACTGGGTCAGCTGGGAGACAATCCGTCCCGCCTGGTCGATGACCCGGTCCAGCTCCTGCATCTTCATCCGCAGCGCCTGGTTGATCCGCTGGGTCTCCTGGAGGGAGAGGCGGTAGTCGTCCATCAGCTCGTTGACGTAGAGCCGGTAGCCCTTGGGGGAGGGAATCCGGCCGGCGGAGGTGTGGGGCTGCTCCAGATAGCCCATGGCCTCCAGGTCGGCCATCTCGTTGCGGATGGTGGCGGAGGAGATATCCAGTCCGGAGGACTCGGCGATGGTCTTGGAGCCCACAGGCTCCGCCGATTCAATATAGTTCTCAATGATGACCCGCAGAATACGTTTCTTTCGGTCACTCAAGTCCATCGTGCATCCTCCTCTCCTGATTTAGCACTCATACTTCCTGAGTGCTAACGTAAATGTACCACCATCCCCTGATATTGTCAATAGGTTGGTTGTAAATGATTTGTGAACAGAAAAAAATTGGCGGCGGGGAAAGCAGAAGAGCACAAGGATTGCTAACAACCGGCGGCGGAGAGAAAAAGGCCGCCCCGGCGGAGATGGAGGTTCATCTCCGCCGGAGCGGCAGATAACGCAATTCAGAAGTCCAGAATGAGGCCGGTGCGGAGATAGGTCAGCTTCTCGCCCAGCTCCTCCTGAAGGAGGGCGAAGGCGGGCGCGCCGGTGCAGTGGCCGGTGTACACCCGCTCCACCCCCAGCTCATCGGTGAGCCAGCGGGCCAGGTTGCGGACAATGCCGGGGGCCACCCCCAGGGTGGACGTGCCGCCGCGCCCCATCAGGTGAAACCCGCCCACGATGGCGTGGACCCGCCGGCCGGGGAAACGGGCGAGGATATCCTTTACAATATATCCCGCCCCGGCGTGGCAGCAGGAGTTCATCACCACCAGGCCCCTGTCCGTCTCGGCCACCAGGGATTGCTCATGGTCCACACTGTCGGGGATGAGATGGAGGCCGGGCAGTATCTCCCGGGGGCCGTCGGCCAGGTCGAAGCGGCCGCGGAACTGCTCAACCAGGGCGGGACTTACCCCGTTGTAGCTGCCGTCCTTCTCCCGGTACCGGGGCAGCAGGGCGGCGGGCCGGGCGTATACGACTGCGGCGGTATTGCAGGCGAAAAAGGCTCCCAGGCCGTCGGCGTGGTCCCAGTGGCCGTGGGAGAGGGCGGCCGCCTCTGCGGCGGACAGGTCCACCCCCAGGGCGGCGGCGTTGTCTGTAAACCGGCCGGAGGAGCCGGCGTCCAGCAGCACGCTGTGCCCCCGGTAGGACAGGTGGAGGGACAGCCCGTGCTCGTGGATCAGGCTGCCGGGGGAGGTGTTTTCCATCAGAACCGTGACTTTCATCATCATCCCGCCTTTCGCCGCGGTACGCGGCTCAAGTGAAATAGATAGGGGGACAGGCATCCGGCCGCCTCAGGACAGGGTGGTAAACAGGCTGTCCCGGGCCTTGACCAGGGCCTCCCGCAGGCCGTCCACGTCCTCCCGGGTGTTGTCCGGGGAGAAGGACACACGGAAGGCCCCGTCCATCTCGTTTTTGGGCAGGCCCATGGCGGCAAACACATGGCTGGGCCTGCCCCGGTGGCAGGCCGACCCGGCGGACACGCATACCCCCATGTCCCCCAGCACCCGCACCAGCACCTCGCTCTTGTAGCCGGGCAGGGTGAGGCAGAGGATGTGGGGGGCCTCCCCCTCGCCCACCCGCTTCAGCTCCGGGATTGCCCCTAGAAGTGAATCCAATGCGTATTCTTTCAACTCTTTCATACGAATGGTATAGGAATTCATCTCGGCCTTGCCCACCGCGCAGGCGGCGGCAAAGGCGGCGGTCTGGGCGGTGGCCTCGGTGCCGGGGCGCATGCCCTCCTCCTGGCCGCCGCCCAGCATCAGGGGCGGGAAGCGGAGGCCCCTGCGGATGTACAGCGCGCCCACCCCCTTGGGGGCCCGGACCTTGTGGCCCGAGATGGTGAGCAGGTCCACGCCCAGGGCCTTGGGGGTAAATGGGATTTTCAGAAAGGCCTGCACCGCGTCGGTATGGAGCAGGGCGGGGGAGCCGGCGGCTCTGATGGCCCGGGCGGCCTCAGCCACAGGCTGGATGGTGCCCAGCTCGTTGTTCACCAGCATCATGGACACCAGCACCGTGTCCGGCCGGAGGGCGGCGGTCAGGTCTTCGATGGAGATATGGCCGGTCCTGTCCGGCCTGAGCCAGGTGACCTCGTACCCCTCCCGCTCCAGGGCCTTGCAGGGCTCCAGCACGGCGGCGTGCTCAAAGGCGGTGGTGATGATATGCTTTCCCTTCCGCCTGCCCAGCTCCACGGCGCCGCGGATGGCCCAGTTGTCCCCCTCGGTGCCGCAGGAGGTGAAGAAAATCTCCTCCGGGGCGCAGCCCAGGGCGGCGGCCACCTGGCCCCGCTGCTCCTTCAGCCGCTTGGCGGCCTCCCGGCCCAGGGGATAGCGGGAGGAGGGGTTGCCGTACTGCTCCGTCATGGCCTCCAGCGCGGCCTGGGCGGCCTGGGGACACACCCGGGTGGTGGCGGCATTGTCCAGATAAATCAAAGAAATTCGCTCCTTAGTCACACAATATCCCCTCAATTCTAATTCGGAAGCGGTGCAAAGTCAAGCGGGGCGGCCTGCCAGAAAGGCCGCCCCGCTTGCGGGATATCAGGTGTTGGGCATGTACTGCACGTCCAGCTCCTCCAGATACTCGTCCGCCACAGCCGGGACGTAGGCCACGCTGACGCTGGAGAAGGACTCCGGGTCGGGGGCCTTGGCCATGATTTTTGTCTCGTCCCAGTAGTCCTGGGTGTAGGTGATGCGGTAGGCGGGCTGGATGTAGGACTGGTAGCTCTGGTTCAGATACACCAGCTCCACATGGAGGATCTGGGCGTTTTCGCCGTCGGTGGGGGCGTCCATGCCCAGGTAATCCCCGGCGCGGAAGTCCGCCACCGCCTCCTCCGCCGTGCGGATGGGGTAGAGAACGCCCTCCTCAGTGGGCCAGCAGGGGAGGTGGAAGGCGGACATGCCGCCATCCGACTCGTACCAAAATCTATCCCCGATGCGGTTGAAGCAGTAGTCCAGCAGCTGGTCGGTGAGGGAGTCCTCCGGGTCATGGCGGAACCAGAAGAAATTCTGGATCTGTTCGCCGTAGATGTCGTAATGGGTGGTCACCTCCAGGGCGGGGCTGTCAAACCCGGCCAGGGGAGCCAGCTGCTCCCACAGCAGGGGGGCGGCCTTTTCCAGGGTGTCCGCCCAGTCGGGGAGGGACAGACGCTCCGGCAGCCAGACATGGCAGCTGATGAGATTTTCCATGGTCATCCGTCCGCCGTCGGCCATATCCGCGGAGAAGAAGCGGTAGGGCGAGCCGGTTTCCGGGCCGCTGCTCTCATAATCGGTGATCTCAGTCCCCAGAGCGGCGGCGACATTTTGGGCGAACCGGAGCTGTTCCTCCTCGCTGGGGATAGGATTTTTGTATACAGGCAGCTCTTTCATCCTGTCCGTATTGTCCAGGGTGGGGTTGACGCCCGTCATCTCCTCCAGGTCATGCACCATAAAGGAGCCGCAGGTGTCATCCGAGCCGCCCATGCCCATGCCCACCGGGGCGGACCAGGCGATTTTCTCCAGGGTCTGGGCGGAGGTATAGCCCGGGTCCAGGGGGACGGTGTGCCGCTTCCAGGCGGAGGTGGCCAGGTTTTTGCAGCGGTGGGAGGTGGCGCGGATGAGCCAGGCCCGGAGGTGGGTCTCGTCCCGGAAGGCGGGGCTGGACCGGACCAGGGCCACAAAAACCTCCTGGGCCGCGTCCTCGGCGTCCTGCCGGTTGCCCAGGGACTGCCAGGCCAGACGGAAGACCAGGGGGCTGTACCGGTCCAGAACCTCCTCCCAGGAGAGGGGGGAACCTTGCAGGGTGAGCATAGCCTTTCAACTCCCTTCTACCTATAAAACAGCGTGGGAGGGGATTTGATTGCGTGGGAGGAGAAAAAAGAGAAAAGCCGCCTGCCCCTCGGAGAGGGACAGGCGGCTGAGGGGACTGCTTACAGCTCCCGGGTGGGGACATGCCAGATGTTGTCGGCGTAGTCCCGGATGGAGCGGTCGGCGGCAAAGATGCCGGATCGGGCGATGTTGATGAGGGACATCCGGTTCCAGGCCTTCTGGTCCAGATAGGCCTCGCCGGCCCGCTGGTGGGCGTTCTTATAGCTCTCAAAGTCAGCCAGCAGCAGGTACTCGTCGGGGGCGCTGCCGTTCTGGCCGAAGAGGAGCCGGTTGGTCAGGTTGGTGTAGCTGACGCCGTCGTTGAAGCCGCGGGCAATCTGGTCCAGCACGGCCTTCATGCTGGGGGAGCCCACGTAGTACTCATAGGGCTTGTAGCCGCGCTGCTTGAGCTCCACCACCTCGTCGGCCTTCAGGCCGAAGAGGAAGATGTTCTCGTCGCCCAGCTGCTGGTGCATCTCCACATTGGCGCCGTCCAGGGTGCCGATGGTCAGGGCGCCGTTCATCATGAACTTCATGTTGCCGGTGCCGCTGGCCTCCTTGCCGGCGGTGGAGATCTGCTCGCTCAGCTCGCTGGCGGGCATGAGCTGCTCGGCCAGGCTGACCCGGTAGTTCTCCAGGAACACCACCTGCAGCCGGTCCTTACAGGCCGGATCGGCGTTGATGGTGGCGGACAGGGAGTTGATGAGGTGGACGATCTCCTTGGCCACATAGTAGCCGGGGGCCGCCTTGGCGCCGAAGAGATACACCCGGGGAGTAAAGGTGAAGTGGGGATCGCTCTTGAGGCGCTGGTACAGGTAGACGATGTGCATCACGTTGAGCAGCTGCCGCTTGTACTCGTGGAGGCGCTTGACCTGCACGTCGAAGATGGCGTCGGTGTTGAGAATGACGCCGCTCTCCCTGGCCACGTAGGCGGCAAAGGCCTGCTTGTTCTCCGCCTTGATTTTGCCCAGGCGGGAGAGCACGCCGGCGTCGTCCTTGTACTTCTCCAGCTTCTTCATGGCCTCAGGCCGGAGCAGGTAGTCGTCCCCGCCGGTGCAGTCCTTGATGAGGGCGTCCAGCTTGGGGTTGCACTGGGACAGCCAGCGGCGGTGGTCGATGCCGTTGGTCACGTTCTGGAACTTCTCGGGCGTGAGGGCGTAGATATCCCGGAACAGATCCTTCTTCAGGATGTCGGAGTGGAGGGCGGACACGCCGTTGACCGCGTAGCAGGCGCACACGCACATGTTGGCCATGCGCACGTCGCCGCCCCAGACAATGGCGTTGCGCTCCACGCGGCCCATGTCGCCGTGGAAGGCCTCGGTGAGGCGCTGCTGCCAGCGGTTGGAGATCTCGACGATAATCTCCCAGATACGGGGCAGCAGGGTCTGGACCAGCTCCTGGGGCCAGCGCTCCAGGGCCTCGATCATGACGGTGTGGTTGGTGTAGGCCACCGTGTGGGTGACGATATACCAGGCGTCATCCCAGGTGTAGCCCTCCTCGTCCAGCAGGATCCGCATCAGCTCGGGGATCACCAGCGTGGGGTGGGTGTCGTTGATCTGGATGACATGCTTCTGGTGGAAGTTGTGCAGGGTGCCGTACTGGGCCCGGTGCTTGCGCACGATGGACTGGATGGTGGCGGAGACAAAGAAGTACTGCTGCTTCAGCCGCAGGGACTTGCCCTCGTAGTGGTTGTCGTCGGGGTAGAGGACCTTGGCGATGACCTCGGCCATGGCCTGCTGCTCCACCGCCTTCAGGTACTCGCCCCGGGAGTAGAGGGACATATCCACGGGTACGGGGCTCTTGGCGTCCCACAGCCGCAGCACGTTGACGTGGTCGGTGCCGTAGCCGGCGATCTCCATGTCCTTGGGGATGGCCAGCACGTCGGTGCCGCCCTCATAGGCCACCCGGTGGCGGCCGTTCTCATCCCAGTAGCCCCTGACCTTGCCGCCGAAGTGGACGGTCTCGGTCTCGTCGACCTTGGGGATGAGCCAGGCGTCGCCCAGGCCCAGCCAGTTGTCCGCCAGCTCCACCTGCTGGCCGTCCACGATCTTCTGCTTGAAGATGCCCAGCTCATAGCAGATGGAATAGCCGGTGGCGGGGATCTCCAGGGTGGTCATGGAGTCCAGATAGCAGGCGGCCAGGCGGCCCAGGCCGCCGTTGCCCAGGCCGGCGTCGGGCTCGGCCTCGAACAGGTCGGCGGCGGAGAAGCCCAGGGACTCAATGGCCTGGGTCAGGGGCTCCAGCACGCCCAGGTTGTAGGCGTTCTTCATCAGGGAGCGGCCCATGAGGAACTCCAGGGACAGGTAGTGGACCTGGCGGGCATGGCTGTTCTTCACCCGGTCCTCGGTCTCCAGCTCATGGGCGGACATAATGTCCCGCAGCACCATGGCGCAGGCCTTGAACATCTGAGGCACAGTGGCCTCATCCACGTCGCGGCCAAAGTTGCGGCGCAGCTTTCCGGTAATCAGATTGGTCAATTCGGTCTTTGTATAATTATGCAAGGGAACGCATCTCCTAAACATAAAATAGGCTGGGAAAACAGATATAGCTGTCCTGGTAACAGCGACCTATTTTACCACAAGGAGTTATTTAATGTCAATGTAACAGGGACAAAATCGGAGATTAAGACAAAAACTATGGCTCATTTTCCGGTAATCCAGCCGTAAATCTCCAGATACTCGCCGGCGGATTTGCCCCAGGAGAAGTCGGCGGTCATGCCGGAGCGCATCAGGCAGCGCCAGGCCTTGGGGTTGTTGTGGTACAGATCCACGGCCTCGTGGAGGACCCACATCATGTCGTGGGCGCTGATGTTGGCGAAGGTGAAGCCCCGGCCCTGGCCGGTGAACTTGTTGTAGGGCAGCACGGTGTCCCTCAGGCCGCCGGTCTCCCGCACCACGGGGACGGTACCGTACCGCATGGCGATCATCTGGGACAGGCCGCAGGGCTCGGCCTCGCTGGGCATGAGGAACAGGTCGGCGCCGCCGTAGATGGCGGTGGACAGGGAGGCGGAGTACATCATGTGGGCGGCGAAGCGGCCGGGGTACTGGGCCGCCGCGTGGCGGAAGGCCTCCTCATAGTTCCAGTCGCCGGTGCCCAGCACCACCATCTGCACGTTCATCTTCATAATCTCGTGGATGGAGGCGGTGACCATGTCAAAGCCCTTGTGCTTGACCAGACGGGAGATGCAGGCGATGATGGGCACGTCCGGGTCCTGGTTCAGGCCGCAGGCCTGCTGAAGGGCGGCCTTGCAGGCCTTCTTGCCGGACAGGTCGTCGGCGGTGAAGGCGGCGGCCAGGCCGCTGCCGCCGGCCGGGGTGTACAGCTCGGTGTCAATGCCGTTGAGAATGCCCCGGATTTTGTTCCGGTTGTCGGCGATGACCCCCTCCAGGCCGTGGGCGTAGAAGGCGTACTGGAGCTCCTGGGCGTAGGTGGGGGAGACGGTGGTGACGTAGTCGGCGGCATAGATGGCGCCCTTCATCAGGTTCACGTCCCCGTGGTACTCCAGCATATGCTCGTTGAGGTAGCCCGGTGCCAGGCCCAGCAGGTCCTTGAGCACCTGGCTGCCGTACCGGCCCTGGTACTCAATGTTGTGAATGGTGTATACGCTCTTGGCGTCCCGCAGCTCGGGCACCACATGGCGCTCCTCCAGCAGGTAGATGGGCACCAGAGCGGTCTGCCAGTCGTTGCAGTGGATCACGTCGGGCTGGAAGCCCACATGCCCGGGCGTCTCGATGATGGCCCGGGAGAAGAAGGCGAAGCGCTCGCCGTCGTCATAATGGCCGTAGATCTGGGCGCGCTTGAAGTAGTACTCGTTGTCCACAAAGTAGTAGGTGACGCCGTCCCGCTTCAGCTCGAAGATGCCGCAGTAGGGGGTGCGCCAGGCCAGGTGGACGTGGAAATTGCACAGGTAGGTCATCCGGCTGCGCCAGTCCTGCCCGATGCCCTCGTAGAGGGGGAGAATGACCCGCACGTCATGGCCATGGGCGGCCAGCGCTTTGGGCAGGGAGCCGGCCACGTCCGCCAGTCCGCCAGTCTTGATGAAGGGGGCTACCTCGGAGGAGGCAAAGAGGATATTCATATGGGAGCTCCTTTCAGAACCGGCCGCCGCTGGAGGCCGGTGAATTAAAGTTTTGGGAGGACAAGCACGAGAGACGAAGCCTGTCCGGCCCCGTCTCTCGCGTTTTCGGCGGTTCGCCGGCCGCCGGTAATGTTTTTATACAGTTTCGTCCTTGGCGATGGCCAGGGGATAGGTCTCATGGCCCATGAGCATCCGGCCGGGGTTGACGTGGACGTTCTTGTCCGTGATGGTGTACTTGAGGACAGCGCCCTGCTGAATGGTGGTGCCCTGCATCAGGATGCAGTTCTCCACCAGGGCGCCCGCCTCCACCCGCACGCCGCGGAAGAGGATGGAGTTGCGCACGGTGCCCTCGATGATGCAGCCGTCGGCCAGCAGCGAGTTGACCGAGCTGCCCTGCTCCCCGTAGTAGGTGGAGGGGTTGGACTGGTCCTTGGTCTTGACGGGGCGCTCGGGCACAAACAGGTCGGCCCGGACGGCGGGGTCCAGCAGCTCCATGCTGCGGGCAAAGTAACTGGGGACAGACTGGAGCCGGGCGGCATAGCCGTCGAAGATGTAGGGGACGATCTTCAGGGTGTGGACCATGGCCTGGAGCACGTCCTGGCTGAAGGAGGGGCTGTTGTGGGCGGCGCACTGGTCCACCAGGGAGAGCAGCAGGCTCTTGGAGAGGATGTATACCTCCAGGGACTCGCAGCCCACCGGGGCGTAGGGGTGGACGGACACGTCGGTGATCCGGCCGTCGTCGCCGATGGTGAAGTAATCAGAGGAGCGGGGATCGCCCTTGGGGTTGCGGGTGCACACGGCGGTGATATCGGCGCCGCTCTTGATGTGCTGCTGATAGATCTCCCGCATGGGCAGGTTGACGGCGATGTCGCCGCCGGCCAGCACCACATGCTCCTGCTTGATGTTCTTCAGGTAGGAGTAGACGCCCTCCAGCGCGTCCATACGGCCCCGGCACACGCCGCCCCGCTGCTTGTTGGCGTAGCCGAAGGGGGGCAGGATGCGCAGGCCGCCGTGCTTGCGGGACAGGTCCCAGTCCTTGCCGGAGCCCAGGTGGTCCAGCAGGGACTGATAGTTGGCGTGGACGATGATGCCCACGTCCACAATGCCGGCGTTGACAAAGTTGGAGAGCATGAAGTCAATGATGCGGTAGCGGCCGCCGTAGGGCACGGAACAGGTGTTGCGCACCTGGGTCAGCTCCCGCAGGTCAGCGTTGGAGCGATAAGCGAAAATGATGCCGTGCAGCTTGTTCATCATTCCGCAGCACCCCCTTTCACATTCCGGGTAATCATAGCGTTGGCGGGTACGTGGGCGCCGTCGCCCACCTCAATGTCCTGGGCAACCACAGTGATGCCCCAGTCTCCTGTACCGCTGGGCGGAGGCGGCGCGCCCACGGAGGCGCCGCGGCCGATGACCGCGTTCTCCGCCACAATGGTGTAGTCCACGGTGGCGCCGGCCTTGACCACGGTGCCGGGCATCAGGATGGAGTAGCGCACGGTGGCGCCGGGCTCCACAATGACGGAGTGGAACAGCACGGAATTTTCAACGGTGCCGTACACCTCGCAGCCGCCGGTGACCATGGAGTGGGTGAGCTTGGCGTCGGGGCCGGTGAAATGAGGGGGCTTGGTTGGCGAGCGGGCGTAGATGGGCCAGCTGGGGTCGTAGGGGTCGATACCGGTGCCGATGGACAGCATGTCCATATTGGCGTCCCACAGGGAGCTGATGGTGCCCACGTCCTTCCAGTAACCCTTGAAGCGGTAGGCGGACATCTTCTCGCCGGCGCCCAGCATGGCGGGGATGATGTCGTGACCGAAGTCATTGGAGGAATTGGGGTTGGCCTCGTCAGCGATGAGATAGTCCCGCAGCTTGGACCAGGTGAAGATGTAGATGCCCATGGAGGCCAGGTTGCTCTTGGGCTCCTTGGGCTTCTCCTGGAACTCGTAGATGTTGTCCTCCTCATCCACGTTCATGATGCCGAAGCGGCTGGCCTCCTCCATGGGGACCTCCAGCACGGAGATGGTGCAGGCAGCGCCCTTCTCCTTATGGTAGGCCAGCATGGCGCCGTAGTCCATCTTGTAGATGTGGTCGCCCGAGAGGATCAGCACATAGTCGGGATCATACAGCTGCAGGAAGCCGATGTTCTGGTAGATGGCGTTGGCGGTGCCCTTGTACCAGGTGCCGGAGTCGCCCTTCTGGACGTAGGGCGGCAGCACATGCACGCCGCCGTCGGACCGGTCCAGATCCCAGGGCTGGCCGTTGCCCAGGTAGGCGTTGAGCTCCAGGGGCTGATACTGGGTCAGGACGCCCACGGTGTCAATGCCGGAGTTGATGCAGTTGGAGAGTGGGAAATCGATGATGCGGTACTTCCCCCCAAAGGGGACGGCGGGTTTTGCCACATGGCTGGTCAGGGCGTAGAGACGGCTGCCCTGTCCGCCAGCCAGCAGCATGGCGACACATTCCTTTTTCATTCCTAACACCTCTGCTTATTTGGTGGTAATTCGCCTGGGTATTTACCTTTCCATCGGGGCGGAGTGCCTGAAAGAGCCGCTCCGAAGAAAAATCAGGATTTTTTGGCCGTGGAACGCTTCTTGCCCACGGGGGTCAGCTTGACGGCGCCCCCCGCCTTGGCGGCCTTTTTCCTGAGGGCCGGCTTCTTCCGGGTGCACCGGTAAATCACGCCGCTCATGGGGGGAATATCAATCACCAGAGACTGCTCCTGGCCGTGCATGGGGATATCCTCGGAGCTCAGCGGCTCCTTGTCGCCCAGGCCGGATCCGCCGAAGCGCTCGTCGTCGGAGTTGAACACGCACTGATAGGTGCCCCGGTAGGGGACGCCCAGCCGGTATCCCGGCCGGTGAACCGGCGAGAAATTGCACACGGCCAGCACGAAATCCCCCTTGCGATCCTTCCGCAGGAAGGAGGCGCAGTTGTTTTGGTTGTCGTCGGCGCAGATCCACTGGAAGCCCTCCCAGGAGAAGTCCAGATCCCACAGGGGCTTGTTCTCCAGATAGAAGGCGTTGGCCGCCTGGAAGAAGGCCTTGATGTCCTGGTTCTCCTTGTTCTCCAGCAGGTGCCAGTCCAGGGAGTACTCATAGTGCCACTCGTTCCACTGGCCGAATTCGCTGCCCATCATCAGCAGCTTCTTGCCCGGGTGGGCCAGCATGTAGGTATAGAAGGCCCGGACGCCGGCGAATTTCTCCTCGTAGGGGCCGGGGATCTTGTTGAGGAAGGAGCCCTTCATGTGGACCACCTCGTCGTGGGACAGGGGGAGGATGAAGTTCTCCGAGAAGGCGTACATCAGAGAGAAGGTGATGTCCTTGTGGTTGAACTGCCGGAAGTAGGGGTCCAGCTTCATGTAGTGGGTGATGTCGTTCATCCAGCCCATGTTCCACTTCAGATTGAAGCCCAGGCCGCCCTCCTCCACCGGGTGGGATACCAGGGGCCAGGCGGTGGACTCCTCGGCAATCATCAGCACATCGGGGTGGGGGACAAAGATATGGGTGTTGAGGGTGCGCAGGAAGTCGATGGCCTCCAGATTCTCATGGCCGCCGTACTTGTTGGGCACCCACTCGCCGCTCTGACGGCTGTAATCCAGGTAGAGCATGGAGGCCACGGCGTCCACCCGCAGGCCGTCGATGTGGTACTGCTCCAGCCAGAAGAGGGCGGAGGAGAACAGGAAGGAGCGGACCTCCTTCCGGTCGTAGTCAAACACACGGGTGCCCCAGTCGGCATGCTCGCCCTTCCGGGGGTCTGCGTATTCGTAGCAGGGCTCGCCGTCAAACTCGTACAGGCCGAAGGCGTCCTTTGGGAAATGGGCGGGTACCCAGTCCAGAATCACGCCCACGCCGGCCTGGTGGAGCTGGTCGATGAGGTACATCAGGTCGTGGGGAACGCCGAAGCGGCTGGTGGCGGCAAAGTAGCCGGTGCACTGGTAGCCCCAGGAGGCGTCCAGGGGGTGCTCGGTAACGGGCATCAGCTCCACATGGGTGAAGCCCATCTCTTTTACATAGGGCACCAGCCAGCCCGCCATATCCCGGTAGCTGAGGAACTCGCCCTCGCCGGTCCTACGCCAGGAGCCCAGGTGCATCTCGTAAATATTCAGCGGATTGTGGTAAATCGGATGGGCCTTCCGGTACTCCAGCCATTTCTGGTCGCCCCACTGGTAGCCGGACAGGTCGTAGAGCTTGGAGGCGTTGCCGGGGCGGGTCTCGGCGTGGAAGGCGTAGGGGTCGGACTTGGCCAGAACCCGGCCGTCCCGGGCGTGGACGGCGTATTTATAGGTGTCGTACTGCTTCATGCCCGGGATGAACAGCTCCCACACGCCGCCCTCCAGGCGGTTCATGGGGTGGGACTCCTCACTCCAGCCGTTGAAGTCGCCCATCACGGATACGCCCCTGGCATGGGGCGCCCAGACGCGGAAGACATATCCGTCCTGCCCGTCCTGATTGGCGGGGTGAGCGCCCAAATAGTCCTGTGCGTGGCAGTTATCCCCATGCAAAAAATGGAAAAGCGGTGTGTCAGGCTGCTGGGGGGTGGGGCTTGCTTGATCCGTGCGGGTCATAGGGAACACCTCCAGAAAATTGGAAAAAACTTGCAAAATAAAGCGTTTATGAGCGATTTTGAATGTCGAATTGACACAAATGACTGTTTTCAACGGAATTAATTTGTATAAATTATACAACAATACAAGTTGCCAGTCAAGTGCAGAACCAGTAAAAAGTTAAAAGGTCTGAAGTATGGACTCAAACAGGGGAAAACACTGCAAAAAAAGGCAGACGGATCCGGATCAATCCGTCTGCCTGCCGGAGGCAGCCTGGTGATCCCGCTCGATGTCCTCAAAGGCGCGGAGGAAGGCGGCCCGCTGCTGGGCGTAGCCCTCCTCGCCCAGACGGGTGAGGCAGGTCCCCAGAATCAGGGACAGTTCGGCGGAGAGCCAGGCGCTGCCGTACATGCCCTCCTGATTGTAGTATTGGGCGTTCTCAGCCAGTTCTCTGGCCTCCACCAGGCTGCCGGCGTCCAGCGCCTCGCGGGCAGCGGCTGCGCCGGCGAGGGCGTGGAGCAGATACCCCTCGTCGGTGGTGCCCGCCTTGTTGTCGGTATCCAGAGCGGCGAGACAGTCGGCCCAGCGGTGCTCCCGGTAGGCGGCCCGGGCCTCGTCCAGCCCGTCGGGGGCGGTGCCGTCGGATACCGGCGCACCGGAGAGAAAGTATCCGGTGGGAAAACCCAGCGCCCCGGCCAGGTACTCCAGGGTGCGGACGGAAGGGATGGCGCTGTCATTTTCAATTTTGGAGAGCATATTGCGGGTAATATAGTCCCCCACCAGCTCCTTTTGGGTCATCCCCTTGCTCTGACGTGCCTCGCGGATCTTCTGACCAAGGGTCATAGATGTTCCCTCCCTGCGTAACTGAAATTTACTCTTCTGTTATTGTAGCAGGTATGGAGGGAATTTACAATTGAAAAATAGAGCTGCTATCTGTAAAAATCAGGGAATTGGATAAGGGCCTGCCAGCGTCAGAGTAAGGAAGGCGTTGGAGTAAGCGGGTGTGGCAGGGAGGGAGACTGTGGTATTGTTGTCGGCGGAGTCCACATGGATGCCAACGAGAAAGCCGGGCAGCAGAGGCACAGCAATGGTACGGCTCACCAGCACGCCGTTGGAAAGAGGCGTGCGGGCCCAGGGGAGATAGCCGCCGGGGGTGACGCCGATGGTGATATAGTGGGGCAGATCAGTATTGGTTAGTGCGCCGAAGCTAATGAGATAGAGCCCGGCCGTCTGGATAACGGCGTACTGGCCGCTGGCGCTCTGGGTAATGCCTTTTCCATTAAATTGGTCGAAGGTAATAGAACCATAGAGGGGGGTGGAGAAGGTCTGGGCTGCGCTGCTGGAGAAATTTCCGTATACGGCGGGCTGGACGGGACCAGTGGCGCCGGCAGGGCCTGTGGGCCCGGTTGGTCCCGTGGATCCGGTTGGTCCCGTGGATCCGGCTGGTCCTGTGGGTCCGGCTGGTCCTGTGGGTCCGGCTGGTCCTGTGGATCCTGCTGGTCCCGTGGTCCCGGCTGGTCCTGTCGGCCCTATTAGTCCGGCAGGTCCAGTTGGGCCGGCCGCCCCTGTGGGTCCGGTCTGACCGGTTTGGCCGTCGGCCCCCGCAGGTCCGGTTGGGCCGGTCGGTCCGGGAATGGGGCATACCGTGACAGTGGACCAGGGGCAGAACGGACGGCTGAGATTTGGGTTGCCGAAAAAGTAATTCATAGCAAAAACCTCCGCCCCAGTATATGACAGGGGAGGGGCGCGGGAGAAAAAAGCCGCCCCTGAGCCGAGAAGCCTCGGACAGGGGCGGCGGAACGTCTGTTTGGCAGGCTGGGACTCAGCCCACAGGCAGCACTTCTACAATGCGGCAGACCAGGGAATTCTCAGTGATGCGGTCGTTGCTGGCCATCAGATCGGCCAGGACATCCTGGTCCTCCTCCAGCTCCAGCTTGACCACGGCGCCCTGATGGCGCTCCTCCTTGGTCTCGGCGGCGGTGTTGGGAATATCAAACACCATCTTGGCCACCTTGTCACGGAGCAGGTTGGCCTTGGTGGCGTTGTCGGCAAGACCGAACACGATATGGCTGTCATCGCCGGCTGCGCCGGGGGTGAAGATGGCGATGTTGGGGGTGCCGTCGGCATTGACGGTAGACACCACGGACACACCGCTGTAAGCGGCGATGGCGTCCAGCAGCTCCTGCTGGCTCATATTGCCGTACAGGCCGGTGGTAACGGAGGCGGTGGTGACGGCGTCGGTGCTGGGGGTGCCGCCGGAGGTGTCGCCGCCGGCGGGCTGGCTGCAGGCGGTGAGGCTGAGGGCCATGACGCCGGCCAGGGCGGCAAGGACAAGCGCGTTCTTTTTCATGGTGGGACTCCTTCCTTCAAATAACGGATAGAACTGTCTGATTGGGAAACAATTGTATTTTATCGCATTGTCAGAAAATTGTCAAATCAAAAATGTATAAAATGCGCATAAAATACATGAACAAAATGTTATAAAGCAGAAAAATTGTCAAATATGATCATGGATCAGCCCCTGCTCCTCCATGGGGCAGGGGGCGCCGTAGGAGGAGAAGGAGGCGGCGATGTCCAGGAAGCGGCGGAGGGTATCGCTGATAACCTTATTGCGGTGGCAGCACAGCAGGAAGGAGCGCTGCCAGACGCAGCCCTCCACATTGACCCGACAGAGCTCACCCCGGGAGAGCTCTCCGCTGACCAGCCGGGCGGAGAGGACGCTCAGCCCATAGCCCCGCATGACGGCCTGCTTGATGGCGGTGGCGCTGCTGCACTCCCACTTGGCGCTCAGAGGCAGGCGGCGGCGGGCCATGAAGGACTCAAAGAGGGCCCGGGTGCCGCTGCCCTGCTCCCGGAGGATAAAGGGCTGCCCGGCCAGCTCCTCCGCCTCCACCGATTTCCGTGCGGCAAAGGGGTGGTCTGGGGCGCAGACCAGGATGAGGCAGTCGCTGATGATGGGGGAGGAGAGGATTTCCTCCCTGCGGATAATGCCCTCCACAATGGCCGCGTCCAGCTCGTTCTGGAGGAGCAGGGTTTCAATGGTGCGGGTGTTGTCCACCCGGACCGACAGATCCACGTTGGGCCGGACCGACCGCAGCTCGTCCAGAATGGAGCACAGCACCGTGCTGCCCACGGTGAGGGTGGCCCCAATCCGCAGGGAGGGCCGCTCCCCTTCGCCTTTCATGACCTCGTCCAGCCGGTCAAAGGCCTCCACCGCCAGCAGGGCCTGGGCGCGGAGGGTGCGGCCCGCCTCGGTGAGAAAGAGCTCCTTGGGGTAGCGCTCAAAGAGCCGGGCTTTGTACATCTTCTCCAGCTCGCCGATGGTCTGGGAGACCGTGGGCTGGGACACATAGAGCCGGGCGGCCGCCTCGCTCATGTTTCGGGTCTCAGCCACGGTGAGAAAAATTTTCAGGTGGCGGATGGTGATCAACGGATACCCCTCCTCTTGCCGGTATCGGCTTTTCTGATTGCCTCTATCCGATTTTACTATTTTACCAATGGCAGAACAAGTGATAAAATGAAAACAATACTGCCAAAGGCGGGGCGCCCGCCGGAAAGGATGGAGATTCCAGTGAAGGTTTTGGTTATCGGCGGCGTGGCCGCGGGCACAAAGACGGCCGCCAAGCTCAAGCGGGAGGACCCCTCGGCGGAAGTGACCATTCTCAACAGGGGTGAGGATATCTCCTACGCCGGCTGCGGCCTGCCCTACTACGTGGGCGGCGTCATCGCCGACCGTGGGGAGCTGATTGTCAATACGCCCGCCCAGTTCGAGAAGCTCACCGGCGTGGCGGTGAAGTGCGGCGTGGAGGCCGTGGCCCTGGACCGGTCCGCCAGGACCGTCACCGCCAGAAACCTCTCCGACGGCAGCGAGACCGTGTACGGCTATGACAAGCTGGTGCTGGCTGTGGGCGCCTCTCCCGTGGCGCCGCCCATTCCCGGCGTGGATCTGGAGAACGTATTCTTCCTCCGCACCCCCGAGGATGCCGCAGCCCTGCGCCTGGCCGCCGAGAGCGGCCAGGTCCGCCGGGCCGTGGTGGTGGGCGGCGGCTACATCGGCCTGGAGGCCGCGGAGAACCTGGCCGCCCGGGACATCCGCACCACTGTGCTGGAGATGGCGCCCCAGATCCTCCCCGGCTTTGACCAGGAGATGGCCGCCTGGGCCGAGGACCGTCTGGCCGACCAGGGCGTTATGGTCTTCACCAACGAGCGGGTCACCGCCATCACCGGCGAGGGGAAGGTGGAGAAGGTCCTGTGCGAGAGCCGGAAGATGAAGGCCGATCTGGTGGTGCTGTCCACCGGCATCCGGCCCAACACCGCCTGGCTGGCGGACAGCGGCCTGGACATGGTGAAGGGCACCCTCCTCACCGACTTCCACGGCCGGACCAGCGACCCGGCCGTCTGGGCCGTGGGCGACTGCGCCATGGTCCACAACCTGATCATCGGAGCCCCGGCCTGGTCCCCCATGGGCTCCACCGCCAACATCGCCGGCCGCAGCGCCGCGGTGAACCTGGCGGGGGGCGAGAGCCAGTATCAGGGCGTGCTGGGCACCGCCGTGTGCAAGCTGCCCGGCCTCAACGCCGGGCGCACCGGCATGAGCGCGGCCCAGGCTGCCGCCGCCGGCATTGACGCCGAGAGCGTGGTGTGCGTGCTGGGCGACAAGGCCCACTACTACCCCGGCGCCGGCGAATTTATCGTCAAGCTGACCGCCGCCCGTGCGGATCAGCGGCTGCTGGGCATCCAGGTGCTGGGAGAGGGCGCGGTGGACAAGATGGTGGACGTGGCCGTCACCGCCATCACCCTGAAGGCCCGCCTGACCGACCTGGCCAACATGGACATGGCCTATGCGCCCCCCTTCTCCACCGCCATCCACCCCTTTGTGGCCGCGGTGCAGATCCTGCTCAACAAGCTCTCCGGCCGTCTGGTGAGCATGGGCCCCGCCGATTTCCAGGCCGGAAAGGCGGAGGGGTATCAGGTGCTGGACGTGGGTAAGGCGCCTGCCGTTGAGGGCGCCCGCTTCCTGGACTTTACCGCCCTGCCCGCAGGGATGGACGGGGTGGAAAAGGACAGCAAGCTCCTTCTGGTGTGCACCAAGGGCCGCCGCGCCTACCTGACCCAGAACCGGCTGCGGGCCCTGGGCTATCCCAACACCGTGGTGCTGGAGGGAGGCACCACCGTCAACGGCACCGAGCTGGTGAAATAAGCGAGAAGTTCCGCGCTGAAACACAACATCATACATGACATAAGGAGAGGTAATTATGGCCTGCACCATCAAGCCCGAGGACATCAAGCGGGTGAAAGCCTTCGGCTTTCTCCACAACAAGGGGACCGACTGCTTTAATGGACGGATTATCACGGTAAACGGGAAGATCACCGCCAGGCAGAATCAGATCATCGCCGAGGCGGCCGAGAAATTCGGCAACGGCACCGTGGCCTTCACCACCCGCCTGACCGTGGAGGTACCCGGCATCCACTATGACAACATCGAGCCCTTCCGGGCCTATATCGCCCAGGCCGGGCTGGAGACCGGCGGCACCGGCTCCAAGGTCCGCCCCGTGGTGGCCTGTAAGGGCACCACCTGCCAGTACGGGCTCCACGACACCTTCGCCCTCTCCGAGGAGATCCACCAGCGGTTCTACAAGGGCTACGGCAACGTCCGCCTGCCCCACAAGTTTAAAATTGCCGTGGGCGGCTGCCCCAACAACTGCGTCAAGCCCGACCTGAACGACCTGGGCATCATCGGCCAGATGGTCCCCAACTTTGACAGCGAGGAGTGCAACGGCTGCAAGAAATGCGGCGTGGCCCAGGTGTGCCCCATGGGCGCGGCCAGGCTGGACGGCGGCGAGCTGACCATTGACAAGGAGCTGTGCAACAACTGCGGCCGCTGCATTGACAAGTGCTACTTTGACGCCATGGACGGCGGCACCTTTGCCTATAAGATCTACATCGGCGGCCGCTGGGGCAAGCGCACCGCCACCGGACGCCCCCTCAGCAAGCTGATCTCCACCAAGGAGGAGGCTCTGAGCATCATCGAGAAGGCCATCCTCCTCTTCCGGGAGGAGGGCAGGACCGGCGAGCGCTTTGCCGACACCATCGAGCGCCTGGGCTTTGAGCACGTGGAGCAGGAGCTTCTCTCCGACGGCATCCTCGCCCGCAAGCAGGCCATTCTGGACGCCCAGCTCCACATCACCGGCGGCGCAACCTGCTGAGCCATAGAGACAAAAACGACCCCCTGTGCAGGACAATCGCTGCACAGGGGGTCGTTTTTGTCCACAGGGAAGGGGAATGTGTGGAAAAAGATTCAGAATAAATTTACCAGGCTGTCGAAAAAAGTCCGGGGCATTCGATTCCACGCGAGGCGGGCGGCTGCCCCCCGCGCTCCCCCGCCCCAGTCCAGGCGGATTCTGTTCAACCGAGGTTTTTCGACACGCTGCTGTTCTATTGCCCAAGCTCTTCGCGCCAGGCCTCCAGAAAGGCCTCGTCCTTCAAATCCAGGCCCCGTTCCCCGGCCAGCCCCTCAATATGGTGGGTGAACTCGTGGGCCAGGGTGGTATAGAGCTCCTCCTCCCAGTCCTCCTCCGTCCAATGCTCCTTTTCCGCCAGGGCGGCGAAGGAGCCATAGTACAGGAGGATGTACCGGCCCATCTGGTCGTCGCAGTACTCGCCCAGAATATACATCTCCCCCGGCGGAAACTCCGGATCCGGCTTTTCGTCGGGCAGCAGGGAGATGCCGCCGTTAAGGCCGGCGTAAAATTCCTCGGGGAACTCCTCCGCCATGAGGTCCAGAGCTTCCCCCGCCTCGTCAAAGGTCATGTTCATCCCTCGCTTCTCATTTCCTGCCTGGGGCATCCACCATGCCGCAGAGGAGGCCTCCCACAGGGAAGACCACCCAGGCGGGATGCCAGGCGTTGAAGACCAGGCCCGCAATCAAAAAGATAATGGTGGCCGCCGACATGATGAGGCTACACCGGCGGTCAGAGGGCCCGTCAGGTCCGTACTCGCCGCTGCCACCCTCTGCCCGGGCGGCGCCGCTGCCGTGGTACTTGCTGTGCTGGATGCCCAGATAGACGATGGCCCCCACTGCGGCGGCTACAATCAGAAAGAAGACCGTACAGGCCGCCGCGCCCCCGTTGGGCTGGAACTGCCACAGCACCGAAAGCCCCACCAGAATGGCCACGGCCACCAGGATGGCGGCCACCGCGGCGGCGATGCCCGCCCGGAACAGCTTCCGGAAGGCGGCGATGGCCTCCGGGTTGTAGAAGGGCGGCACCTCCGGGTGGGCCTTGCGGAAGTCGCTGTGGGCGATGCCGCCCCAGATAAACAGAAACACCGCCGCCGCAAGGCACAGGAAGAAGGGCAGCACGATCATGCCGGTATTTCCCCAGTTCAGATAGCCCGCCAGCAGGGCGGCTATGCTGGCCACGGACAGAAACACCCCGGCGGACATGAGGGCGGAGAACCGGTCCATATGCCGGTCGTAGGCCACGAAGAGGGCGAAACGGGCCTCCTCGGCCTCCGCCTCGGCGGCAGAGGGCGGGGGGAAGTCCTCTGCGGACAGCTCCTCCCGCATCAGCTGGTCCAGCGTGCAGGAGAGCAGGTCGGCCAGGGTGAGGAGGGTGGCGGCCTCGGGCAGGCTCTGGCCGCTCTCCCACTTGCTCACCGCCTGGCGGCTCACCCCCAGGGCTTCGGCCAGATTCTCCTGGGTGTACCCGGCCCGGCGGCGGAGGATGGGCAGATTATGCTCAAAATGCGTCATTTGGAATGGTCACTCCTTTCAGCATCATTTTGCCGGAAGGAGGCTGGTTTTACCACCAACCCGGCGTTTCAGCGGGGATTTTTTCACGCAACTTCAGGTTGCGGAGCCGATTTCGGCTCAGGAGGGGCGCTTCATGGTGAGGGAGATGCGCTTCTTCTCGTCCGCCCCACACGGCCGCGGCCGTGCGGGGACCCCGGATTTTTACATCCTCGGGGCAAGTGAATTGCCCCTGCGGCAAGGTTTCGGCGCTGCCGAAACGCTTGTACGCGGCGCTCGCCGCGTCCCGCCGGCGGCGGGTCCCTGTACAGCCCTGTCAACTCTGGGGCTTCTTCATGGTGAGGGAAATACGCTTCTTCTTTTCGTCCACCTCCAGCACCCAGACGGTGACGATGTCCCCCACGGCGCACACCTCGCTGGGGTGCCTCACCCGGCGGCCCGCCCCCAGCTGGGAGATGTGCACCAGGCCGTCCTGGTGGACGCCGATGTCCACAAACACGCCGAAGTCGATGACATTGCGCACCGTACCCGTCAGCTCCATACCCGGCTTCAGGTCCTTCATCTCCATCACGTCGGTGCGCAGGATGGGCTTGGGCAACTCGTCCCGGGGGTCCCGGCCCGGCTTCATCAGCTCGCCCACCACGTCCCGCAGGGTGGGCACGCCCACGCCGCAGGCCTGGGCCGCCTTCTCCTCGCCGAAGTCCCTCACCCGCTCCGGCAGCTGGGCCAGGTTGCCCGCCTTTACGTCGGCCATGCCGTAGCCGCACAGCTCCAGCAGCCTGCCGGCGGCGGCGTAGCTCTCCGGGTGGACGCCGGTGTTGTCCAGCACGTTGGCGCTCTCGGGCACCCGCAGGAAGCCGGCGCACTGCTCAAAGGCCTTGGGGCCCAGCTTGGGCACCTTCAGCAGCTGCTTACGGGAGGTAAAGGCTCCGTTCTCCTCCCGGTACTTGACGATATTTTTCGCGGTGGTGGCGTTGAGGCCCGCCACCCGGGTGAGCAGAGGGGCGGAGGCGGTGTTCAGGTCGGCGCCCACCGAGTTGACGCAGTCCTCCACCACGCCGGACAAGGTCTCGTCCAGCCGGGCCTGGGGCATGTCGTGCTGATACTGGCCCACGCCGATGGCCTTGGGGTCGATCTTCACCAGCTCGGCCAGAGGGTCCTGGAGCCGCCGGGCGATGGACACGGCGCTTCTCAGGTTCACATCGTACTCGGGGAACTCCTCGGCGGCCAGCTTGGACGCGGAGTACACGCTGGCTCCCGCCTCGCTGACGATCATGTAGCTCACGCCGCCCCCCAGCCGCTTGATCAGCTCCACCGCCATCTGCTCGGTCTCCCGGCTGGCGGTGCCGTTGCCGATGGCGATGTGGGCCACGCCGTGCTTTTTAATGAGCCGGGAGAGCACGTCGATGGCCTCCTCCTTCTTCCGCTCGCTGAAGGTGGGGTAGACCACCGCCGTGTCCAGCACCTTGCCGGTGCCGTCCACCACCGCCACCTTGCAGCCGTTGCGGTAGCCCGGGTCCAGGCCCATGGTGACAAAGCCCTTCACCGGCGGCTGCATCAGCAGGGGCTTCAGGTTCAGGCCGAACATTTTGATTGCCCCCTCGTCGGCCTGCTCGGTGAGGAGACTGCGGATCTCCCGCTCAATGCTGGGGGCGATGAGCCGGTCGTAGGCGTCCTCGGCGGCGGCGCGGACAAAGGACATGGAGGGGGCGCCGGGCGCCAGCACCGCCCGGCGGACCACGATGAGGGCGGCCTCCCGGTCCATCTCCACCGAGACCTTCAGCACGCCCTCCCGTTCACCCCGGTTGATGGCCAGAATCTGGTGGCCCATGGCCCGGGAGACCGGGGTGGTAAAGTCGTAGTACAGGCGGTACACCGTGTCCTCCGGCTCCTTGTCCGCGGCTTTGGACACCAGGCTGCCCTTGCTCCGCCACAGCTCCCGCAGGCGCTTGCGCAGGTTGGCGTCGTCGCTGACAGCCTCGGCGATGATGTCGGACGCCCCAGCCAGGGCCTCCTCCACCGAGTTGACGCCTTTTTCCGGGTTCACATAGTCCGCCGCCGCCGTCTCCGGGGCGGGGCAGTCCCTGCCCTGGGCGAAGAGCAGCTGGGCCAGGGGCTCCAGCCCCTTCTCCCTGGCGATGGTGGCCCGGGTGCGGCGCTTGGGCTTGTAGGGGCGGTACAGGTCCTCCACCTCCGCCAGGGTGGCGGCGGCGTCGATGGCGGCGGACAGCGCCTCGGTCAGCTTGCCCTGGCCCTCAATGGAGGCCTTGACCTCTTCCCGCCGCTTGTCCAGGCTGCGCAGGTAGGTCAGGCGGTCGGCCAGGGTGCGGAGGGTGGTGTCGTCCATGGTGCCGTGCATCTCCTTGCGGTACCGGGCGATAAAGGGGATGGTGTTCCCCTCGTCCAGCAGGGTGACGACATTCTGGACATGCGCTTCCTTGCGGCCCAGCTCCCGGGCCAGAATCTGCACAATGGTCTCCATTGCAAAACTCCTTCATATAGAAATGCCCGGCGGCAATGCCGTCAGGCTTGTCCTGTGGGATATATTTTACGGCATTTCCCCTGGGAAGTCCAGGGGAAAGCTTGCGCGGCGGCGGGCGAGTGAGTAGAATAAAAGGGAGAAAACCGGCGAAAGATCCGGAGGAGAGGAGAGACGGAACATGGCGCGTACATTGGAGGAGCTCAACCGCACCCTGGCCGAGCTGGGGGAGCGGCAGGAGAGGCGGCGGCGTCTGCTGGCCCAGCGGTCCGCCCTGGAAGACGAGGTGGAGGAGCGCTCCGCCCGGGCAGAGGAGCTGGCCCAAATCCTGGCCAAGGAGCGGCGGGACGTGGCGGAGCTGGAGGGCATCAGCCTGAAGGGGCTGTGGCTGCGCATCACCGGCGACCGGGAGGTCCGCCTCTCCAGGGAGGAGGCGGAGGCCCTGGCGGCCCAGGCCAAGTACGAGCAGGCCCTCCGGGACGTGGAGGATGCCGGAGCCCGCCTGGCCGAACTGGAGCGGGCGCTGGACGGGGCGCCCGACTGCTCGGCGGAGCGGGAGGCGGCCCTGGAGGAGAAGCGGGCCCTGCTCCGGGCCGCGGGCGGCCCGGCGGGAGAGCGGATTGCCGCCCTGGAGGAGGAGATTGCCCGGCGGGAGGGCTGGAAAAAGGAGCTTGAAGAGGCCGCGGCCGCCGGGCAGGAGACGCTCGCCTGCCTCGGCGCGGCGGATGGAAGCCTGGCTGAGGCCGAGGACCTGGGCACCTGGGACATGGTGGGCGGGGGCACCTTTGTCACCATGATGAAGCACGACACCCTGGACAAGGCCAGGGACTATGTGGACCAGGCCCAGCGGGCGCTGTCCCGGTTCCACACGGAGCTGGCCGACGTGGACCTGATTGCCGGCGCCCAAGTGTCCATCGGGGACTTTGCCACCTTTGCCGACTACTTCTTTGACGGCTTTTTTGCCGACATGGCAGTACAGGAGCAGATTGAGCAGTCCCGGGACAGCGTGGTCCGGGCGGGGCAGGAGGTGGAGCGCGTACTCAGCCGGCTGGAGGAGATGGGCCGGGAGGAGGCGGCGGGCCTTGCCCGGGCCCGGGAAGAGCTGGCGCGCATCACCGAAGCGGGATAGGGATAGAATGACAGGCCCGGCCCGGATATTTCCGGGCCGGGCCTCAGCGTGTGGAAAAACCTCCCCGAAGAGGAAGCCTCGCAGAGTTCCGCCATCCGCAGATGACGGAATTAAATGAAAATCCGTCATTTTCGGGGACATGTGCCTCGAAAATGACACTTCTCATGAAAATTTGCCGACAATTTCATCAGAAATCGAGGTGAAAATTTCATGAAGCCCCTTCGGAAAAGTGGCGGAAGCCACTTTTCCGACATACTGAGGCGCGGCCCGGAAATATCCGGGCCGCACCTCGTATGTCGGAAAGACGCTGTCAAAAAAGCTGCCCAAATTGGGACGGGGGAGCGCAGGGGGACAGCCGCCCGCGCCGCAAGCTCTGTATGGCAGGAACTGCGGCGCGAGAGCAGCGGATTCCCTCAGGGCAATGAAACAGAATTTACTCCAGCGAGCCGGGCAGGAACGCCTGCCAGGGCAGCACGGCGGAAAGCTCTATCACTGCCGGAGAAAAGCCGCCGGTGCGGCCAATCTTTGGCTGGGGCGTGCGGAGCAGGGGGGACTTATCCGGACGGCTGACAGGGAGGGAGACCGTGGCCCGCACTCCCGCGCCCGTGCGGCTCTCCAGCATCAGCGCGCCGCCGTGGAGGGCGGCAATCTGCCGGGCGATGGGCAGGCCCGCGCCGGCGCCCCAGACCTTTGCTTCCGTACCGCCGTCCAGCCCGGCGCCGTTGTCCCACACGGTGAGGAGGGCACGGTTACCCGACGCTGACAGCCGCAGCCCCGCCCGGCCGCCGCTGCCCGCCGCCTTCAGGGCGTTGGAGATGAGACACAGCAGCATCTGCTGGATAAGCTCGCTGTCTCCAATTGTAAGGAAGGAGCCGCACCGGTCGTCAAAGTGGAAGGATACGCCCGCCGCCTCCGCCAGGCCGGACACCTCCCGGCACAGCTCCCGGCACAGTCCGGCCAGGTCCAGCGGCCCGGAGGACAGGGCCAGCCGCTCATCAGCCAGCGCGCCGGCGATCTCGGCATTGTTCATCAGGCGCACCATCCGGTAAAAGCTCTGATTCATAACAGCCAGGTACTGCTCGTATTTGCCCCCCAGCACATGAAAATCGGGTGTAATGAGCTGGATGGCGGCGCTCAGATTGTTGATGTGCTGCCGCAGCTGCTCCAGCAGGGCGGCGGTGCCGGGGAAAGGGGAGCCCGCCGGGTCCTCGGGGAGGAGGACCGCCAGCAGATCGTTCTCCTGGGGGGAGAGGGAAAAACGCCAGCTCCGTCCGGCGGCGGTACAGGTGCCGGTGACAGGCTCCGGCGAGGGGGAGACGCCCGTCAGAAAATCCGGCGCCGGTCCGCCGGGATGCAGCCCCAGCAGTTCCGCCGCCGCGCCGTTGCAGGCCGCGGTTCTGCCGTTCCGGACCAGCAAAGCGGGAAAGGGGGCGTGCTCAAGGGAAAAGGGAGAGAACGACACGCTGTCCATAGGCCGCGCGCACCTCCATTGAAATAGATCTCTTGCAGCATTATAGCTTATGCAGTTCCCGGAGGAACCGCATTTTTTTCAGTATACCAAAATCTGGCCTGTGCAACAAGGGAAAATGTCGAAAAACGTCGAAAGAAGGGGGACAGGGTGCAGCCGCTGATTTTTATCAGCCCCGCCCGCTTGAAGAAAGGGAAAAACCGGAACAGAGAGCGCTTGCCCCGGATAAGCGGGAGGAAAACAGACAGAACGCCGCGCCAAAGGAGAACGGGGTGACCCTTATGCCGCGCTTAAGCGCCTCGGCGGCTTCGCTTGCGATAACTTGAATAAAAAAAGCAAATTTTTTGTGGAATTTCAAAAAAACTCTTTAAAAACGCAACAAGATAGGCTATAATAGGGGGCGCACGAGGATACCTCGAAGATTTTAAAAGGAGAGAATTGAAATGAGCATTAAAGTCGGCATCAATGGCTTTGGCCGCATCGGCCGTATGGTCTTCCGCGCTAGTCTGAATCATCCCGAGATCGAGATCGTGGGCATCAACGATCTGTGCCCCGCCGACTACCTGGCTTACATGCTGAAGTATGATACCATGCACGGCCAGTTCGCCGGCGAGGTGAGCAGCAACGAGACCGGCATTGTGGTCAACGGCAAGTGCATTCCCGTCTTTGCCGAGCGTGACCCCGCCAACATTCCCTGGGGCAAGCTGGAGGCCGAGTACGTTGTGGAGTCCACCGGTCTGTTCCTGACCAAGGAGAAGGCTCAGGCTCACCTGACCGCCGGCGCCAAGAAGGTCGTCATGTCCGCCCCCTCCAAGGACGACACCCCCATGTTCGTCTGCGGCGTGAACCTGGACAAGTACACCACCGACATGAACTTCGTGTCCAACGCCTCCTGCACCACCAACTGCCTGGCCCCCATCGCCAAGGTCCTGAACGACGCCTTCGGCATCACCGACGGCCTGATGACCACCGTTCACTCCACCACCGCCACCCAGAAGACCGTTGACGGCGTGTCCATGAAGGATTGGCGCGGCGGCCGTGCTGCTGCCGGCAACATCATCCCCTCCTCCACCGGCGCCGCCAAGGCCGTGGGCAAGGTCATCCCCGAGCTCAACGGCAAGCTGACCGGTATGTCCATGCGTGTTCCCACCCTGGACGTGTCCGTCGTTGACCTGACCGTCAACCTGGCCAAGCCCGCCAAGTACGAGGAGATCTGCGCCGCCATGAAGGCCGCCTCCGAGGGCGAGCTGAAGGGCGTCCTGGGCTACACCGACGAGGACGTTGTCTCCTCCGACTTCCTGGGCGACACCCGCACCTCCATCTTCGACGCCAAGGCCGGCATCGCCCTGACTGACACCTTCGTGAAGGTCGTGTCCTGGTACGACAACGAGGTGGGCTACTCCAACAAGGTGCTGGAGCTCATCAAGCACATGTACTCCGTCGACCACAAGTAAGCTGGTCCAACGGCAGATGAAGAATTCCCTCCGGAGCAATCCGGAGGGAATTTTTCAGCTTGTCAGAAAAGCCTCGCAGAGTTCGCGCCCGCAGGCGCGAAAAAGTGCAAATCTGTTTTCTCCGGGGACATGTGCCTCGGAGAAAACACTGCTCAGGCCGCAAGTGTGGTATTTGTCCGCATTGAACGGACAAATGCTGCGCGCAGTGGAATGCATCCCACTCGAAAAAGGTGAGAAACACCTTTTTCGACGGTTCCGAAAATTCCCTCCGGAGCAATCCGGAGGGAATTTTTTTGCGCCGGGGACAGCGGGTCAGGCCATGACCGCTCCGCCGGGGAGCGCCTCGCCCGCCAGAGCCCGGCGGCCCAGACGGACGCTGAGGAGGAGGGTGGCCAGCTCCACCGCCGGGAAGGACAGCCAGATGCCGGTCATGCCGAAGAGGAGGGAAAAGAGGCAGGCGGCGGGGACGATGCCCAGACAGCCCCGGAAGAAGGACACCCAGAAGGAGGCGCCCGCCTGCTCCGTGGCTCCCAGCAGGGCGGCGGTCACAAAGTTGAAGCCCACAAACAGGAAGCCGATGAAATAGAGCCTCAGCCCCGGCTCGGCGATGGCCTGAAGGGCGGCGTTGCCTTCGCTGTTGAAGACAGACACCAGCTGCCCGGGGAAGAGCATGGCGGCGGCCGTGATAAGGGTTCCCAGAGCGGTGGCCAGAATAACGGTCCGGCGGTAAACCGCCCGCACCGCCCTGCCGTCTCCCCGTCCATGGGCAGTGCTCAGCAGGGGCTGGCAGCCCTGGGAGATACCGGTAAACACCGACAGGGCGACCAGGGCCAGGTTGGCCACAATGCCGTAGGCGGCCACGCCGATGGTGCCCGCGGTGTGCATCATCAGAAGGTTGAACACCACCAGAACAACGCTGGAGGAGAACTCATTGATGAAGGCGGCGATGCCCAGCCCGGCCACGGCCGCCGCCTTACGCAGCTGGATTCGGGCACGGATCAGGCGGAAGCGGCTGCGGCCGGAGAGAATATGGCAGGAGGAGATGAGGATGCCGATGACCGGGGCGATGCCGGTGGCCAGGGCGGCGCCGAAGATGCCCATGTCCAGGGGAAACAGGAACACATAGTCCAGGACCACGTTGGACAGACTGCCCACCAGCATGGCCGCCATGGCCAGCTTGGGGTTTCCGTCGTTGCGGACAAAAGCCACCAGAATGTGGTTGAGAATAAAGAAGGGGGCAAAGGTGAGCACGGTGCGCAGATAGTCGGCACACATGGGCAGGATGCGCTCCTCCGCACCCAGCAGCCGGGCCATGGGCTGGGACAGCAGCAGACCGAGGACGGCCAGCAGGATCCCCGCCCCCAGGCCGGTGAGGAAGGCGGTGGAGAAGGAGGCGTCCGCCTCCCGGTCGTCCTCCCGGGCCTTGCAGATGGCATAGCGGGTGGCGCCGCCGATGCCCAGCATCATGCCCAGGCCGTTGACAAAGCCGAACACCGAGATGGCCAGGTTTAAGGCCGCCAGGCCGTCCGACCCCAGGCGGCTGGAGACGAAAAAGGTGTCGGCCAGGATATAGCCCGACATGCCCAGCATGCCCAGAATATTCAGGGACATGTACCGGGCGAAGGTACGGTTCAGAGTGCGTTCGTCCATGGGGGAATCCCTCGCTTTTCAAAACTGGGGCTTTCGGGCCCCGCAGAGCAAAAAAGTGCCTGAATATATTCCTTCTAAGACCTACGGAATATATACAGGCACAGAGTGCATTTACCCGGTGGTAAATGCCGGCACAGGTGATAAAAATGTCGTAAGAGAGGATACCACAGGGGGACGGGGATGTCAAGCCCCCGTCCCTCAGCCCAGGATGCCCAGATGCTCCAGCAGGATTTTCACGCCCATGAGGATGAGCACGCACCCGCCGAAGAGCTCCGCCCCGGAGCGGTACTTGGCGCCGAACACGCTGCCGATCTTCACCCCCGCGGCGGACAGCAGGAAGGTGGTTACGCCGATAAAGGCCACGGCGGGGAGGATGTCCACCTGCAAAAAGGCGAAGGTGACGCCCACGGCCAGGGCGTCGATGCTGGTGGCCAGGGCCAGCGGGAGCATGGCGGCGGGGGAGAAGGAGCCGTCCTGATGCTCCTCCGCGCTGCGGGACTCCCTGACCATATTGCCGCCGATAAAGGCCAGCAGCACAAAGGCGATCCAGTGGTCCACGCTGGTGATGAGGGCCTCAAACTGGGAGCCCAGCAGCCAGCCCAGGAAGGGCATCAGGGCCTGAAAGCCGCCGAACCACAGCCCGGCGGCCAGCATGTGGGGGAGGCGCACCCTCCCCACGGACAGGCCCTTGCAGATGGAGACGGCAAAGGCGTCCATGGAAAGCCCTACGGCGATGATGAACAGCTCCAGAAGACCCATAATAAAAACCTCCGCTTTGGGGGGATTTGGTCCGGCACGGCGGCCGGGGCGGGAGAAAACGGACGGAAAGCGCCCAAAACAGGCAAACAAAAAGAGACCTATCCGCCCCCGGGCAGATAAGTCTCGTCATTTCAGGCTGAACCAGAGGCCCAAGGCCCCAGTATGTTGGCTCCGCCGCGCACACCGCGCCGACTACTCCCTTATTTTCGTCTATTCTAACATTTTCCGCCCCGGCCTGTCAAGAAAAAAACAGGCGGATTTCCTGCCCCGTCCGGGGTAGCCATCGGGGCGGCGCTGTGATAGAATGTTGCATGCTCAACTGAGAAATACCACAGGCGGAGGGAGAACCATGGGAAAAAGCACGGCGGGGGAGCGGCGCTACCCTGTGACGGAGAAGGGCTATCTGCTGGAGTTCCTGCTGGAGCGGGTGAGGGGGAAGTCCCGCAACGCGGTGAAGCACCTGCTGTCCGGGCGGCAGGTGGCGGTGGACGGGAAGGTTGTCACCCGCTTTGACTGGCCCCTGGAGCCGGGGGAGATGGTGACCCTTCTGCCCCGGAGCCGGGAGGAGAAGGCCGCCGCCCCCTTCCCCATCCTCTATCAGGACAGGGACCTTATCGCCATTGACAAGCCCGCCGGGCTCCTCACCGTGGGCCACGAGGGGGAGCGGCAGCGCACCGCCTACCGCCTGCTTGCCGACACACTGCGGGACGGCAGCCGGGAGAAGAAGCTCTTTGTGGTCCACCGGCTGGACCGGGACACCTCGGGCGCGGTGCTCTTCGCCCGGAACGAGGCCATGAAGCGCTCGCTCCAGGAGAACTGGGACGCCCTGGTACGGGAGCGGATCTATCTGGCGGTGACGGCGGGCGCGCCCGAGCGGGAGGAGGGCGTGGTCCGCTCCTGGCTGAAGGAGACCTCCACCCGGGTGGTCTACTCCGCTGGGCCGGGCAGCGGCGGCAAGGAGGCCGTTACCCGATACAGGGTGCTCTCCCGGGCGGGGGAGTACGCCCTGGTGCGGGTGGCCCTGGACACGGGCCGGAAGAACCAGATCCGGGTCCACATGGCCGACCTGGGCTGCCCCGTGGCGGGGGACAGAAAGTACGGCGACGGCGGCGGCCCCATGGACCGGCTGGCCCTCCACGCCGCCCGCCTCACCCTGACCGACCCCCGCACCGGAGCGCCCCTGACCGTGGCCGCGCCGGTGCCCAGGCCCTTCCTGCGGCTGTTCCCCGGAGCGGGAAAATGGGTGTAGCGCGCCGGAAGATGGAAAAACCGCGTTGTAAAGCGGGAGACAATCAGATATAATAAAAACAGTACTCTGCACGATTCTGCTGTGCAAAAGCATGGCAAAAACCGGCCATGTGCCGCACGGAGCGGCACGGCCATAAAATCAAAGCGCGTGGGCCCGGGACGGCCCGCATGCCGGGAATTTAGGTCCATGGCGCATGAAAAATTTTTTGTGTAAAGAAGGAGCCTGACGCATGTCAAACATCTGGCACGATATCAGCCCCAAGCGCATTACCCCCGAGGATTTTGTGGCAGTCATTGAGATCCCCCAGGGCAGCAAGAAGAAGTATGAGCTGGACAAGGAGACCGGCCTTATCATCCTGGACCGGGTGCTCCACACCTCCACCCACTACCCCGCCAACTACGGCTTTATCCCCCGGACCTACGGCGACGACGGCGACCCCCTGGACGTGCTGGTGCTCTGCTCCGAGTCCATGGACCCCCTGACGCTGGTGCGGGTGTACCCCATCGGCTACATCTCCATGCTGGACGACGGCAAAAACGACGAGAAGATCATCGCCATCCCCTTCTCCGACCCGGCCTACAACGACTATCAGGACATCAGCGACCTGCCCGCCCACGTCTTTGATGAAATGGCCCACTTTTTCACCGTGTACAAGCAGCTGGAGGGAAAGGACACGGCGGCCGGCGACGTAAACGGCCGGGAGGCGGCCGTTCAGGTCATCCAGCAGGCCATTGACCACTACAACGACACCTTCCTGGGCAACCAGGCCGGACCCGTCAACGGCCGGTTTGACCGGTTCGGCGGCTCCGACCGCTGAAATATTTCGGCAATTTAAGGCTTTCTTAATACTTTTTTCGTTCATTTTATCCACAAAATCTGGTAAGATGAAGGAAAGATTATGCTGTGAGGTGTTCATTCCATGAGTCAGAAGTACGACTGCCTGGTCATCGGCGCCGGCTTCGCCGGCGCGGTGACCGCCCGGGAGCTGGCCGAGCGGGGCGGGAAGCGTGTGCTGGTGCTGGAGCGGCGCAGCCACGTGGGCGGCAACGCCTACGACCGGCTGGACGGCGCCGGCGTGCTCATCCACCAGTACGGCCCCCACATCTTCCACACCAACAGCCAGCGGGCCTATGACTACCTCTCCCGATTCACCGCCTGGCGGGACTATCAGCACCGGGTGGTGGCCAACGTCCACGGCGTCATGATGCCCGTGCCCTTCAACCTGACCTCTCTGGAGCTGGCCTACGGCCCTGAGAAGGCTGCCCGGCTGGAGAAAAAGCTGGTGGAGACCTACGGCGCGGAGAAAAAGGTCACCATCCTGGAGCTGCGGAGCAGCGAGGACCCGGAGATCAAGGCTCTGGCGGATTATGTGTATGAGAACGTGTTTGTCCACTATACCATGAAGCAGTGGGGACAGACGCCCGAGGAGATCGACCCCAACACCACCGCCCGGGTGCCCGTGTTCCTCTCCCGGGACGACCGGTACTTCCAGGACGCCTGGCAGGGCATCCCCGCGGAGGGGTACACCCCTGTCTTTGCGCACATGCTGGACCACCCCAATATCACCGTGGAGCTGGGGGTGGACGCCGCCGACCGCCTGAAGCTGGACGCCGCCGGCCTCTCTCTGGACGGGGCGCCCTTTACGGGCACGGTGGTGTACACCGGCGCGGTGGACGAGCTGTTCGGCTGCTGCTTCGGCCGCCTGCCCTACCGAACCCTGGACTTCAAGTTCGAGACCCACCCGGTGGAGTGGTTCCAGAGCCGGGGCACGGTCAACTACACCGTCAGCGAGGACTACACCCGCATCACCGAGTTCAAGTACTTCTCCGGACAGGACCTGCCCGACCGCACCACCATCGTCAAAGAGTACTCCCGCGCCTACACCGGCGCGGAGGGTGAGACCCCCTATTACGCCATTATCAATCAGGAGAACAACGCCCTGTACGCCAAGTACCGGGCGCTGACCGACGCCCTGCCCGGCTTCCACCTGCTGGGCCGGCTGGCGGAGTACAAGTACTACAATATGGACGCCATTGTGGTCCGGGCCCTGGAGCTGGCGGACCGCCTGCTGGGCTGAGGGCCCGGCCAAGAGAAGGGTGAGAGAAAAATGAATAAGATTATTACCTTTGCCGTGCCGTGCTACAACTCGGCGGCCTACATGGACCACTGCATCCAGACCCTCCTGGAGGGGGGCGACGACATCGAGATCATTCTGGTGGACGACGGATCCACCAAGGACGACACCCCTGCCATCTGTGACCGGTACGCCGAGCAGTACCCCGATATCGTCAGGGTCATCCACCAGGAGAACGGCGGCCACGGCGAGGGCGTGAACCAGGGCGTCCGCAACGCCTCGGGCATCTACTACAAGGTGGTGGACTCCGACGACTGGCTGGACGTGGACGCCCTCCACAAGGTGCTTGGCAAGCTGCGGGAGTTTGCCAAGATGGAGCGGCCCGTGGACATGGTCATTGCCAACTACGTCTATGAGCACGTGGAGGACAACACCCGGAAGGTCATGGGCTACGCCAACGTGTTCCCCAAGAACAAGATCTTCACCTGGAACGACATCGGCCGGTTCCGGGCCTCCCAGTACCTGCTGATGCACTCGGTCATCTACCGCACCAAGCTGCTGCGCAAGTGCGGCCTGGAGTTGCCCAAGCACACCTTCTATGTGGACAATATTTTTGTCTACCAGCCCCTGCCCTATGTGAAGACCATGTACTACATGGACCTGGACCTGTACCGGTACTTCATCGGCCGGGCGGACCAGAGCGTCAACGAGAAGGTGATGGTGGGCCGGGTGGACCAGCAGGTCCGGGTCACCCGCCTGATGATTGACGCCCACGACCTGCGCCGGGTGCTCTCCGTCCAGCCCAAGCTGGGCCGGTACATGCGCAACTACCTGGCCATGATGATGACCATCTCCTCCATCTTCCTCATCATCGACGGATCTCCCGCCGCCCTGGGCAAAAAGACCGAGCTGTGGGAGTACCTCCGGTCGGTGGACAAGGGGCTCTACCACAAGCTCAAGTACCGTGCGGTGTCCTTTGTGGGCAACATCCCCGGCTACCAGGGCCGGAAGCTGTCCGTGGGGCTGTACCGCATGGCCCGGAAGATCTACAAGTTCAACTGACAAAAAACCGGCTGTTCCCCTGGGGAACGGCCGGCTTTTGTATCCGTCGAAAAAGGTGCCTGGCACCTTTTTCGAGCGGCCTGAGCAGTGTTTTCTCCGAGGCGCATGTCCCCGGAGAAAACAGGTTTCAATTGATTCGCGCCTGCGGGCGCGAACTCTGCGAGGCCTTTCCGAAACGCCGACCGGCTGTTCCCCTGGGGAACAGCCGGCTTTTGCTGTGCTTAGATGTGGCCCGCCTCTTTGAGCAGGTTGTGCTTGATGTCCCACAGCTTCTGGGACAGGTCCACATAGTAGTTGTGGGGATTCTCAAACCGCTTGACCTCATCCCACTGCAGGTCGATCTGGGCGGCGCAGTAGGCCCGCATCTCGGTGATGGAGGGGGACTGGTACACCAGCTTGCCCCCCTGGAAGATGGGCACCAGCAGCTCCACGGCGGTGAAGTCGGTGACGGTCTTCCGCTTCCAGGTGGCCTCCGGGTCGAAGAGCTCCAGGGGCTGGCTGGGGTCGATGACCTCGTCGTGGACGCAGATCAGGTCGGCCATGGCCTTGCCCGTCTCATTCTCAAAGATGCGGTACACCTTCTTAAAGTGGGGGTTGGTGATCTTGGACGGGTTCTCGGAGACCTTGATCTTGGGGATGATATTGCCCTCCTTGTCCTCCACGGCGGAGAGCTTGTACACGCCGCCGAACACCGGCTCGCTTTTGGAGGTAATGAGCCGCTCGCCCACGCCGAAGGAGTCAATCTGGGCGCCCTGGAGGAGCAGATCCCGGATGATATACTCATCCAGGGAGTTGGAGGCCACAATGCTGCACTCGGTGAGCCCGGCGGCGTCCAGCATCTTCCGGGCCTTCCGGGACAGGTAGGTCAAATCGCCGCTGTCCAGCCGGATGGCGCACTTGGTAATGCCCTGGGGCAGGAGCACCTCCTTGAAGGCACGGATGGCGTTGGGTACGCCCGACTTGAGCACGTTGTAGGTGTCCACCAGCAGGGTGGCAGAGTGGGGATAGAGCTGGCAGTAGGTCTTGAAGGCGGTGTACTCGTCGGGGAACATCTGGACCCAGGAGTGGGCCATGGTGCCGCCGGCGGGAGAGCCGTACATCTGGTCGGCCAGGGTGCAGGCGGTGCCCACACAGCCGGCGATGTAGGCAGCCCGGGCGCCCAGCACGGCGCCGTCGCTGCCCTGGGCCCGGCGGGAGCCGAACTCGCTCACCGGCCGCCCTCCGGCGGCCCGGACAATGCGGTTGGACTTGGTGGCGATGAGGGACTGGTGGTTCAGGGTGAGGAGCAGGTAGGTCTCAATAAACTGGGCCTCAATGGCGGGGGCCCGGACCGTCATAAAAGGCTCGCCGGGGAAGATGGGCGTCCCCTCAGGCACGGCCCAGATATCGCCGGTGAACCGAAAGCCCCTCAGATAGGTGAGAAATTCCTCGCTGAAGGTGCCCTTGCTCCGCAGGAAGCCGATGTCCTCCTCGTCAAAGCGCAGGTTTTCGATATACTCAATGACCTGCTCCAGACCGGCCGCGATGGCAAAGCCGCCTCCGTCCGGCACGGTGCGGAAGAACACGTCAAAGTAGCAGATCTGCTCCGCCATACCGGTCTGGAAATAGCCGTTGGCCATGGTCAGCTCATAGAAGTCGCACAGCAGCGTATAGTTCATGGGGTTCTTTTTCATGTTTATCAGCCTTTCCGCGGGCGCGTTATGCCCGGTTGGTCACCGTCACCTGAAGTCCCTCCAGCACGTCAAGGCACTTCTCGTGGAGGGCGGGGTCAAAGGAGGCGGTGCAGGAGGCGTCCACCACAATCTCCGCCTCGGGCAGGGCGGCCTTGGCGATGACCGCGTTGGACAGCACACAGATGTTGGACACCAGGCCCACCAGCTCAATCTGCCCGTAATCCTGCCCCTTCAGCCACTCGCCCAGGGCCAGGGAGGGGAAGGTGGGCTTCTCAAAGCGGCGGTCATCCTCATGGGCGGCTTTGGCTGTCTCACCGTACAGCGCCCAGCCCTCGCTGCCCCGGACACAGTGAACGGCGGGCAGCCTGCGGCCCTCCTGGGTGTTGAGATAGTCGGGGGCGTGGGAGTCAAAGGTAAAGACCACATCATCCCCGGCGGCGCGGTAGGCGGCAATCTTAGCCGCGATGGGGGCGTCCAGCAGCTCGGCGCCGGAGAAGCCCAGAGAGCCGTCTACAAAATCCTTCTGATAGTCCACAACAATGAGCAGCTTTTTCATGGGGACAAACCTCCTGAATAAAAATAGATGCCGGGCTGTATTTTCCCCATTATATGTGATTTTCACCAAGAAAGCAAGGACAGCCGTGGGAAAAGGTCCGGCATAAGACGGCTCAGAGCACCTTTTCAAAGCAGGGGAAGCCCTCGGGGCGGCCCTCCCGGTCGAAATGAACCACGCCCACCTGGGAGAAGCCCTGGCTGCGGATCAGGGAGAGCATCCTGTCATTGCGGGCGTAGGTGTCCAGGTGAAACGCAGGCAGGCCCTGCCGCCGGGCCATGGCCTCGGCGAACTGAAAGAAGCTCCGGCCCACGCCCCGACGCTGGGCGGCCGGGTCCACCGCCAGCCGGTGGAGCACCATGGCCGGGCCGGGAACGGCCCAGGGCAAAGGCGCGTACTCAGGGGCCTGCTCCTGGTTGAGGCACACCGCCCCCAGGATGGTTCCGCCCTCGTCTTGCGCCACATACAGCTCGCCCCGGGCCTGGTCGGCGGCGTAGTGGGCCCGGGTGGGGTAGTCCTCCCCCCACTGGGGGTTGCCCAGGGAGCGCATATGGGCAGCCGCCCGGCGCACCAGCGCCCAGACTGTATCCACATCCTCCGGGCGGGCAGGACGAATCTCCGTCATAGCTGCTTCACTCCTCTGTAACGCTTTCCCACAGTATAACCCGCCGGGCCGGGAAAGGGAAGAAAAACTTGACAACCCGGCGGGGACAGGATATGGTGAACCTGGAGATGAAACCGCAGAGCGTGTGCGGGCTGACCGGACAGCCCGGAGAAACGGGAGGAAGGAGACGCCTATGGAACGAATGACGGCACTGTTTCAAGTGGGAAAAGTCCGCCCGGAACGGCGAAAACCGGCCGCCCTGGCGGCGGTGCTGGCCGCGGTGATGCTCATCACCTCCGCCTGCACCTCTGGAGCACCGGCGGACACATCCAACCCTGCTCAGAGCAACACCCCTCAGCCCACGGAGACCGTCCCGGCGGAGCCGTCTCAGGACTGGCCCCGGGTGAGCGGCAGGCTGTACAGGCGGGGGTGGCAGGTGGACTACCAGCTGGCCCTGCCGGAGGAGTACAGCGGCGATGTTGAGAGAGGGATCACATCGGTGGCGCTGGGCATGCCGGGCTGTTCCCTGGCCCTTCTGGCGGCGGATGAAGTGCCCGGAGAGGCGGTGGTCCTTGGCGGCAAGACGGTCCGGATCGAGAATCTGGACGCCGGCGGAAAGCCCATTGACAATGGGGCGTCCTCTGGCTCTGAGGACGCGGACGCGATTGTGTGCACCGGCTGGTACATCCCCCTGGATGGAGAGCGGCGGCTCCGGCTGCTGTGGCCCACAGAGGAGGCGGAGCTGGGGGAACAGGTGGCGGCCACCGTCACATGGAGCGGCCTGGAGAACAACCCCGAGCCCGACCTGCCCCTGCCCATGGCGGAGCAGATGGGCCTCACCGGCGACGCGGCCGCCATCTTTGACGCCCTTCAGGCCCGGTACGCCGACCCGGAGCAGATTCCAGTGCGCTCCCGCGCCAACGACGTGATGCTTCCCTCCATCACCATCTGGGACAGCTATGAGGCGGACGGGGATACGGTGCTGGTGTGCAGCGTCAACGAGATGTTTTACTACGGCGTTCAGCTGGACGGCACCTGCGATGGGTGGGGCGGCGGAGGCAGTCCCACCGCCTTCCGGGGGCGCTGCGATGAGAACGGGAATTTCCAGGTGGCGGAGATCATGTCCGCCATGGACGGCGAGGGATACGCCTTCTCCATCCGGCAGATGAGCGGCCCGCTGGAGGAGCTGGCGGAGTGGCTGATCAGCGGCGAAGGGGAGCGGCCGGAACCCATCTGGGACGAGATGCCCGGCCAGGACGAGATGATGCGCATCTACCTGGCGGAGCTGGGCCGGATGGTGACGGCGGGCGCCTTTGACTAGACAAGCGGCAAAAACCGGTCCCGGAGCTGTGCTCCGGGACCGGTTTGATTTGTAGGTTCAGCCCTCCTCGGCCTGCATGGCCTTGGCGGCGGCGATGGCCTTCTCCTGGACGGCGGGAGGCGCGTCCTCATAGCGGACAAAGTGGAAGGTGAAGGAGCCGCGGCCCTGGGTCATGGACCGCAGGTCAATGGCGTAGCGGCTCATCTCGGCCATGGGCACCTCAGCCTCCACCACCTGGTTGCCGTCGTGGTCGGGATTCATGCCCATCACGCGGCCCCGGCGCTTGTTCAGGTCGCCGATGATGTCGCCCATGTAGCTGTCGGGGATGGTGACCTTCAGCTCGCCGATGGGCTCCAGCAGGACGGGGCTGGCGTCGGGCAGGCCGGCCTTGTAGGCCAGCTGAGCGGCGGTCTTGAAGGCCATTTCGGAGGAGTCCACGGGGTGGTAGGAGCCGTCGAACAGGGTGGCCTTCAGGTTGACCACCGGGTAGCCGGCCAGCACGCCGTGCTGTACGGCCTCCCGCAGGCCCTTCTCCACGGCGGGGAAGAAGTTCTTGGGCACCGCGCCGCCGAAGACCTCCTCGCAGAACTCCAGCTCCTCACTCTCGCCGGGCTCAAAGCGGATCTTGACGTCGCCGAACTGGCCGTGGCCGCCGGACTGCTTCTTGTGGCGGCCCTGGACCTCCACCTTCTTGCGGATCTTCTCGCGGTAGGGCACACGGGGCTCGGACAGGGTGGCGTCCACGCCGAAGCGGCTCTTCAGCCGGGAGAGGAGCACGTCCATCTGCATATCGCCGGTGCCGGAGATGACCATCTGGTGGGTCTCGGCGTTGTTGATCCAGGAGAAGGTGAGATCCTCCTCGTTCATACGGGTCAGGCCGGAGGCGACCTTATCCTCCTGGCCCTTGGTCTTGGGGGCGATGGCCACCGAGTAGCAGGGCTCGGGGAAGGGGATGGGCTCCAGCTTGACCACCTTGCGGGCGTCGCAGAGGGTGTCGCCGGTCTTGAGTTTGTCCATCTTGCCGATGGCGCCGATGTCGCCGCACTGGAGCTCCTTGACCTCGTCGGCCTTCTTGCCGGTCATCACATACAGGCGGCCCAGCTTCTCGGTGGCGCCGGTGCGGGCGTTGACCATGGGCATATCGGGCTTGATGGAGCCGGAGAGCACCTTGACGTAGGAGTACTTGCCGTACTGGTCAGAGGTGGTCTTGAACACAAAGGCGGTGGGCAGGGCGCCGGGGGAGGAGACGAACTCGTCCAGCTCGCCGTCGGCGTTCTCGGCCACAAGGGGACGGCCCTCCAGGGGACTGGGCAGCAGCTCCACAATGGTGTCCAGCAGCATGCGGGTGCCCAGGCCGGACAGGGCGCTGCCGCACAGCACGGGGAACAGGGACAGGTCCTTCACGCCCTGGCGCAGGCCCTGGATCATCTCGGCATAGGTGAAGTCCTCGCCGGAGAAGTACTTGTCCATGAACTCCTCGCTGGTCTCTGCCACGGACTCCTTCAGGGCGTCGTACAGCTCATCCAGCACGGCCTTCTTGTCCTCGGGCACGTCGATCTCCTGGCGGGAGCCCTTCACAAACTCAAAGGCCCGCTTGTGGAGCACGTCGATGATGCCGATGACCTTCTTGTCCGCGTCCCAGATGGGGGCCACCAGGGGGGCGATGTTCTTGCCGAACCGCTCCCGCAGGGTGGCAAAGGCGGCGTTGTAGTCGGAATTATCCTCGTCGGTCTTGGAGATGTAGAGCAGGCGGGGCAGCTTGCGGCTCTCGCAGAGCTTCCATGCCTTCTCAGCGCCCACGCTCATGCCGCCCTTGGCAGAGCAGACGATAATGGCGGCATCGGCGGCCTGCATGGCCTCGATGACCTCGCCGGAGAAATCGAAGTAGCCGGGAGTGTCGAGGATGTTGATTTTGCAGCCGTCATATTCCACCGGAGCCACAGCCAGGGAGATGGAAATCTGGCGCTTGGTCTCCTCGGGATCATAGTCGCACACGGTATTGCCATCGGGGACCTTGCCCAGTCGGGCGGTGCCGCCGGTCAGATACAGCATACTCTCTGCCAGGGAGGTCTTTCCGTTTCCGCCGTGCCCCAGCAGGCAGATATTACGAATGTTTTGCGCGGAATAGCTCATACGTTGTTTCCACTCCTTACTTTTAGGGTCGCATCAGGCCGGCCGGACCCCGGCTGGTCTGTGATATTGGTCATTATACACCAAAGAGGGCGGAATGACAACTTATATTTTTAGGAAGAACATAGAAGCGGGCCAGGACATGCCCTTTCCCGCGGGACAGAAAGTTATTATTTTGACAAAGGAGAGAGGGAAGGGGGCATTTTTGGCGGAAATTCGGATGGACAGGGCGTGGAATGTGGGATACTATAACCTGTGGAAGAGGACAGACAAAAACGGAGAAAGCGAGAAAATATGGCCAAGAAAAAAACGGAACAGATTATCACCGGCGTGTTCCAGGGCACCAGCCGGGGCTTCGGCTTCCTGGCGCCTGAGGACGGAAAGAGCCGGGAGGACGACTATTTTATCCCGCCCAGAGCCACCGGCGGAGCCTGGGACGGGGACACGGTCCAGGCCGCCCCCGACCCGGAGACCCCCTGGGAGGAGGGGCGGCGCACCGCCGCGGTGGTGCGGGTGCTGGAGCGGGCCAACAAGTTTGTCACCGGCACGGTGGAAAAGCTGGGCCGGGAACTGTGGCTCAGGCCCGACTCGGACAAGCTGCCGGGGCCCATCAAAATCTCCGGCAAGGCCAAGGGCGTGCGGACCGGGGAGAAGGCCGCCGTGGAGATGCTGGGGTACGGCACCGCCAAGACGCCCCCCATGGGCGCCCTGCGGGAGACCTTCGGCCCTGCGGGGAACCGGGAATCCTCCACCGCCGCCATTCTCTATCACTATGAAATAGACCCGGAGTTTCCGCCCGCCGTGCTGGACGCGGCGGCCAAGGCCCCCCGTGAGGTGGAGCAGTCCGCCCTGGCGGGGCGGACCGACCTGCGGGACAGGATGGTCATCACAATCGACGGCGCCTCCTCCAAGGACCTGGACGACGCGGTGAGCCTGGAGCGGGACGGCCGGGGCCGGTGGGAGCTGGGGGTCCACATCGCCGACGTGAGCCACTATGTGCAGGAGAAATCCCCCCTGGACCTGGAGGCCTGGGAGCGGGGTACCTCGGTGTACTTTGCCGACCGGGTCATCCCCATGCTGCCCGTGGAGCTGTCAAACGGCATCTGCTCCCTCAACCCGGGGGTGGACCGGCTGGCCCTGTCCTGCTTCATGACCCTGGCCGCCGACGGGCAGGAGGAGGACCACACCATCTGCAAGAGCGTCATCCGCTCCACGGAGCGGATGACCTATGAGGACTGCAACAGGCTTCTGGCCGGGGAGGACCCGGAGCTGGAAAAGCGGTACGCCCCCATCCTGCCCATGCTCAGGGACATGGCCGTCCTGGCCAGAGTGCTGGAGAAGCGCCGGAAGCTCCGGGGCAGCCTGGACCTGGAGACCAGCGAGAGCTATATTGTCTGCGACGGGAACGGGACGCCGGTGGACGTCAAAGTGCGCAAGCAGGGGGAGAGCGAGGCCCTCATCGAGTCCTTCATGCTCGCCGCCAACGAGTGCGTGGCCAGGCACCTCTTTGACCGCCGCAAGCCCGCCGTCTACCGGGTCCACGAGAAGCCCTCCCAGGACAAGGCGGAGGGGCTCAGGACCATGCTGGCCCCCTTCGGGTATACCTTCCGGGAGGCGGACAGCTTCGTCCTCCAGAAAATCCTGGAGGACGCCAGGGGCAAGCCGGAGGCCCCCATCATCAGCACCATGGTCCTCCGCTCCCTGATGAAGGCCCGGTACGACGTGCAGAACCTGGGCCACTTCGGCCTGGCGGCCAAGTACTACTGCCACTTCACCAGCCCCATCCGCCGCTACCCCGACCTGATGGTCCACAGAATTCTCACCCAGGTGCTCTCCGACGAGGCCGACCCGGCCAACGTGGGCAAAACCATGCCCTGGGAGAAGCGGATGGCCGCGGTGGCCGCCCGGGCGGCGGACCAGTCCTCCCAGCGGGAGGTGGCGGCCCAGAACGCCGAGCGGGAGATCGAGAAGCTCTACATGGCCGAGTATATGCTCGCCCATGTGGGGGAGACCATGGCGGGCGCTGTGTCCGGCGTGACCAAATTCGGATTGTTCGTCATGCTGCCCTCCGGCGTGGAGGGGCTCATCCCCGCCGAGGCCCTGCCCCGGGACCGCTACCACCTGGACGACCAGCGCATGGCCCTCCGGGGGGAGCACACCGGACAGGTGTTCTCCTTCGGCATGCCCCTGACCGTGGTGTGCGCCGCCGCCGACCCGGGCAGCGGGCAGATCACCTTCCACCTCTCCGGCGTGGAGCCGGAGGATGTCCCTGAGTCCGCCGCTCCCCTCCGGCAGGACCGCCGGCATCCGGGTCCCCGGGCCTCCGCCCGCAGAAACGGCAGGCACGGGAGCGGCGGCGAGCGCCGCAGCCGTCCGCCCCGCCATAAGCCGGGCAGGGGCGGCAGGAAGCGGGGGTAAGCGCCCACCTGAAAAGAGACCACGTCCTTGTTCGTTCAACGGATCTTACTTCTGCTTCAGCAGCTCCCGGTGGACCGCCCTGGCGATAAGCTCCTGGCCCTCGGGGGAGCGGAGGGTGTCCAGCACGATGGAGCGGAGCAGATCCTGCACCTGCCTGCTGGAGAGCACCGAGTCCATCACCGTGCCCTGGGGCTGGGCGGAGGGCTGGGCCTTCCGGGGGGCGGGGGTGGGGACGTGGACCGGCTCGTCCTGGGGCACGGCCCCGCTCATCCAGTCCTCCTGGCGGGTGGGGTCGCTGCTCTCGCCCCGGAGGTAGAACAGGGAGACGCCGAAGTAATTGGCCATCTTCTCCTGCTGATCCTTGGTGGGGGTCTGGCGGCCGGTCTCAAATTTCTCAAAGGCGCCCTTGGGGAAGCCCAGAGCGGCGGCGGCCGCCGGACGGCTCAGCCCCCTGGCGGTGCGGAGCTCCTCAATGCGCTGCGCAAGTGTAACCATGAAACAAACTCCCTTTCGGTTGATCTGACAGGCATATTATACCGCCCCCCGCCGCCGGCCGCAAGAGCGGAAGGGGGCGGTTTTCCGCCGGACGGCGCGGGGATGGAACCTGCCCGCCGTGACATGCGTCAAAAAAGAAACGGGCCGCTGTTGCAATTCGGCCTTCTGATTTGTATACAGGGCAGAAGCGGCTGGACGCTTCCCCATTTCAACACAGGAAGGATGGTATTTATGAAAAAGATGATGTGCGGGGTTCTCTGCGCGGCCCTCCTGGCCTGCTCCGCCGGCGCGGCGGCAGCCGGCAGCTATACCGTCACGGTGGACGGCGCTGCCCTGGATCTGAGCGGCAAGACGCCCTTTGTGTCCCAGGACAAGGTGATGGTCCCCCTGCGGCCGGTGGCCGAGGCCCTGGGCTACACCGTCACCTGGACGGCGGAGGACGCCCAGCGGGTGGAGATTGACAACGGCGTGGTCCGCACCTGGGTGGACATCGGCGTGGACAGCTACTGCCGCACCAGCAGCACCGCCATCGGCATGGGTGCGCCGGTCTCCTTCGGCGCGGCGCCGGTGGCCATGGACAACACCACTTATGTGCCGGTGGACCTCTTCGCCATGATGGGCGACACGGTGGAGACCGACGGCACCGACATTACCCTCTCCGCCATGGAAAGCCAGACCCAGATCCCCAACCCCATCGTGGCCTATGACACCCTGGAGAAGGCCGTGGCCGCCGCCGGGGTGAAGGCGGTGCTGCCTGCCTTCCCGGCGGAGTGGCGGCAGGAGGAGTTCTCCGTCATCGGAGGGACCCTGCTCCAGGTGATCTATACCGACGGGACGGACACGGCGGTGTTCCGGGCCGCCGCCGGGGACGGGGACACCAGCGGCGACTACAACGCCTACGACAGCACCTGGACCGTGGGTGATGTGACCCTGAAGGGCAGCGGGGACCGGGCCGTGCTGGCCCTCTGGCAGCGGGACGGCGTCAGCTATTCCCTCAGCTTTTCCGCACCCGTGGACGGCGCGGCGGCCGCTGCGCTGGCGGGCATCTGAGAGACGGGCGCACAGCGGGGAGTGACAGAACATGCCGGACGAGAGGGAGAACGGGGCGCGGGTGCTGGAGGCCTACGGGGACGCCATCCTCAGGCTGGCCTACTCCTACCTCCACAGCCGGACCGACGCGGAGGACGTGCTCCAGGACACCCTGGTGCAGTATCTGACCGGGCGGCCGGAATTCGCGGGGCCGGAGCACGAGAAGGCCTGGCTCCTGCGGGTGGCCATCAACCTGTGCAAGAACCAGCTCTCCGCCCCATGGAAGCGGCGCTGGGAGGCGCTGGACGAGAACCAGCCCTGCTTTGACCAGGAGGAGAGCGCCGTGCTGGAGGCGGTGGAGGGCCTGCCGGTGAAGTACCGGGAGGTCATCCATCTCTACTACGTGGAGGGCTACTCCACCGCCGAGATCGCCGCCCTGCTGGGCCGGGGCGAGGGGGCTGTGCGGGTGCAGCTGAGCCGGGGCCGGGAGCGGCTGCGGCGTGTATTGAAGGAGGCGTATGACTTTGGAGAAGAATAGGTATTCCGCAGCCATGGAAAAGCTCCATGTCACGCCTGATGAGCGGGAGCGGCTGCTGGACCGGGCCCTGGAGCGGGCGCAGCGGCGGGAGACCGCCCCCAGGGTGACGCCCGCCCGCCGCCGCTGGGCGCCGCTGGCCGCCGCGGCCTGCCTCTGCCTGGTAATTGCCGGCCTGGCGGTTATCCCCAGCTGGAGCGGCCCCGCCGCCGGCCCGCCCGTCCAGGTGACAAACCCCATGGTCCAGTCAGAGGACCTGAAGGCCCTCCGGGCCGCGGCGCCCTTTGCCCTCTCCGTCCCCACGGACCTCCCCGAGGGGTGGAAGGTGGAGAGCACCACCCTCATCGGGGGTACGCTGGCCCAGGTGGTGTACAGCGACGGGACGAACACCGTCACCTATCGCATGGCGGAGGGGACGGAGGACGTGAGCGGCGACTACAACGCCTACCCCTGGACGGCGGAGACCGAGGCGGACGGCGTTACCGTCACCCTGAAAGGTCAGGAGGAGGACGCCGTCCTCCTGGCGGTGTGGACCGACGGGCAGTACAGCTATGCCCTCGCCTGCTCCGTCCCCCTGACGGCGGAGGAAGCGACAGCCATGGCGTCCGGCGTGGCACCGCTGGAATAAGAACGGCCAGAAGGCCCGGGAGCATTGCTCCCGGGCCTTCTGCGCAATGAAAAGAGAGACACGCTCCGTTTGGAACGCGTCTCTCTGATGCGACGGGAATTAGTCGGTCACGTAGGGCAGCAGAGCGATCTGGCGGGCCCGCTTGATGGCCTCGGTCAGCTGACGCTGATGCATGGCGCAGGTGCCGGTGGTACGGCGGGGCAGGATCTTGGAACGCTCAGAGAGGAAGCGGCGCAGCTTCACCGCATCCTTGTAATCGATGTGCTCGACCTTGTCCACACAGAAGGTGCAGACCTTGCGGCGCTTCCGGCCGCGGGGACGCTCTCTATCCATAGCCATGGTAGCAAAACCTCCGTTTCGTGGGGCGATGACCCCTTGATGTCATAGGGCGCACGGATGTGGCCCGGAATGTTGTGTGGGTTGCCGCGTTAGAACGGCAGCTCGCCGTCGTCGTCGGCCAGGTCGCCGAACTCATTGCCGGCAGGGCCGCCGGGCGCGCCGTAGGCGGGGGCGGAATAGCCGCCGGCCTCGGCGTCCCGCTTGGAGTCGCCAAAGTAGACATTGTCCGCAACCACTTCGGCGGAGCGGCGCTTGCCGCCGTCCCGGTCGGTCCAGTCACGGATCTGCAGCCGGCCCTCCACCACGGCCATGCGGCCCTTGGTGAAGAAGCGGGAGACGAACTCGGCCGTCTGCCGCCAGGCCACGATGTCGATGAAATCGGTGGCCTTCTCGCCGGTCTGCTTGTCCTTGAAGTCCCGGTCCACGGCCAGAGAGAAGGAGGCCACGGGGGTCCCCGTCTGGGTGTGCCGCAGCTCGGGATCACGGGTCAGCCGGCCCATGAGAATAATGCGGTTAAGCATATCTTCCTCCTTACTCGTCCTTGCAGACGATCAGGGAGCGGACGACGCCGTCGGTAATGCGGAAGATACGATCCAGCTCCAGGGGGAAGCTGGGGGCGGAAGTAAAGGTCATGAGGACGTAGTAGCCGTCGTTCTTGTCGTTGATGGGATAGGCCAGACGGCGCTTGCCCCACTCGTCAACCTCGGCCAGAGTGCCGTTGGACTCCACCAGGTTCTTGAACTTGGCCACGAGAGCGGCGGTCGCCTCCTCGCCCAGGTCGGCGTCCAGAATGTAGACAGCCTCGTAGTTCGCGCTGAGCTTTGCCATGTTTTGTGCACCTCCTTATGGACGTATGGCCCTCATACCCCGATGAGGGCAAGGATGAGTTGTCTGTACGAAATACAAACAAGCTATACTATTATATAAGAAATTCTGCCGTTGTCAAGAGAAAAATGCAAAAAGAAAATGAAATTGCATATAAAATCAAAAAGTGGGCGGGATACGCCGGGGAAAGATGGACACTGACGCGATGGAATGATATAATGGAGCCGGAGAGAATGAAAGACCATGCGGTCATGGGAGTGATTGCATGAGGCGGGACTGCTTTTGAAAAGGAGCGTGGCGGAATGAAGGCAAAACGGGTTGTTTTTCTCTGTGCGCTTGGGGCCGCAGTCGTGGTGCTTCTCTTCCTGTTTCTCCCCCGCCCGGTGTCCCTGCTGCTGTCCGGTCCCCTGGATGAGGTCAACCACATGGGGCTGCTGTACACATCAGCGGACGCCGACAACCGGTTTCAGGATGCTGATATGACGGAGGAGCAGGCGGACAGGGCGCGCGCCGCACTGGAGGGCATGGTGGTCTGGTACAGCCCTGATTTTTCCCGCTTTGCCGGGTGGATACCCGTGCCCAACTATGAACTGCTGCTCTACCGGGACGACGCGGCAAACAGGGAGCAATACGGCAGGCTCACCTTTGACCAGAGGGGCTACCTCTATAAGCCCAACGGGGCACGGTACCGGCTTCTCTCCGGCGAGGAGGAGATTCTGGCGGTCCTTCAGGCCTGTATTTCAGAATAACACGCGGAGCGGCCGCAGCGCCGGCAGGACGGGTCAAAAAACTTCAATGAAACGGTATCAGCCTGAACCGGGCCGGGGGCTTCCCCAGCCCGGTTCAGGCTGTCGAAAAAGTGGCTTCCGGCCAGCGAAGCGAGGACTTTTGCGCCGCTGTGCGGCCCAAAAGTAACGGCATTTTTGTGTTATTCGTCCACTGCCTTCCAGAAGGCGGCATCATCCCCGGGGGTATTGTCCGCCCACGCGGTGAGAATTTCCCCGTTCCCCTCCAGGGGCACGGCATAGAAATTCAGGGTATCGCCGCCGTCACCGGCCGCCTGGGTGTACAGCTTGAAAATGCTGTACGCCCCGTTTTCACTCTCCCGCAGATAGCGGAGCACAGCAGTCTGGGTCCCGTCCGCGCTGGTGAGGTAGTAGCCGGTCAGGCGCTCGTCCGCCGCCGCTGTCCCTGTGGGCCAGCCGGCGGAGAGAATCTCCTCATAAATCCGTCCGGCGGCAGCTGCCGCCGGGTCAATGGCCGTCTGGAGCGCGCTGACGCCTCCGCTCTCCTGAGGGGTGTCCGCGGCGTCAGCGGACCGGAAGGGCATCACCCCAGGGGTCTGCCCCTCTTCGGCAGGCTGTTCCGTCTGCCCGCTGTTCTGGGGCGGCTGGGACGCCTGCGCACCGGTGACACTCCCGCCGGTTCCATCTCCGCCGGCGGTCTGGGCGTCCTCCTGAGCGGGCTGGATCTGTGTCCCTTCCGTCCCGCCCACAGAGGGCTCGCTCTGAGTATCATTCTCTCCGTCAGAAACAGCCGCCTTTTCCTGCGCCGGCAGCGAATCCGCCGCAGCGGACTGGCTAGCCTCCGGCTGGGCGGAGAAGGGGGCCGCGCTCTGGACCGGCGCGTTTTCCGGAATGCCCGCGGTATCGCCGCCGTTGCCGCCAAAGCGCATGGTGACGGCGCTCATGAACACCACGGCCATCACAGCCGCCATAGCCCCCCAGGAGCGCCATCTCTTCCGCCCGGAGTGCTTCTTCCGGACCTCCTCCAGGGAGATGGGCGCGCTCTCCGCCCTGATCTGGGCCATGACCCGTTCTTTCAGTTCAGGAGGCGGCTCCTGATACAGCCCCGGTATGGCGGCGTGGAGCTCCTCCAGGTCCGCCGCCAGAGCCCGGCAGTCCGGGCAGCGGGCCAGATGCTCCTCCAGCCCGGCGGACTCCTGGGGCGTCAATGCTCCATCCAGGCGGGCGCTGAGCAGCTCCAGCGCCTGATCGCAGGTATACACGGCGTTTCACCTCCCTTTCTCACCCCCGCGGCGCGGCGCGCTTTTGGGGGTATGATTTTCTTTCCTCATGTTATGGACGATGAAGCGCCGGAAAAGTTCCCGTCCTTCGCCAAAATTTTGCGCAGCGCCACTCTGGCTCTGGCGATCCGGGACTTGACCGTCCCCTCCTCCAGCCTGAGCACCGCGCCGATCTCCGCATAGCTCATGCCGCTGAGCTCCCGCATTACCAGCACCTGCCGGTGCTCCTCCGAGAGGGACATGAGCCCCCGGCGGATGTCCTCCCGCAGCTCCTGCCGCTCCACCTCCCGCTCGGGGGAATGGCGGTGGTCGGGCAGCTCGGCCTGGCGGCCCTCCTCCTCGTCATCCAGCGACACGGTCATGGAGATATCCTTCCGCCGCTTCTCCCGGCGGAGGAAGTCGATGCATACGTTGGAGGCCAGGCGGTAGAGCCAGGTGGAAAAGGAGCTGTCCCCCTGGAACCTGTCCAGCCCCCGCCAGGCGTTAAGAAAGGCCTCCTGGGACAGATCCAGCGCATCCTCAGGAGAGCCCGTCATCCGCAGCGTCAGATTGTAGATGCGGCCCTGGTTGGCCTCCACCAGGGCCCCGAAGGCCTCCTGGTCGCCTCTCTTGGCCCGGGCCACCAGCTCCCGCTCGTTTTCCACTCCGTTTCACCTGCCTTTTTCATTCCGGGGTGTTATTTTAAGTCCCGCTTGATACCGACGGTAATCTTATAGATGTCCTCCAGGGTGTTGATATGGCTGATCTGCTCCTTATAGTATCCGGCAAAGGGCACGCCCTTCAGGTACCAGGCGTACTGCTTCCGGGCCTCCAGGCAGGCGATGTGCTCCCCCTTGTGGGCGGCGGCCAGCTCAAACTGCCGCACCGCCGTGTCCACCCGCTCCGCCAGCGGGGGCAGGGGCGGGATCTCCTCTCCCTCCAGGGCGGCCTTCGCCTGCTGGAACACCCAGGGGTTGCCGAAGCAGCCCCGGCCAATCATGGCCATGTCCGCGCCGGTGTAGCGCAGGATATGCGCCGCCGCCGGGCCGTCAAACACGTCGCCGTTGGCGATGACCGGGATGGACACCGCCTCCTTCACCGCCCGGATATAGTCCCAGTTTGCGGTACCGGCGTACATCTGGGTGCGGGTGCGGCCGTGGACCGCCACGGCGGACACCCCGGCGGCCTCCATGGCCTTTGCAAATTCCACGCAGTTGATGGAGCCCTTGTCCCAGCCCAGGCGGAACTTGACGGTCACCGGCCGCCCGCCGGCCCCCTTCACCACCGCCTCGGCCACACGGACGGCCTTGTCCACGTCCCGCATCAGGCCGGAGCCGTCGCCGCTCTGGGCCACCTTGGGCACGGGGCAGCCCATGTTGACGTCGATGATGTCTGCGCCGGACACCTCTCCGGCGATGGCGGCGGCCTCCTCCATACACGTCTCATCGCTGCCGAAGATCTGGGCGGCACAGGGGTGCTCGCCCTCCCCCAGCCTGAGCAGCGGGATGGATTTTTTGTCCTGATAACACAGGGCCTTGGCGCTGACCATCTCGGTAATGGTGTACCCGGCCCCCAGTTCCCGGCAGATGGTGCGGAAGGCCAGATCGGTTACGCCCGCCATGGGCGCAAGGCACAATTTTGAATTTATTGTAACATTTTTGATTTTCACAACAAACCTCTGTTGACAAATGGATTACCGCCATTGTATCATAAAGCTACCCACGGGACAAGCGTTAAGGCGCGCCCGGCGGGGAAACGAATTTTGATGCAAAGGAGCGATATCCCATGGGCAAGTACGTCTGCGATATCTGCGGCTATATCTACGACCCCGAGGTGGGCGATCCTGATAACGGCGTGGCGCCCGGCACCGCCTGGGCCGATGTGCCCGAGGACTGGGTGTGCCCCCTGTGCCAGGTGGGTAAGGACAGCTTTTCTCCCATGTAATGACCGCTGAAAAATGAGGCGCGCCCGCAGAGTGGGCGCGCCTCATTTTGCTGTGCAGAAGCATAGCAAACTTGGCCATGTGCCGCATTCAGCGGCACGGCCATGGAATCAAAAGCGCGTGAAGTTTTATTTCTCCCCTTTTCCACTTTTCTTTTGATGAAAATCATGCTACAATACCCTCGACCGGTTCCCAAAACCCGGTCCAACCGGAACAGAGACAGCCGCCCGGAGGCGTATGCGCCATGCCCCCGGGGTAGGGACCTGTTCCGCTGTGCGCGGCGCGCGCACTCTAAAGATAAAATTGGAGGTATTGTTTCTATGATCCTGCGTCCCAAACGCGAGCTCTCCGTCAGGGAGCTGACCCTGGCCGCCGTGGTGGCGGCCGTGTACTTTGTCCTGTGCTACTTCGGCAACATCTTTCAGCTCACCTTCGGCCCCGTCCAGGTGCGGCTGGGGGAGGCGCTCACCGTGCTGCCCTTCCTGTTCCCGGCCACTGCGCCGGGCGTGGCCCTGGGCTGCCTGCTGACCAACGTCCTCTCCCCCTACGGCCCCATCGATATGGTGGTGGGCACTCTGGCCACCGCCGTCGCCGCCTGGCTGACCACGAAGATGCCCCGGTGGTACCTGGCCGCCCTGCCCCCCATTGTGATCAACGCCCTGCTGCTGCCCCCCATGTGGGCCTGGGCGGAGGCGGGCGCTGTCAACGGCGCCTTCTGGGCGGCCTACTGGTTCAACCTGTGGACCTTTGTGGCGGGTGAGGCCATTGCCTGCTATGTGCTGGGTACCGTGCTGCTGAAAGCCCTGCCCAAGGTCAAGTTCTTCCGCCCCATGATTCCCGCCGTGCATCTGGCACACCTGTAAACCGCGGGCGGCCCTCCGCCCGCACGAGCTGGAGGTTTTCGCTATGAAGGTCCGTAAAGCTGTCATTCCCGCCGCCGGCCTTGGCACCCGCATGCTCCCCGCCACCAAAACGGTGCCCAAGGAGATGCTGCCCATGGTGGACAAGCCGGTGATTCAGTACATCATTGAGGAGGCCGTGGCCGCCGGAATTGAGGACATTCTGATTGTCACCAACCGGGCCAAGTCGGCCATGGACGACTATTTCGACTACTATCCCGAGCTGGAGACCCGGCTGAACCAGGCGGGCAAGGAGAAGGAGCTGTCCGAGGTCCGGCGCGCCGCCGACCTGGCCAACATTTTCTACGTCCGCCAGAAGGAGACCAAGGGCCTGGGCCACGCCATCTCCCGGGCCCGCCGCTTTGTGGGGGACGAGCCCTTTGCCGTGCTCCTGGGCGACGATATCATGCGGGCCCGCAAGCCGGTGATGAAGCAGCTCATTGAGGCGGCGGAGAAGTACAACGCCTCCTGCGTGGGTGTGCAGAAGGTGGCCACCGAGGCCATCAGCAAGTACTCCTCCGTGAAAATCCAGCCGCTGGAGGAGCGGATCTTCTCCGTCTCCGACATGAATGAGAAGCCGGCCCCCACCGAGATGTTCTCCAACTACGCCATTCTGGGCCGGTACGTCCTCACCCCCGACATCTTCGATATTCTGGAGCACCAGGCCCCGGGCTACGGCGGGGAAATCCAGCTGACCGACGGCCTGCGCACCCTGTGCCGCCAGAACCAGATGATTGCGGTGGACTTTGAGGGCCGCCGGTACGACACCGGCAATCTGAAGGGCTTCCTGGAGGCCACCATCGACTTCGCCCTGGATCACCCTGAGACCGGCGCATGGCTCAGGGGCTTTATCAAGGAGAAGGCGGAGCTGCTCTGAACCCGCCCCGGATAAAACGCCGTCCCCGCCGCTTCTGCGGCGGGGACGGCGTTTTATTGTCTCATGGCTCAGTCGTCGCGGTCCACTTCCCAGTCCAGGATAACGCCGGTGACGGCGTTGATGTCGCACTCGTACTCGGTACGGCCGTCCCGCAGCTCCAGCTCATAGACCCAGCGGCCGTCGTCCCGGTCCAGCTCGCACTTGACCACCGTGGCGGTGGAGGGGGCCTGGGCCTTGGCAATGGCCTTGGCCTGCTCGGCGGTGATCACGTTGTCCGCGGAGACCTGGGTGCGGTCGTCGTCATAGAGGTCGAAGTCGTCTACCTCCCAGTCGCGGCTGCGGATTGTGCCGGTGAGGGCGTCAATGTCGTAGTCGTACTCCTTGCTGCCGCTGTAAAACTCCACCTCGTACTCCACGCGGCCGTCGTCCCGGTCCAGCCTGGCCTTGAGGAACACGGCGTCGGCGGCGTTGACGCCCGCGTCGGCCAGAGCGATCTCCTTGGCCTTGTCCACGCCGATATAGCTGCCGGAGTTGGGGTCGGAGGCGGCCACCCGGTCGGCGGTGGTGAGGACGGCGGTGTAGGTGGCGGAGTCATACTCCACCTCCAGGCCGGCGGCCTCGCAGATGGCCCGGACGGGGGCGTAGGTGGTGCCGTTGTAGGAGAAGAGGGCCACGTCCTTGCCGTTGGCGTCCTTGGGGGAGAAGACCGCGCCGTTGATGGTCACGCGGATGTTGTCGTCCACAGAGATAGTGCGGCTGGCCGCGAAGGCGGATACGCCCAGGCCCAGCACAAGAGCGGTGGTGAGGATACCGGCGCCGAAGCCGCTGAAGAAACCCTTCTTTTTCATACTCGATACTTCCTTTCTTTACCCGTTCATAAATGTTGTTATGGTGTGCGGGCGGAGCGCCCTCCCCCGGGAGAGGTCCGCCCCTTGTGTGCCCTTCTGCACCATTAACGGGCGGGGCGGGCGTTTTATTGCACGGCGGCAAAAATTTTTTCAAAAAATTTTTGCCCGCAAAAAACCGGGCCGGGGAAGCCCCCGGCCCGGTCAGCGTGTCGAAAAACCTCCCAGAAGGGGAAGCCTCGCAGAGTTCCGTCATCCGCAGATGACGGAATCAAATGAAGCTCCTTCGAAAAAGTGGCGGAAGCCACTTTTTCGACAGCCTTTAAAATGCCGTTACTTTCGCGCCGCACAGCGGCACAAAAGTCCCCGCTCCGCTCTCCGGAAGCCTTGCACAGCAAGGCTTCCGGAGCATTCGTTCCCGCACGAGGCGGGCGGCTGCCCCCTCGCGCTCCCCCGCCCCGGTACAGCCCGATTCTGTTTAACCGAGGTTTTTCGACACGCTGAGCTCTGTGGCCCGTTGGCCTCAGAGCTTTTTTAGCATTGCCGCTCTTTTATTTTTTCCTGTAGGGCACAGCCACATTGGTTCTGCCCAGAAGGTAGTCCGTGGAGGTGTGGTAGAAATCCGCCAGTTTCATCAGGTGAATAACGGGAATTGTCTGATACCCACGCTCATAACGGGAATAGACAGTCTGGCTGATGCCCAAAATCTCGGCCACATCCTGCTGCCGCAGGTCCCGATCCTCCCGCAAATCCCTCAGGCGCTGAAAAAACATACAGATACTCCTCCATTAAGAACAAAAACCGACGCTGTCCTGGGGACAGCGCCGGTTTTTACTGCATTCTTACTTCATCAGGCTCAGGACAAGGGTGAGCACCATGAACAGGATGGCGACCCACTTGGTCCACTTGGCCAGCTTGGCGTCCCAGGTCTTGGCCTTGTTCTTGGCCATAAAGGTGTCCATGCCGCCGGCGATGGCACCGCTGAGGCCGGCGCTCTTGCCGGACTGGAGCAGAACCACAGCGATGAGGAACAGACCGGAGAGGAGCTGGATAACCGTCACAACAATCTTGGGAATGCTCATTGCTTTCATCGTTCCTTTCGACCCCGAGGGGGCGCTGTATTTTCACAAAAGGGCGCACTCTGACCATACGCCGTCTAAACGTAGCCCTAATCATAGCATATTTGCCGCAGAATTGCAAGAGGACCATGAAAATTTCCGCTTTTTTTCCGGCGGTTCTCCCTCAGCGGCCCCGGACGATCCGCCGGCTGCCCCAGCAGGTGGCCAGGAAATAGGCCCCGTACACCACCAGAATGAACACGGCGGTGACGGCGCTGGAGGCCGCGGCGTCCAGCTTGCCAACCTTGGCGATAGCGGCGTTGGCCGCCGTCATGCCCACCACCGCGTGGATGACCGCCAGGAACAGCGGCAGGAAGAAGGACAGGAACACCTGGACGTACACCGATCGGTCCCGCATCTTCTCCTCCACGCCCAGACGGGTGAGCACCGCGTACCGCTCCTGGTTGTCCGCCGCCTGACTCAGCTGCTGGAGGGCCAGCACCGCCGCCGAGGTCAGCAGGAAGATGATGCCCAGATAGATGCCCAGGAAGAGGACGAGAATTTTGGTGCCCATGGTCTCGGCATAGATTTCCAGCTTGGTGTTGAAGCTGGTGCTGCCCGCGTCCTCCCCCAGCACGGAGCGGTAGTAGTCGGAAATCACGCTCCGGAGCAGCGCTTCCGTCTCCTCCTTGGGCACGTCGGTGCGGTAGTTGGCGCAGTAGTAGGTGACGTTGTGGTACATTTTACTGGTGTCCCAGTCGCCCGCCCCCTCCAGCACCGCATCGGGGATGATGAAATAGTTTTCAGCGCTGGTGGAGTAGCCGATGGACAGGGCGGTATGGAGGGGGGCCTCTCCGGCTGTCAAGGTGTGGCCGCTGACCACCAGGGAAGGGCTGTCGGAGCGGAGCCGGATCATCCACTCATCCTCATCCCCCACCACCAAGAGGTAAGCGGAGGGCTCCAGCGTGATGGGCTCCAGCCCCTCCAGGGCGCGCAGGCCGTTGTAGCTGGACAGGGGGAGCACATAGGCCGTCAGATATTCATCCCACGCGGGCACATAGAGCTGCCCCTGCCACAGCTCCACCTGGGCGCTCTGGGACAGCTGTACCGCCGGGTCAAAGCCCGCCTCCTTCAGGGCGGCCGGAATGTCCACGGGCAGCTCCTCGCCTGTTTCCGGGTTAAATCTGGAGGCGGACAGGGAGACGTCATAGGGAGCCTGGGCGCTGGTGAGCTGGGAGATGGTGTTGTTCAGGCCGATGGAGCAGGCGGTGATGCCGATGGCCAGCAGGAGCATGAGGCAGATGACCGTCATGGACACATAGGTGCTGTTGATGCGGGCGTTGAACTGGCGCAGGATGAACATATTCAGGCCCTTGTAGTAGAGGCGCTTGTTGGCCTGGCACACCCGCAGAAGGAAGCCGGACAGGGACAGGAAGAACAGCAGGGTGCCCGCCGTGCCCAGGGCCAGCATGACAAAAAACAGGGTGTCGATTATCAGGATGCCCCGGGTGAGGAGCATGGCGTAGGCGATGCCCAGCAGTACGGCGCCCACCACAAAGAGGACCGCCGACACCCCCAGGTTCTTCACCTTCAGCTCCTCGTTCCGCTTTCCCGCCTGCATCAGGTCCAGCAGCCTGCACCGGGACACGGACAGGGAGTTGAAGCACATGACCACCAGAAAGATGACGCCGAAATAGAGCACCGTCTTGCCCAGGGCCCGGGGGGAGAAGACAAAGTGGAACTCGGGGATGCTGATGGCGAAGAGGCTGGCGGTAAATACCGAGATAAACTGGGACAGGAACACCCCCAGCGCCAGGCCCACGCCCAGGGACAGCAGGCCGATGACCAGCGTCTCCAGAAAGAGCAGGCCGGAGATGGCCCCCGGGCCCATGCCCAGCAGCAGGTAGGTGCCCAGCTCCTTCTTCCGGCGGCGGACCATGAAGCCGTTGGCGTAGAGGATGAGAAAGGCCAGGATCACCGACACAAACACCGAGATGACGTCGATGAGCTGGATAATGACGAGGGCGATGTTGTTTCCGCCCTTGAGGGCCTCCATGACATACTGGGCGTCCATGGAGTTGAACACATAGAAGATGCACACGCCGAAGGTGAGGGTGAGGAAGTACACCGAGTAGTCCCGCAGGCTGCGGGTTACATTTTTCAGGGCCAGCTTAGAGAACATCCCGGTCGTCACCTCCCAGCAGGGTCACAACCTGGATAATCCGGGCGAAGAAGTCCTTCCGGCTGTCCGCTCCCCGGATGAGCTCGGTAAAGGGGCGGCCGTCCTTGATGAAGAGGATGCGGCGGCAGTAACTGGCGGTAAAGGCGTCGTGGGTGACCATGAGGATGGTGGCCTGCCGCTCCCGGTTCAGGGCCTCGAACCGGTCCAGCAGCAGGCGGGAGGCCTTGGAGTCCAGCGCGCCGGTGGGCTCGTCGGCCAGCACCAGGGCCGGGCGGGTGATGATGGCCCGGGCCGCCGCCACACGCTGCCGCTGGCCGCCCGAGAGCTGGTAGGGGTATTTGGACAGGCACTCCTCAATCTCCAGCAGCCGGGCCGTCTCCTTCACCCGGGGCTCAATCTCCCCGGCCGGGGTTCTGAGGATGGTCAGGGCCAGGGCGATGTTCTCAAAGGCGGTGAGGGTGTCCAGCAGGTTGCAGTCCTGGAAGATAAAGCCCAGCCGCTCCCGGCGGAATTTGGACAGGGCTTTGCTCTTCATGGCGGTGATGTCCGCCCCGTCCACCACAATGTGGCCGGCGGTGGGCCGGTCGATGGTGGCGATGCAGTTGAGCAGGGTGGTCTTGCCGCTGCCCGACGCGCCCATGATGCCCACGAACTCCCCCTGCTGGACGGAGAAGCTCAGATCGTCAATGGCCCGGGTCACCGAGCTGCGGGCGCCGTAGTATTTCTGAAGATGGGTGACAGTGAGAATCGGTTCCATGGCGGAATCCCTCCTTTATGGGCCCATTTTACCCCAATGCCTCCGGCGGGGCCATGGAAAGACCTTACGGAGAGGTGACAGTTTTGTAAGGCTGGCCCTCCGCCAGGTGGAAGCGGCCCAGGGGGAAGGTGAGGGAGACCAGGGTCCCCCCGCCGGGCGGACAGGAGAGGGACAGGCCCAGACCCAGCCGGGCGCACAGCTTCCTGCACAGGTACAGCCCCAGGCCGGTGGAGCGGGTGGACAGCTGCCGGCCGTTGGCGCCGGTGAAGCCCTTGTCAAACACCCGGGGCAGGTCCTCCGGCGGGATGCCGGGCCCATTGTCCCGGAGGGAGAGGACCACCCCGTCCCGCTTTACCTCCTGGGAGAAGGTGAGCTTGGGTGCGGCAGAGCGGTACTTGAGAGAGTTGGAGATGAGCTGGCCCAGGATGAACTCCACCCACTTCCCGTCGGAGCAGACCACCGCGTCCAGCGCTTCCAGCTCCACCCGGAACCCGGCCTCAATGAGGGGCCGGGCGTACCGGCGCAGGGCGGCGGAGACGGCCTGGCTCAGCGGGAGGGCGCGGACGGCGTAGTCCCGGTCCACCGCGCCGCTGCGGGCGTAGAACAGGGCCTGCTCCACATAGCCCTCAATCTGGAACAGGGAATTCTCCACGCTGTCGGCCAGGGGGCCGGGGCGGTTCTCCAGGGACAGCCGGGCGGCGGCGATGGGGGTCTTGACCTCGTGAATCCAGGTCTCGATGTACTCCCGGTACTCCCCCATGTCCCGCCGGGCGTCCCCCACCGCCTCCGCCATGGAGGCGCCCATGGCCTGCGCGGCGGAGAGAAGAAACGCCCCTTCGGGAAAGCCGGGCTCCGCCATCACCTCGGAGAACAGATACTTCTCCTCCAGGGCGTCCAGCCTGCCCGCCATGTCCCGATAGAACCGGAGCTTGCGGGCTATCTCGCCGCCCAGGGGCAGGAGGACGCACAGGGACAGGACCAGACAGAGAAACACAGCCGCAGAGGGAGGCACCCGCAGCAGGGACAGCAGGGCCGCCGTGAAGAGCAGAGCGAAGGCAAGCCCCAGCAGGTGGGGCAGCTTGTCTTTGAGCAGGGCGGACAGGGTCATGGCCAGACCTCCTCGTTCAATATACCGAAGCCGGTCAGGGCAGGAGCAGCTGGTAGCCCTGGCCCCGGCGGGTGATGAGCACGTCCTTCAGGCCCAGCTCCTCCAGGGTGCGGCGCAGCCGGGCCACATTGACGGTGAGGGTGTTGTCGTCCACAAACTGGTCGGACTGCCACAGGGCGTTCATCAGGGCGTCCCGGCTGACAATCTGCCCCGGCTGGCGGAGCAGCTGCCGCAGGAGGAGCGCCTCGTTGCGGGTGAGTCGGGCTTCTCTGTCCCCAAAGCGCACCGTGCCGCTGCCCAGGTCCAGGGACACGCCGCCTGCCGACAGCACCGACGCTCCGCCGCCGGAGGGGTAGGCACGCTGGAGCAGCCGGGCCATCCGGGCCAGGAGAATCTGGGGGTTGAAGGGCTTGGTGATGAAGTCGTCCGCACCCAGGTTCATGCTCATCAGCTCGTCCAGCTCGTCAGAGCGGCTTGTCACTATCATAATGGGCAGCTGGGCGCTGCGGGCACGCAGGTCCCGGCAGACGTGGTAGCCGTCGTACCGGGGCAGGCCCAGGTCCAGCAGCACCAGCTGGGCGCCGCTGGACAGAATCTGTCCGGCCAGGTCCTCAAAACCTGCCGGAAACAGGCAGCGGTAGCCGTACCGCTCCAGCAGCGCGGAGAGCTCATCCCGCAGACGCAGGTCATCTTCTGCCAGAAATACCGTATATCCCATTGTCTCACATCCTTTTCCACAGTGTACCACGAAATTGTGGATAAGGTCCTTAAGAAAACATAAAAAAGCCCCGGAGCGCCTGAACCGGACCAGTAAAAACGGACAATAGACAAAGTCCCCCCTGATGTAGGAAAATAAGACTGCATCAGGGGGGATTCTATATGGCAAGAAGGTATCAAAAAATGCGGAAGCTCCTGCCAGAAATCAAGCGGATGCTGGAGAGCGGGATGAGCCAGAGGGAAGTTGCGGAAAGGCTGGGGTTGAAGGGCGACAGGCCAATCCATGATTTACTGAAGCGAGAGCGAAAGAAAGCAATGCAGGTCACACCCAAACAGAGAGGGCGAAAACCCGCCAGGACTCTGCAGGAATACAAGTATGAAAACAAGCGCCTGAAAATGGAGAATGTACTACTGCGGGATTTTATTACGCTCATGGGAAGGAAGTGAGGCCGAAGGTCAAGTATCAAGTAATTTATCGTCATCAGGACGCATATCCGGTATCCGTCATGTGCACATTCTTTGGGGTATCCAGGAGCGGTTATTATGACTATGTGAAGCGAATGAATCGGCCCGAGAAGGACGCGCCGCTGGCCGCTCTGCTTCGGAAACAGCAGGAGCATTGCTTTCAAACCTACGGCTACCGCCGGATGCACCTGTGGTTAGAGCGGCAAGGCATTCACCATAATCCGAAAACTGTCCTTAGGGTCATGGAAAAATACGGCCTTTTATCTGAAATTCGGAGAGAACGAAAGTGGAAGAACCTGGGGCAGCAAGTACATAAATATCAGAATTTACTCAACAGGGAGTTTCACGCAGACAGGCCCAACAGCAAATGGGTAACAGATATT
>CAJFTA010000010.1 GCA_904419835.1 uncultured Pseudoflavonifractor sp. | reverse complement strand
TCAAAAGTGAGCTGCTGTACCTGCAGAAATTCGATTCCCTGGAACACCTCAAGCAGGAACTGGTGGACTATCTGGATTACTACAATAACCGCAGAATCAGGATGAAACGAAAGGGCTTGCCGCCTGCTCTCCACAGACAACAAGCCCTTTCGGTTGCTTGAACAATTTCTTCAAAAATATTGTCTAACTTTTTGGGGTCACTTCAATAATCCGTGGTACCGGGGATTTTTTTCGTTTGACCCCGTGAGGGGAGTGGGTTGCATTCACATGGAAGGCATTCGCTGCTTCCGCAGAGGAAAGTTTCAGACCCCGTGAGGGGAGCGGGTTGTATCGGCCTGAGCGATATCTATACTCAGATTTATGACCCGTTGCAGACCCCGTGAGGGGAGCGGGTTGTATCAGAGGAGATCAACAAAGCCACTGGGCGCAAGCGCATGTTGCAGACCCCGTGAGGGGAGCGGGTTGTATCCCGGAAAAGAAATACGCCGTTATCTACGCCGACCCGTTGCAGACCCCGTGAGGGGAGCGGGTTGTATCACTTTTGCACACGATTTTACACACGGGGAAAAATGGTTGCAGACCCCGTGAGGGGAGCGGGTTGTATCCAATACTGTACTTGCGTCTGTAGAGAGTTTGGGGGGTTGCAGACCCCGTGAGGGGAGCGGGTTGTATCGCGCTAAACCTCTCACTAATGCAAGACCTGAATAGTTGCAGACCCCGTGAGGGGAGCGGGTTGTATCCTGCACATCCGATCTTTCTGTATTCTCCAAAGGATGGTTGCAGACCCCGTGAGGGGAGCGGGTTGTATCTTTGATGTCGGCAAGGATACGGCGGGCGCGCTTGGTTGCAGACCCCGTGAGGGGAGCGGGTTGTATCCAAGTCCGCTCTCATCGCCACCAGTCTGATGGAGTTGCAGACCCCGTGAGGGGAGCGGGTTGTATCATTATGGTTGTGTACTGCATCCAGGTAGTATGGGTTGCAGACCCCGTGAGGGGAGCGGGTTGTATCCTTCTGAGGTCATGTTTGCTATGGCTTGGAAAGGTTGCAGACCCCGTGAGGGGAGCGGGTTGTATCTTGTGGTCGATAGCTGGAATAACATCAAAAAGTATCGTTGCAGACCCCGTGAGGGGAGCGGGTTGTATCCGCATTGGCAATTTGTGCCGGGTGGGCCTCCCCCGTTGCAGACCCCGTGAGGGGAGCGGGTTGTATCGGCAGCGTGGAGAGCAACCGCCAGGCATTTTGAAGTTGCAGACCCCGTGAGGGGAGCGGGTTGTATCGGCTGGAGCGGGGGATGAATCCATCGACTTGTCCGAGTTGCAGACCCCGTGAGGGGAGCGGGTTGTATCCAAGGGCAACCGGTATCGTATAACTGGGGCTGTGTTGCAGACCCCGTGAGGGGAGCGGGTTGTATCGGTAAAGTCATCAAATCCAATGGATTCTTTATAAGTTGCAGACCCCGTGAGGGGAGCGGGTTGTATCGCCCCCTCGTGGTTGGAGTGGAAGCACACTGCGGTGTTGCAGACCCCGTGAGGGGAGCGGGTTGTATCGGTGACGGTGACCAGCATGATGTTCATGATGCCGATGTTGCAGACCCCGTGAGGGGAGCGGGTTGTATCGGCAAAAGCGTACAACCCGGTTGAAATTTTTTAGCGATGCTATACAACCCGTATGTTTTATCATAACACAATTTTTACCATATTACAAGGGGAAGTGAGCATACTCCACAAAATACGGAGCTGATTTTTGTGCCTGCTCCTGTGCGAACCCCCTGCGTGCAGGCACTGATTTCTTCCCCATTTTCAGAGGTTCGCACAAAATACGCTGTGAGCTCTGAATGGGCCGGATTCCGGGCAGAGAATGTAACACAGGGAGACAGCCCTGAAAAAATTTCAGCGCATCCCTGAACGCTCCGTCTCCGGGCAGGAGTAAATATGGAAGGAAGAAAACAGTCGGCCACCGGCCAAGAAAGCGAGGATTTTATGAAGTACTTTACCAAACTTGACCTGAGCACCGCCATGAACCTGACCCCTGAGGCGATGGACGTCCTCCTGCTCAGCTGCGGCATCTCCAGCACCCGGGAAAGCCTGAGCAAGGATGAGGTACGCGCCATTCAGCACTATCTCCAGCAGCAGAGCGACGGCCTGAGCGCCCAGGCCCAGGAGCGGCTGGAGCGCACGGTGGAGCAGTACACCGTCCTGGTGGACACCTGTTCGCTGCTCCACTACCAGTTTTCCGCCTGGATGGAGCACATGCTCCCCATACTGCGGCGCACCGGCAAGCAGCTCGTTATCCCGGGCAGCATTCTCCGGGAGATGGGGCAGCTGGCAGACAAAAAGCCGGAGCTGGCCCAGCCTGTCCGCACCGCCACCGGATGGCTGAACAGGCTGCACCGGGAGGGACTGCTGGCCGTCTACGGAGGCAACAGCGAGACCTTCGGCGACCACCAGCTTCTCGCTGCAGCCACCCAGTTCCATACCAAGAACCGCCTGCTGGTGGTCACGCAGGACAAGGACCTGGCCACCGACCTCATGGGGCTCAACCAGCTCAACTCCGTCCAGGGCAAAAAGGTGTTGGTGCTGCGCATCAACAAGTACGGCTACCTGTCCCGGTTCCACTCGGATGCCAGGCAGAGCGGCAGCAGCTGCAGCTTCTTTCCGCCCGCGCCGCTGGTGGAGGATGACCAGCAGATCCTGCCGCTGACCCAGCTGCCCACCACCGGAGACGAGGTGATCGGTACCTCCGGCACGCTGGTACTGGGGGACGTGCTGGGCCAGGGCGGAGAGGGCACTATCTACGACCTGGGAGACGGAACGGTGGCCAAGCTCTACCACCCGGAAAAGCGCACCGCCGCCCGCAGGGACAAGCTCCGGCTCATGGTGACCGCTCCCATCCGTGAGCAGGGGATCTGCTGGCCCCAGGAGCTGCTGTGCAACACGCAGGGGGAATTCGTGGGCTACCGGATGCTCAGAGCGGCCGGAACCTCCCTCCAGCGCTGCCTGCTGAACCAGAACAGCGTCCAGCGTTACTTCCCCAGCGGGCAGCGGGCGGAGCTGGCGAGGCTGGCCGTCACCATCCTGGAGAAGCTCCAGCTGCTCCACCGCTCCGGGGTGCTCCTGGGGGACATCAACCTGAACAACATCCTCATGGTGTCCCCCAGTGAGGTGTGGCTGGTGGACTGCGACAGCTACCAGGTGGGCGGCTACCCCTGCCCGGTGGGAAAGAGTCCGTTCCTCCCTCCGGAGCTGCTGGGCAAGCATCTCTCTCAGCAGCTGCGCACGCCGGGAAACGAGGCCTTTGCTGTGGCAACGCTGCTGTTCATGCTCATGCTGCCCGGCAAGGCGCCCTATGCCCAGCAGGGGGGCGACAGCATGGAGACCGCCATCCGGGAGGGAAATTTCCCCTATCCGTGCGGGGATAACCACGGCTGTGGTGTGCCGGAAGGCTCCTGGCGCTACCAGTGGAGCCATCTGCCCCTGTACATCAAGCAGTACTTCCACGGCACCTTCCAAAAGGAGGGGCGGTTCTACGCCGAGGAAAAGCGGCTGCCTGTCTCCACCTGGCTGTCCGTCTTCCGGCGGTACCTGGAGCTGCTGGAGACTGGGGCGCTCCAGGGGAAGGACGAGCAGTCGGGCAAAATCTACCCGAACCGCCTGAAGGAGGGCGGGAAACAGCCCCGGCAGGTGAGTCAGCGCCGCATCTGCCAGATGTGCGGGGAGGAGTTCGACCTGAGCCAGGGGGAGGAGAACTTTTACCGCTCCAAGGGGTTCTTTCTCCCCCAGACCTGCCCCAGATGCCGCCAGCTCAAGCGGATGCTGAACCAGAACAGCGCCGACAGCCAGATTGCCTGAGCGAAAAAGGAGGAACCTCACATGTGGAACACACTCATGGCAGCCTGCACCGGCAGAGGGCACCGGCTGCGCCAGCAGCTGGGACAGGACCGCACTGTCCGCCGGACGGAATACGGCGTCACCGCCATCGCACTGGCAGATGGCGCCGGCTCCGCTCCCCTCTCCCATCTGGGGGCGGAGTGTGCCGTTCAGACCGCCTGCCGCCTACTGTGCAGGGAATTTGAGACGCTGTACGCCTCCCCCACGCCCCAGGCCATGCGCCAGTGGATTGTGGAACAGGTACAGGAGGCCATCGCGGAAAAGGCCGCCCTCTACCGGGCGAAGCCTTCGGAACTTGCGTGCACCCTGCTGGCAGTGGCGGTGTGTGGTGACCGCTATCTGCTCTTCCATGTGGGAGACGGGGTGATTGCATACCAAAAGGCGGGGAAATTGCTGGTGGCTTCCCGCCCTTGCAACGGGGAGTTTACCAACACCACCGTCTTTGTCACCTCCCGCTCGGCAGCGCAGACGGCCCGGGTACTGAAAGGAACCCAGGCCGCTCTGGAGGGGTTCGTCCTCATGTCGGACGGCTGTGAGCAGGCGCTCTACCACAAGCGGACCGCCAGTGTGGCGCCTCTGCTGGGGCACATGCTCCAGTGGTCCGAGCTGCTGCAGCCGACTGTCAGCGGGGACATGCTTCACACGGTCCTGGAGCAGCACATTGCTGCCCGCACCACGGATGACTGCAGTTTGGCTGTGATGAGCCGGGCTGGTGAACACTTCGGCCGGTGGGAGCGTCTGACGCCCAGAGAGCAGAGCAGGATCTTCGGCGTTGCGACCCAAAACAAAAACCGCCGCCGCAGAGCATTGCGCCGTATCCGGAAGCAGTGGGGAAGATAGCGCAAATCCGCTCTCGCCAAACGGCAATACCATCCGTCACAAATGAAAAGCACATCCTGTACCGAAATCTGTGATTCTCCGGTACAGGATGTGCTTTTTTAACTGTGCTATATGAATGAAATACTGTGTACTGGCTTTATCTATACAGCCCAGGGTACAGGATATACTGGAGAATATTCGTTCTCTTGGACTTCGTCTTCTAAAGTGCGCTGCTCCTGAGACCAGGAATCTATCCATGTTTGGAGCCAATTATTTTCCTCAGACTTTATAAGAGATTTCTTGGAAAAGTTCTTTGCTCCATACATTACCATAAACCAGATGCTTAATGGATACAGGGAAGATTGTTTAAAAGAAGGCGCCTGCTCATCTAAGAGGGCATCGATTGCGTCCTTTTTTTTCTGATAATACTTTTTCAGCCTACTTTTTTGACGCCTATATTTGTCGCGGAACTTATACAGGGCCTTCCCAAAATACAGGAACCCAGATTTTATAATATCCGAATCGGGTAGTACAAAATCTTTTGGTACATGGATATTTATAACTAAACTATTGGGAATAGGGTTTTCTCCAACGCAAATGGGAACTGCATTTAAAAAGGGGTGGGTGTCCCACTTGCGAGATCGACTGCGTTTGTACTGCTCAAGATCCGTGATGGCTTCCTGTAATTGGGAGCTATTAATACGTTCCAACAAAAAAAGATAAGGTTCAGCGGCACCCGGTTTATCCCTTTCGTCGCTTCTTTTAAAGTAATTGGATGATCGGGATAGGGGCATTGTTATAATTGGATCTGTGCCTAGGCACTTTGTAAGATAGGAGGCCAGTTGTTCGGCAAAGTCTTTATATTTTCCAGGACATACATAGTTGATCATACAACATGGGATCTGTGTCTTTGGCAAGAGCGGCAAGTTCTGCATTAAATGAAGATAGGTGAGCAAGGGCCAAATAATCTTGTCATGCTGTGGATATTGGAGCGATTCGGCAGGTGTCTTGCTTTCGCCGTATTGAGATAACCGCTTGTAAAAGGGCTTTGCAAAATTGCTTGGTATAATATCAGCGATTTCATCCAAATCTTCCAAATTAGGTCGGAGCAGTTTATTCCACAGTTTTATCTGCAATTTGGCGTGGGCCCATTCCGTTGGATCCATGTCCAACAATTCAAACGGGCCATTCTTATGGAATGTGGGCAGATCCATCAGACAAGAAACAATGTGTCCGTCATAGTAGATCTCAAAATATGTGTACCGTTTGATAAAAGCTTTAGATTTGGGAATCAGATAGAGCTGCTTATATTCTACACAGATATAATCGCAGGCAATTTCCTGATCGCGGCGTGGAGCAAATGTGATCGCAGGTGGGTCATTGCTTAACGAACAGACGGTATTTGGCTGATGGGCTGAAAGGAATTCTAAAACTTTGTCTGTGGATGCAGTCCATTTGTAGACTCGAATCAATGCCTGGCGTGGTTTTTCACCTTGACATAATTTATAAAAACGAGAACATAGCTTCTCCAAACGAGATTCCATATCATACCAAAAGTTGGCGTCGTTAAGCGCAACTTTGGCCCGTACTAACCCATCCATCATATCCCTCCTTTTTCTCCATTATAGGGCTTCAGAACAAAACTACAAGGTAAATTTTAAAACTACCTGAAGCAGGAAAAGTGGTCCATGAATATCCGCTTGCCTTTTATATTTGATCAACTTATAATAAGAACATGATTAAACGAACTTCGGAGGATAACCCATGGACATCCACAGCGCGCGCCAGCAGCTCAGGACCCGCACCATCTACGATCTGCCTCTGCGGGTGACCTTCTATGCCCGCGTGTCCAGCGAGTCGGACGAGCAGCTCAACTCCCTGGGCAATCAGATTTCCTACTACCGGGACTACATCAGCCGCAATCCGGCCTGGACCTTTGTGGAGGGGTATATCGACGAGGGCCTGTCCGCCGCAACCACCAAGAAGCGGGAAAACTTTCACCGCATGGTGGAGGATGGAGAGAAGGGGCTGTTTGATTTGGTAATCACCAAGGAGATTACCCGCTTTGCCCGAAATACGCTGGACTCCATCCAGTACACCCGCCGCCTGCTGGCCGCCGGGGTGGGAGTGTTCTTCCAGAACGACAACATCAACACCCTGGACGAGGACAGCGAACTGCGGCTGACCATCATGTCGGGCATTGCCCAGGATGAACTGCGCAAGCTCTCCAGCCGTGTCAAATTCGGACATCAGCAGGCCATCAAAAACAGCGTGGTGCTGGGCAACAGCCGCATCTTCGGCTACCAGAAGGAGAAGGGCCGGCTGATCATTGACGAAGATGAGGCCCCTATGGTGCGGGAGCTGTTTGAACGCTATGCTACCGGTCAGTATTCCATGAAGCAGATTGAGACCCTGTTCTGGGAAAAGGGATACCGGAACCACAACGGAAAAAAGATTGCCCACACCACCATGTCGGGGATGATCTCCAATCCCAAGTACAAGGGCTACTATGTGGGCAACAAGGTGAAGGTCATCGACCTGTTCACCAAGAAACAGAAGTTCCTCCCGCCGGAGGAGTGGGTGATGTTCAAGGATGAGACGGGGGAGATCGTGCCTGCCATTGTCAGTGAGGAGCTGTGGGACCGGGCTAACGAGGTGCTCAAGCGCCGCAGTGAGGACGTGAAGAACCGCCAGGGGATCTGCAACCACCAGAACCTGCTCACCGGCAAGCTGTACTGCACCCACTGCGGAGCGGCCTACTACCGCCGGGACAGCGTGGACCGCAGCGGAAAGAAAAACAGCAAGTGGGTGTGCTCCGGTAAGATCAAGAACGGGGCGGCCTCCTGTCCCTCCTTTCCCATCTATGAGGAGGAACTCAAGCCTCTGCTGTTCTCAGTCTTTCAGGAGAACGAAGCCGACATCGATGCCCTTATTGAGGAGTATATCCAGATGTACCGCTCTCTGGACCAGGGGGGTGAACTGGACAGGCAGATCGCCGCGCTGGAGCAGACCATCGAGACGGTGGAAAAGAAGAAGCAGAAGCTGCTTACCTTCAACGCTCTGGGGGAGCTGTCGGACCAGGACTTTCTGTCCATGAACAAGCAGTGTGCCGCCGAGCTGGAGAAGGCCAGAGAGGAGCTGGCAGGGCTCACCTCCCAGCGGGAGTCGGCGGAGGACTTCCAGGCCCACATCGCCAAGCTCCGCAAGGTGCTGCGGGAGGCGTCCGCCCACGCGGCGGACGGGATGGTGACCAAGGAGTTTGTGGATACCTATGTGGACAAAATCTTTGCCACCCCCCAGGAGGACGGCTCTATGCTGCTCCAGATCAAGATTTTTACCGGGGAGACTACGGACAAATATCTGACCAGTCTCAGAGGTCGTGCGGGTCACACGTTTAAGAAGATGATCCAGGCCTACGAGAACGGCATGCAGTAATCCCGCACTGCTCCCATCCACAGCCGGGAAAAGAAGCATCCCATAAAAACCGGGCGCGCGGCTCAACGCCGCGTGCCCGGTTTTCGCCGTTGAGCACAAAAGAAGACCCGTAATCGGCTGCCTCTTCTGTTTGACGGAGGAGCGGAACATGCGGTATACTACCCTCTGACAGGAGTAAGAAATGTTATGGCGGTTTTTGTGCCGCCGAGAGGAGAATACAAGCCATGTTCCGACCTTACGATATGCATATGCATACCGTTTTTTCCACCGACTCTGAAACGCCCATGGAGGCGCTGGCCGAGGCGGCCATCAGCCGCGGCATCGCCGGCATTGCCATCACCGACCACTATAACCCGGACTACCCCAATCCGGTCCACCGGACCGGACAGCCCACACAGGCCTATCACCGGGCCATGGAGGGCCTGGCGGAGGCGTACGCCGGGCGGGTGGAGGTGCTCAAGGGCATTGAGATGGGCATTCTGCCGGGGGACACCATGGCCCGCTGTGAGGCGGCCGCCAGGGATTATGCCTATGATTTTATTCTGGCGTCCTTCCATGCCACGCCGGAGCGCACCTTTGATGACATGGCCCGGGACCCGGCCTGCAAGGTCGAGGCGGTGTTCCGGCAGTACTATGAGCAGGTTCTCTCCTGCATAAAGCGCTTTAAGGACTACGATGTGCTGGCGCATCTCAACCTGGTGGACCGCTACGCGCCCTACGTGCCGGACGACAGTCTGTACGGGGACTTGGTGGACGAGATCCTCCGCATCGCCGCGGCCGACGGCAAGGGCCTGGAGGTCAACACCGCCAGCTGGCGGTACGGCATGGGAGAGCGGACCACCCCCACCGCGGCCATTCTCCGGCGCTTCCGGGAGCTGGGCGGGGAATATGTCACCGTGGGCTCCGACGCCCACACTCCCAAGTGGCTGGGGGATCACCTGGACGAGGGGTGCCAGCTGCTGCGGGACTCAGGCTGGAAATACTGCACCGTGTACCGGCAGAGAAGACCCTGTCCCATCAGGCTGTGACCTGACGGCGGGACAGGGGCTCCATGATTGAAATAATGGGAGAAAGGGGACTGGGGCATGTACGCCAAACAGATTACCATCCAAAGCAAGAGCGGGCTTCACGCCCGGCCTGCCGCCGACTTTGTCAGCCAAGCTGGGAAGTTCAAGTCGCAGATTGGCATCCAGCGGGCCGGTGAAGCGAGCCGGGCGGACGGGAAATCCATCATTATGCTTCTCGCCCTGTGCCTGGCCCAGGGGGAAGAGGTGATCCTCTCGGCCGACGGCGAGGACGAGGAGGAGGCCGTGGAGACCCTGGCCCAGATTCTGACCGATTGCGGAAGATAAATTTCCGCAAATGGACGGCTGGCCTTGAAAGGAACGCCGGGGGTATGATATCCTTAAATAAAGTCAAACGTACGGGAAGCCGCCGCCTGGACAGCGGCGCGGCAGGCATTTCGTCGCAGGAAAGGAATGAATGGCAGTGGAAATGAACAAGCACAGCAATCTGGACCCCGCGTCCCTCGCCGCCTACATCGATCATACCCTTCTCAAGCCCGAGGCCTCCGCGGCGGACATCAAAAAGGTGTGCGACGAGGCCAAGGAGCACCGCTTTGCCAGTGTGTGCGTCAACCCATCCTACATCCGTTATGTGGCGGAGCAGCTTGCCGGCAGCGGCGTGACGCCCTGCTGCGTCATCGGCTTCCCCTTCGGCACCCAGACCCCCGAAGCCAAGGCTTTTGAGGCCAAGGACGCCGTGGCCAACGGCGCCCGCGAGGTGGACATGGTCATCAATGTGGGCGCCATCAAGTCGGGCGACTGGGACCTGGTGGAGCGGGACATTGCCGGCGTGGTGGAGGCTGCCGGAGGCAAGGCGGGGGTGAAGGTCATTCTGGAGACCTGCCTGCTCACCGACGAGGAGAAGGTGAAGGCCTGCACCGTCAGCAAGAAGGCGGGGGCGGCCTTTGTCAAGACCTCCACCGGCTACTCCAAGGGCGGCGCCACTGTGGAGGATGTGCGCCTCATGCGGCAGACCGTGGGCCCCGAGATGGGGGTGAAGGCCTCCGGCGGCATCCGCACCTATGAGGACGCGGTGGCCATGATTGAGGCCGGCGCCAACCGCCTGGGCGCCAGCGCGGGCATCAAGATTATCGCCGGCCCCTCCGCCGGGGAGAGCGCGGCCGGCGCCGGCTACTGAGCCGAAAAGAACATACAGCGCCGGTGGGGCGGGAGAGCTGTGAAAGCGCGGCTCTCCCGCTTTTTTGCCTGAAGCAGGCATCTCCGCCTCCGCCGAAGGACAGAGGGCTATATCTGGTAGAAAAAGAAGGGGTTTTGGTAAAAAGGGAGGATGGTCTTGCGTTGCGGGAGCGTTTGTGATATGCTAAAAAACAGGTGAGGACCGGAAGGAATTTTGTTTAGAAGGATGAAAGCGGGAACCGTTTTTATTCCTTCGGTTCCACGGCTGTCCCGCCTTGTTCCGCCCCACGGGGCGGATATCGGAACGAGTTGAATAGAACAGTTCGGACACGGTGCGGCGCAAGGCCGCCTAACAGGGAAGACCGGTGAAAATCCGGCGCAGTCTTACCTCTACTGTAAGCGCAGACGAGAGCGTCAGTCCATTGGCCCGGGGCCGAGAAGGGACGCTGGAGGATGAAGCGTAAGCCAGGAGACCTGCCGAAGTCTGGTACGTACTCTGAGGTGGAGGGTACTGGCATACGTCAAACGCGGGCCTTTCCATTGGGAAGGGCCCGTTTTTTGTCTGCCGGTCCCAGGAGGCGCTATGGCAAAGCTGGAACACTATATTGATGTGGGCGACAGGAAGCTGCGCTGCGGCTATACCACCGGCACCTGCGCGGCGGCGGCGGTCCGGGGGGCGGCGGAGCTGCTGCTCACAGGGCGGAGGCTGAGCGCCGTCCGGGTGGACACCCCGGCGGGCATCCCGGTGGAGGCCGAGCTGCTGGAGCTCTCCGCCGGGCCGGGCTGGGCGGCCTGCGCCGTCCGCAAGGACGGGGGCGACGACCCGGACATCACCGACGGCGCCCTGATTTTCGCCCGGGTGGAGCGGACAGGCATCCCCGGCGTGGAGATCGACGGCGGAGAGGGCGTGGGCCGGGTCACCAGGCCCGGCCTGGACCAGCCGGTGGGCGCGGCGGCCATCAACTCCACCCCCCGGCGGATGATCCGGGCGCAGGCCCAGGCCGCGCTGAGGGCGGCGGGCGCGTCCGGCGGGCTGCGGGCCGTCATCTCCGTACCCGAGGGCCGGCGGCTGGCGGGCGGCACCTTCAATCCCCGGCTGGGCATTGAGGGAGGCATCTCCATCCTGGGCACCAGCGGCATCGTCCGGCCCATGAGCGAGGAGGCCCTCATCCGCTCGGTCCGCCTGGAGCTGGATTTGGTGTACGCCGCCGGCGGGGAGGACGTGCTGGTCACCCCGGGCAACTACGGCGAGGACTTTGCCCGGGACGTGCTGGGCCTGAAGCTGGACCGCTGGGCGTTGTGCAGCAACTATGTGGGGGAGGCTATCGACCACGCCCGGGGGCTGGGGTTCCGATCCCTCCTGCTGGTGGGCCACCTGGGCAAGCTGGTGAAGGTGGCGGCGGGCATTATGAACACCCACTCCCGCACCGCCGACGGCCGGGGAGAGACCATGGCCGCCCACACCGCCCTGTGCGGCGGGGACCGGGCCCTGGTGGAGCGGGTCTTTGAGGCCCCCACCACCGACGGCGCGGCGGCGCTGCTGGAGGAGGCCGGCCTGCTGGAGGACGTGACGGCCTCTCTGGCGGCGGCTCTGGACCGGCGGCTCAAGGCCCGGGCGGGGACGGACATGGAGATCGAGGCCATTTTCTTTTCCAACCGGTTTGGCATTCTGGGACAGACCCCCGGCGCGGCGCGGCTGCTGGCGCGCCACCGGGCGGAGCAAAACGAGAGAACATAAAAACGGAGGCTCACTGATATGGTACACTTTATCGGCGCCGGTCCCGGCGCACCCGACCTCATCACCCTGCGGGGCGCCCGGCTGCTGGCCGAGGCCGACGTGATCATCTATGCCGGTTCCCTGGTGAACCCGGCGCTGCTGGAGGGCCGCAAGGAGGGCTGCGCCGTGTACGACAGCGCGTCCATGACACTGGAGGAGGTGCTCTCCGTTATGGAGCAGGCCGAGGGGGAGGGCAAGACCACCGTCCGGCTCCACACCGGCGACCCCTCCCTCTACGGCGCCATCCGGGAGCAGATGGACCAGCTGGACAGGATGGGCGTGTCCTACGACGTGACCCCCGGCGTGTCCTCCTTCTCCGGCGCCGCCGCGGCCCTCAACGCGGAGTATACGCTCCCTGATGTATCACAATCTGTTATCATCACCCGCATGGCGGGCCGCACCCCCGTACCCGAGGGCGAGGCCCTGGCCAAGATGGCCTCCCACGGCTGCACCATGGTGCTCTTCCTGTCCACCGGGCTGCTGGAGGATGTGGAGAGGGAGCTGATGAAGGGCGGCTATGCCCCCGACACCCCGGCGGCCATCGTGTACAAGGCCACCTGGCCCGACCAGAAGGTGTACCGCTGCACTGTGTCCACCCTGGCTGAGACCGCCAAAGCCAACCACGTCACCAAGACCGCCCTTATCACCGTGGGCGGCTTCCTGGGCACGGAGTACGAGCGCTCCAAGCTCTACGACCCCGCCTTCACCCACGGCTGCCGGAAGGGGACCGAGGGATGAAGCTGGCCATGGCCGCCTTCACCGCCCGGGGAGCAGCACTGGGGCGGCGGCTGGCGGCGGCGCTGGCGGCGGAGGGGGAGGAATGTACCCTGTCCGTCCCCGCCCGGCTGGCGGCGGAGCTGGACCTGCCCGCCATGGACAGCCTGGCGGACTGGACGGCCCGGGCATTTGCCCGGGCAGACGGCCTCATCTTCGTGGGGGCCTGCGGCATCGCCGTCCGGGCCATCGCCCCCCATGTGAAGGATAAGTTTACCGACCCGGCTGTGGCGGCGGTGGATGAGGCGGGACGCTGGGCGGTGCCCCTCCTGTCCGGCCACGTGGGGGGCGCCAACGACCTGGCCCGGCGCATCGCCGCCCTCACCGGCGGACAGGCGGCGGTGTCCACCGCCACCGACGTCAACGGCCTCTTCGCCGTGGACCAGTGGGCCGCCCGGCAGGGCTTCGCCATGGAGGACAGAGCGGCTGCCAAGGCGGTCTCCGCCGCTCTCCTTGCCGGGGAGAAGGTGGGCTTTGCCAGCGATTTCCCGGTGGACGGCCCTCTGCCCCGGGGCGTGACGGAGGGAGAAGCAAGCATCGGCTTTTCCGTCACCGCAAAGACGGACCCCCTGCCCTTTGGGAACGGGCTGCGGCTGGTACCCCGGGTGCTCCGGCTGGGCATCGGCTGCCGCCGGGGTACAACCGAGGAGGCCATTGCCGCCGCCGTGGACGCCGCCCTGGCGGAGCACGGGTTCTCCCCCAAAGCGGTGGCCGGAGTGGGTACCATCGACCTGAAGAAGGACGAGGCGGGGCTGCTGGCCTTCTGCGCCCGCCGGGGCTGGAAATTGAACTGCTACAGCCCGGAGGAGCTGCTCCGGGCGGAGGGAGACTTCACCCCCTCGGACTTCGTGAAGGGGGTCACCGGAGTGGACAACGTGTGCGAGCGCGCCGCCGTGCTGGGCGGCGGGCGGCTGGTCATCCCCAAGCGGGCGGCGGGCGGCGTCACCGTGGCGGCTGCCCTGCTGCCCCTGCGGCTGACATTTGATTAAAAAGAAAATGCCGCGCCCCAGGGCGCGTGTGGAGGTTTTTGGATGAAAGTGACCGTAATCGGCCTGGGCCCCGGCGCGGGCGCCGACCTGACCGGCCGGGCCAGAGCGGCTCTGGCCGCCTGCGACCTGGTGGTGGGGTACACCGCCTATGTGGCCCTGATTCAGGACGAGTTCCCCGACAAGGAGTACCGCTCCACCGGCATGCGCAAGGAAGTAGACCGGTGCCGGGCGGCGGTGGAGGCCGCCCTGGAGGGCCACGACGTGGCCATGGTGTGCTCCGGCGACTCCGGCGTGTACGGCATGGCGGGCCTTATCTACGAGGTGGCCCGGGACTATCCGCCGGTGGACATCGAGGTGGTGCCCGGCATCACCGCCGCCTGCGGCGGCGCCGCCGTGCTGGGCGCGCCCCTGACCCACGACTTTGCCGTGGTGTCCCTGTCCGACCTGCTCACCCCCTGGGAACGGATTGAAAAGCGGCTCACCTGCGCAGCCGAGGCGGATTTTGTCCTGTGCATCTACAACCCCATGAGCCACAGCCGCCCCGACCACCTGCGCCGGGCCTGCGACATCCTGCTGAAGGTCAAGGACCCGGGCACGGTGTGCGGCTGGGTGCGCAACATCGGCCGGGAGGGGGAGGAGAGCAAGCTCCTCACCCTGGCGGATCTGAGAGACGAGAAGGTGGACATGTTCACCACCGTGTTTGTGGGCAGCAGCGCCACCATGAACCTGAACGGCAGGATGGTCACCCCCCGGGGCTACCGGGGCGTGGGTTCCCGGGAGGAGTAAGCATCCCGGACAGAAGGAGGAATCAGCGTGGAAATTCTGCTCTTCGGCGGCACCACCGAGGGCCGCATGCTGGCCCAGTGGCTGGATGAGCGGGGAGACAAGGTGACCTACTGCGCCGCCACCGAGTACGGCGGCACCCTGGCCCCTGAGACCGAGGGTGTCACCGTCCATGTGGGACGGCTGGACCAGGCGGGCATGACAGCCCTGCTGGCGGCGGGTCATTTTGACTACGCGGTGGACGCCACCCACCCCTACGCCTCCGTGGTCAGCGCCAATCTGAAGGCGGCGGCGGGAGAGGCCGGTGTGCCCTATCTCCGGCTGGTGCGGGAGGGCCCGCCGGAGGACGAGGGCTGGATCCACGCCCCCGACGCCAAAACAGCGGCGGAGATGCTGCTGGACATGGAGGGCAACGTCCTCCTCACCACCGGCAGCAAGGAGCTGGACTGCTACGCAGTCCCCGGTCTGCGGGAGCGGGTATTTCCCCGTGTGCTGCCCGCTCCGGACTCCCTGAACCGCTGCCTGGAGCTGGGATTCCCCCCGGCCCACATCATCTGCATGCAGGGCCCCTTTTCCAAGGAGCTCAACACTGCCATGATGGAGCAATTTAACATCAGCGTGATGGTCACCAAGGCCAGCGGGGGGACCGGCGGCTTCTGGGAGAAGGCCGCCGCCGCCCGGGACGTGGGGGCGGCCCTGCTGGTCATCGACCGCCCCTGCCGGGAGACCGGATTGAGCCTGGAAGAGATGGAGGAATTTCTGTCCCGGGCATTTTAATGGAGAGATAAAGGAGAGAGACAGCCATGAAGAGCCCGGTTTATCTGATTGGCGTGGGCATGGGGGACGGCGGTACCCTGACCGCCGACGCCGCCGACGCCATTGACGCCTGCGACCTGCTCATCGGCGCGCCCCGTCTGCTGGAGTCCTGGCAGGACAAGGGTAAGCGGACGGAGGCCATTATCCCCGCCCAGGAGATCGCCGGCTGCATCCTCAGCCAGGACAGCCGCTGCACCGTGGGCGTGCTGCTGTCCGGCGACGTGGGCTTTTACAGCGGCGCCAAGAACCTCTACCCCCTCCTGGAGGAGGAGCGGGAGGTCATCGCCATCCCCGGAATCAGCAGTCTGGTGTACTTCTGCGCCCGGATTCACACCACCTGGCAGGACGTCCATCTGGTCAGCGCCCACGGCCGCAGCTGCGACGCCGCCGCCGAGGTGGGCCGGAACGCCAAGACCTTTTTCCTCACCGGCGGGGACAACGGCCCGGCGGAGCTGTGCGCCCGCCTGCGGGACCGGGGCCTGGGCCAGGTCAGCGTCTGGGTGGGGGAGCGGCTGTCCTATGAGGACGAGCGCATTACCTACGGCGCCGCCCAGGAGCTGGCGGAGGAGGAGTTCGACCCGCTGGCCGTGATGCTGGCGGTCAACCCCAGCCCCGACCGGGGCAGGGCCTATATCCCCTCCCTCACCGACGACGATTTCCTCCGGGGGGACGTGCCCATGACCAAGGAGGAGGTCCGGGCCCTGGCCCTGGTGAAGCTCCGCCTGGAGCCGGGCCAGAAGGTGTGGGACGTGGGCGCGGGCACCGGATCTGTATCGGTGGAGTGCGCCCGGTCCATCCCCGACGGCGACGTGTTCGCCATTGAGAAAAAGCAGGAGGCCCTGGAGCTTCTCTCCAAGAACAAGGCCAGGTTCGGCGTGTCCAACCTCCATCTGGTGGCCGGGGAGGCCCCGGGGGCCCTGGAGGGCCTGCCCGCCCCCGACCGGGTGTTCCTGGGGGGCACCTCGGGCAGCCTGGGGGAGATTCTGGGCATCGTGTTCCGCAGGAACCCCGCCGCCCGTGTGGTGGCCGCCGCCATCACCCTGGAGACCCTGGGGGAGGCCATGCGGTGCTTTGAGGGCATGGGCCTGGCCAACGTGGAGATCGCCCAGATTGCCGTCAGCAAGGCCAGAGCCGTGGGCCCCTACCACATGATGAACGCCCAGAACCCGGTGTGGCTCATCTCCGGGGAGGGGCAGGGATGAGCGGGGGAGCGCTGCCCCGGCTGCTCCTCTGCGCCCCCGCCAGCGGCGGAGGCAAGACAACCGTCACCTGCGCCCTGCTCCAGGCCCTGGTGAACCGGGGGCTGTCCCCCGCCTCCTTCAAGTGCGGCCCGGACTACATTGACCCCATGTTCCACAGCGAGATCATCGGGGCCAGGAGCCGCAATCTGGACCTGTTCTTCTGCGGGGAAAACCTGGCCCGCCAGCTCCTGTGGGAGAACGGCCGGGACTGCGGCGCGGCGGTCATCGAGGGAGTCATGGGGTACTACGACGGCGTGGCCATGGGCACCAGGGCCAGCGCCTACCACCTCTCCAAGGCCACAGGCACCCCCGCCGTGCTGGTGCTGGACGGCCGGGGCATGGGCCTCTCCGCCGCCGCGGCTGTGAAGGGCATCCGAGACTTCCGGAGCGACAGCGGGATTGCCGGGGTGATTCTCAACCGGATCTCCCCCACGCTCTACCCCCGGCTGAGGGATGCCATTGAGACGGAGACCGGTGTAAAGGTGTACGGCTTTCTCCCCGAGCGGAAGGACTGCGCCCTGGAGAGCCGCCACCTGGGGCTGGTTACCGCCGCAGAGGTGGCCAATCTGAAGGAGAAGCTGTCCGCTCTGGCCGCTCAGGCCGAGGAGACGGTGGACCTGGACGGCCTGCTGGCCCTGGCCCGGTCCGCCCCCGCCCTGGAATTTGAGGCGGAGCCTCTCCCGCCCCCTGTGCCCGGCAGGCCCCGCATCGCCGTGGCCAGGGACAGGGCCTTCTGCTTCTACTACGCCGACGGCCTGGACACCCTGGAGAAGCTGGGGGCGGAGCTGGTTCCCTTCTCCCCCCTGGAGGACAGAGGACTGCCGGCGGGCTGCTCCGGCCTCTACCTGGGCGGCGGTTACCCGGAGATTTTCGCCGGGGAACTGGCCAGGAATACGGAAATGTTAACCGCCATCCGCTCCGCCGTGGCGGGCGGCATGCCCACTGTGGCCGAGTGCGGCGGGTTCCTTTACTTACATGCGTACTTGCAGGACAGCGGGGGCGCGGAGCAGCCCCTGGCCGGGGTGTTCCCATGGACGGCCCGCAGCACCGGAAAGCTGGGCCGCTTCGGCTATGTGTCCCTGACGGCCCGGAAGGACGGCCTGCTGTGCCGGGCAGGGGAGGGCTTCCCGGCCCACGAGTTCCACTACTGGGACAGCGAGCAGCCCGGCGCGGATTTCCGCGCCCAGAAGCCCGGCGGCAGCCGGGGCTGGGACTGCGCCTGGCACACCCCCACCCTGTACGCAGGATTTCCCCATTTTCATTTCCGCGCCTGTCCCGAGGCGGCCCGCCGCTTCGTGTGGGCATGCGCCAGATATCAGGAGGAGCGTGTATGAGCATTCTGGAGGAGACACTTGCAGCCATTGTCCCTGCGGACCGGGCGGCCATGGACGCCGCCTGGCAGCGATGGGACTCCATCGCCAAGCCTCTGCGCAGCCTGGGCCTGCTGGAGGAGGCGGTGGTCCGCATCGCCGGCATGACCGGCACCCCCGCCGTGAAGCTGGGTAAGCGTGCCGTCATCGCCATGTGCGCCGACAACGGCGTGGTGGCCCAGGGGGTCACCCAGACCGGCCAGGAGGTGACCGCTATTGTCACCGAGAACATGTCCACCGGCGACACCAGCGTCTGCCGCATGGCGGCCGCCGCCGGGGCGGAGGTCATCCCCGTGGACATCGGTGTGGCCCGGCCGGTGGCGGGGGAGCGCATCCGGCAGTACAATGTCCGCCGGGGCACCGCCGACATGACCCAGGGTCCGGCCATGACCCGGGAGGAGGCCGTGCAGGCGGTGGAGACCGGCATAGAGATGGTGCGGGAGCTGAAGGGCAAGGGCTACGGCCTCATTGGCACCGGCGAGATGGGCATCGGCAACACCACCACCTCCAGCGCCCTGGCCTCCGTGTTCCTGAACCGCCCCCCCGAACAGGTGACGGGCCGGGGCGCGGGCCTCTCCAGCGCCGGACTGGAGCGGAAGATCAAGGCCATTGAGACCGCCATTCAGGTCAACAAGCCGGACCCCGCCGACCCGCTGGACGTGCTGAGCAAGGTGGGCGGCCTGGATCTGGCCGGGTTGTGCGGCGTGTTCCTGGGGGGCGCGGCCTGCCGCATCCCCGTGCTGGTGGACGGCTTTATCTCCTCCGCCGCGGCCCTCACCGCCGCCCGGCTGTGTCCCGCCGCGGTGGACTACATGCTGGGCAGCCACGCCTCCAACGAGCCCGCCGGGCGCATGGTGCTGGAGGAGCTGGGCCTGAAGCCCTTCCTCTACGCCAACATGTGCCTGGGCGAGGGCACCGGCGCGGCGGCGGTCATGCCCCTGCTGGACATGGCCCTGGCGGTGTACGACGGCATGACCACCTTTGCCGACGAGCAGATCGAGGCCTACCAGCCTTTGACGTAACTCCAGGGGGGAAAATCCCCCCTGGATACAAAACCGCCGCGCCGCCTTGGGCGGCACAACGGTTTTGATACCCCCCTCACCCCTGCACAGCGGGGGTGGTTTTGGCCGCTGCGGCCACAAGTTAGGGTGTGCTCCGCAGGCGCATGTCCTGCTGCGCACGGATTTTGATTTCATGAGGGGAATGGAGGAGACGGCAATGCTGATTCTGGTCTCCGGCGGGAGCGGCAGCGGGAAGTCGGCCTTTGCCGAGGATCTGATTACCGCCTCCGGACTGGAAACAAAGATATATGTGGCCACCATGCAGGTGTGGGATGCCGAGGGCGAGGCCCGGGTGGCCCGGCACCGGGCCATGCGGGCGGGCAAGGGGTTTGCCACCCTGGAATGCCCGGTGGATCTGAAAGGGGCCGGCGTGCCTGAGGGCTGTGCCCTGCTGCTGGAGGATCTGACCAACCTGGCGGCCAACGAGTGGTTCGGCGTGGGCCGCGCCGGGGCGGAGCAGCGGGTGCGCTCCGGGCTGAACAGGATAAAGGACCGCGCCGCCCTGGCGGTGGTGGTGGCCAACGAGCTGTTCTCCGACGGAATTGAGTACGACAAGGAGACGGCGGACTATCTCTCCTGCCTGGCCCGGCTCAACCGGGCGGCGGCTGAGCTGGCGGACCGGGTGTACGAGGTTGTGTGCGGCATCCCGGTGCGCTGGAAGGGGGAAGGGGAATGAAGAGCTTTTGGATCGCCCTGGCCATGTACTCCAAGCTGCCCGCGCGCCGGGTGGAGTGGGATAAAAAGAGCCTGTCCTGGGCCCTGTGCTGGTTCCCGGCGGTGGGCATCGCGGCGGGCGCGCTGCTGTTTTTCTGGCTGTGGCTGGCCCAGGCGCTGGGCCTGGGCGCGCCCCTGCGGGCGGCAGTGGCCCTGCTCATCCCCATCGCCGTCAGCGGCGGCATCCACGTGGATGGCTTCTGCGACACTGCCGACGCTCTGGGCTCCCACCAGACCAGAGAGAAGAAGCTGGAGATCCTCAAGGACTCCCATACCGGCGCCTTCGCCGTATTCTGCTGCGGAGTGTACCTGATTCTCTTCTTCGCCGCCTGGTGCCAGGTGGAGACGCCCTCCCTCGAGACCATGGGCGTCCTTGCCCTGACGCCGGTGCTCTCCCGCAGCCTGTCCGGCCTGGCGGCTGTCACCCAGCCCAACGCCCGGGGCAGCGGCCTGCTGGCCACCTTCACCGCCCCCATGGACTGCGCGAAGGCCCAGGTGGTGCTGGCGGTGTGGATTGGCTCCTGCGCCATTGCCATGGTGTGCCTCTCCCCCTGGACCGGGGGCGCTGCGGTGCTGGCCGCGGCGGGCAGCTTTTTCTACTATATCGCCATGTCCCGCCGACAGTTCGGCGGCGTCACCGGCGACCTGGCCGGATACTTCCTCCAGGTGTGCGAGTGCGCCATGGTGCTGCTGGCGGCCCTGGCCCAGCGGGCGGAGGTGCTGCTGTGAGGCTCATCATCGGGGGCGCGGGCCAGGGGAAGCTGGACTACGCGCTGAACAAGACGGGGGCGGACCCCGCCGCGGTGGCCCTTGACCCGGCCCAGGCGGCGGACAAGCCCATCCTGTACCACCTGGAGGCCTGGGTGAAGGCCAATCCGGCGGTTGACCATCTCGCCGCACTGGAAGAACTGCTGGCGGTCAACCCCGGCATCGTGATTCTCTGCGACGAGGTGGGATGCGGTGTGGTGCCCATCGCCCGGGAAGAACGGGCCTGGCGGGAGGCGGTGGGCCGCCTCTGCTGCGCCCTGGCCCAGCGGGCGGACGCCGTGGAGCGGATTTTCTGCGGCATTCCCATGACATTGAAGGGGGACTCGGCATGGAACTGATCCTGGTGCGCCACGGCATTACGCCGGGCAATCTGGAGCGGCGCTTTGTGGGGCGGCTGGACCAGCCCCTGGCCCCGGAAGGGGAGGCGCTGGCCCGTGAAGTGGCCCCCACGCTGCCGCCGGTGGAGCACATCTACCGCAGCCCCCTGCTCCGCTGCCGTCAGACGGCGGATATCCTGTGGCCCGGGGTGGAGCAGACCGTGGTGGACAACCTGAAGGAGACCGACTTCGGCCCCTACGAGGGCAAGTGCCACGCCGAACTGGACGGAGATCCGGTGTACCAGCGGTGGCTCAACGGAGAGCTGGAGATCGGTGAGCCCATTGAGAACTGCAACGCCCGTGCGGCCCAGGCCCTCCGGGACATCGCCGCCGATGTGGCCGAAAAGGGCTGGAAAAGGGCGGGAATTGTGGCCCATGGAGGCATTTTCATGAGCATGCTCGCTAAATTCGGCCTGCCGGAGCGGTCCTACTACGACTGGATGCTGCCCAACTGCAGCGGCTACCGGGCGGAGCTGGAGACCGATCCCCTGGCGCTGCGGGTCTTTGCAGCCGTAGGGAGGGCCAAGGTATGACGGTAACCCTGCGGCTCTTTGCCCTGCTGCTGGGCTTTTTCCTGGACCTGCTGCTGGGGGATCCCAGCTGGCTCCCCCACCCCATCCGGGCCATCGGCTCCCTCATCGCCGCTCTGGAGAAGACGCTGCGCAAGCTCTTTCCCAAGCGTCAGGGCGGCGAGCTGGCAGGAGGCGCGGCCCTGGTGATTCTGGTGCTGGCCCTGTCCGGCGGATTTACCCTGCTGGTGCTGTGGCTGTGCGGGCAGGTGGGGCTGTGGCTCCGGTTTTTGGCGGAGACGGTCCTGTGCTACCAGCTGCTGGCCACCCGCTCCCTCAAAGGGGAGAGCATGAAGGTGTACCAGGCCCTGAAGGCCGGCGACCTGGAGGGGGCCCGCCATGCGGTGTCCATGATTGTGGGCCGGGACACCCAGCGGCTGGACGAGGCGGGCGTGGCCCGGGCGGCGGTGGAGACCGTGGCGGAGAACGCCTCCGACGGCGTCATCGCCCCCCTGATCTTCCTGGCCATCGGCGGCGCGCCCCTGGGCATGGCCTACAAGGCGGTCAACACCATGGACTCCATGGTGGGCTACAAGAACGACCGCTACCTCTGGTTCGGCCGCTGCGCCGCCAAGCTGGACGACCTGGTGAACTTCATCCCCGCCCGGCTGGCGGGACTGCTCATGTGCCTGGGGGCGGGCTTCTCCGGCTTTGACGGACCCAACGCCCTGCGGATTTTCCGCCGGGACCGGAAGAACCACAAGTCCCCCAACTCCGCCCACACCGAGGCCGCCGCCGCCGGCGCCCTCCACATCCAGCTGGGCGGGCCCAACTACTACTTCGGCAAGCTGGTGGACAAGCCCGCCATCGGCGATGCCGACCACCCGGTGGAGCCCCTGGACATTGTCCGGGTGAACCGGCTCATGTACGCCACCGCCTTTCTCGCGCTGGTGCTGTGCTGCGGCGTGCCGCTGCTGGTGACCCTGGCGCTGTAGGGGCGGCCAACCCCAGAAGAGGAAGTGAACGCCATGCAGTACACCCACGGCGGCGATATCTGGAGCTGTCCCGCGCCGGTGCTGGACTTCTCCGCCAATCTCAACCCTCTGGGCATGCCCCCCGAGGTAAAGGCGGCGGCGGAGGCGGCCATCGCCGACGCAGTTCACTACCCCGACCCGGCCTGCCGCCGGCTCACCGCCGGCATCGCCGCCCGGGACGGGGTGAGGCCGGAGCAGGTGCTCTGCGGCGCGGGGGCGGCCGACCTCATCTTCCGGCTGGTGTGGGCCCAGCGGCCCCGCCGGGCCATGGTCACCGCCCCCACCTTCTCCGAGTACGGCCAGGCCCTCCGGGCCGCCGGGGCGGAGGTCATTTCCCACCGCCTGAGGAAAGAGGACGGCTTTGACCTGACGGAGGACATCCTCCGGCCCATTGGCCGCGATTTGGACATGCTCTTCCTCTGCACCCCCAACAACCCCACGGGGCGGACCATCCCCCCGGCGCTGCTGGAGGCCGTCGCCCGGCGGTGCGGGGAGATGGGGGTCCGGCTGGTGGTGGACGAGTGCTTTCTGGAGCTGACCGACGGCGCCCAGGGACTGGCCGGGCGGCTGGAGGAATTCCCCACCCTCATCCTCCTGCGGGCCTTCACCAAGAGCTACGCCATCCCCGGCCTGCGGCTGGGGTACTGCCTCACCGCCGATCGGGCGCTGCTGGAGCGGATGGAGGCCTGCGCCCCGGCCTGGGCAGTGTCGGTTCCGGCCCAGGCGGCGGGGCTGGCAGCCCTGGAACGGCCCGGCTGGCCGGAGCAGGCCCGGGCGGTCATCGGCCCGGCCCGGGAAGCGCTCTTGGCGGCCTTGCGCGGGCTGGGGCTGGAGGTGTGGCCCGGTCAGGCCAACTACCTGCTCTTCCGGGCAACCGGACAGTACGACCTGAAGGAGCGCATGGCGGCGCGGGGCATCCTCCTCCGCTCCTGCGCCAATTACGACGGCCTGGGCCCCGACTACTACCGGGCGGCGGTGCGCCTGCCCGGGGAGAACGAGCGGCTGATTTCCACACTCCGGGCGGTTCTGGTGGAAAACTGACGGTACAGGGAGGATACGACTGGAATGGCAAAGGCGATTATGATTCAGGGCACCGCCTCCAACGCGGGCAAGAGCCTGCTCTCGGCGGGGCTGTGCCGGGTGTTCCGGCAGGACGGCTGGCGGGTGGCCCCCTTCAAGGCCCAGAACATGGCCCTCAACTCCTTTATCACCGAGGAGGGGCTGGAGATGGGCCGGGCCCAGGTGGTCCAGGCTGAGGCGGCGGGGGTGGCCCCGTCGGTGCGGATGAACCCGGTGCTCCTCAAGCCCACCAACGACACCGGCTCCCAGGTCATCGTCAACGGGATTCCCCGGGGTACTATGCGGGCTTCTGAATACTACCAGTATAAGAAAAAACTGATTCCCGAGGTCCTGGCGGCCTACCAGTCCCTGGCGGAGGAGTACGACATTGTCGTCATCGAGGGGGCGGGCAGCCCGGCGGAGATCAACCTGCGGCAGGACGACTTTGTCAACATGGGCATGGCCAAGCTGGCCGGCGCGCCGGTGCTGCTGGTGGGGGACATCGACCGGGGGGGCGTGTTCGCCTCCCTGTACGGCACAGTGGCCCTGCTGGAGAGCGACGAGCAGGCGCGGATCAAGGGCTTTGTCATCAACAAATTCCGGGGGGATGTGGAGATTCTCCGCCCCGGCCTGAAGCAGCTGGAAGAGCTGACGGGCAAGCCGGTGCTGGGCGTGGTGCCCATGCTGAAGGTGGACGTGGACGACGAGGACTCCCTCTCTCAGCGCCTGGAGCCGGGGAAAAAGGTGGGCCTTATCGATATCGCGGTCATCCGCCTGCCCCGCCTGTCCAACTTTACCGACTTCAACCCCCTGGAGCGGCTGGAGGAGGTGACCCTCCGGTATGTGTCCTCACCCCGGGAGCTGGGCAGCCCGGATTTGATTCTCCTCCCCGGCACCAAGAACACCATGGGCGACCTGCGCTGGCTCCGCCAGAGCGGGCTGGAAAATGCCATCCTCAAGCACGCCGCCGCCGGCGGGTGCGTGGCGGGTATCTGCGGCGGCTATCAGATGGTGGGCCGCAGCGTCTCCGACCCCGGCGGGGTGGAGGGGGGCGGCAGCATGGCCGGACTGGGCCTGCTGCCCACCGAGACGGTGTTCTTCGGCGAAAAGACCCGCACCCGGGTCAGCGGCAAGTTTGATGCCTGCGGCGGGGACTTCGCCCCCATGGCGGGGGCGCCCTTTGAGGGCTACGAGATCCACATGGGCCGCACAACTCATACAGAGGGCGGCCCCATCCTCTCTTTCCGCACCCTGGACGGCGCGGCCCACACCGACGGCGCGGCGGCGGGCAATGTGTGGGGCTGCTACATCCACGGCATCTTTGACCGGGCGGAGTGCGCCGCGGCCCTGGTCAACTGCCTGCGCCGCCGCCGGGGGCTGGAGGCCTCCGCCGCCGCGGTGGACTGGAAGGTATATAAAGAACAGCAGTACGACGCCCTGGCCGACGGGGTGCGGTCTGCACTGGATATGGAGCGGATTTACCGCATCCTGAACGGGGAGGCATGAGCATGAAGGTGGAATTGCAGCGGGTGGCCCCCGCGGAGATTGAGCAGCGGAGCATGGAGATCATCACCGCCGAGCTGGGGGAACGGAGCTTCCCGCCGGAGGTGCTGCCGGTGGTAAAGCGGGTCATCCACACCACCGCCGACTTTGACTACGCCGGCAACCTGGTCTTTTCCCCCGGCGCGGTGGAGCGGGGCATCGAGGCCGTCAGGAACGGCTGCACCATTGTCACCGACACCCAGATGGCCTGGTCCGGGGTGAACAAGCGGGTGCTGGAGAAGTTCGGCGGCAGGGCGGTGTGCTTCATGTCCGACCCTGAGGTGGCCGCCCAGGCCAAGGCCCGGGGGGAGACCCGGGCCACCGTGTCCATGGAGCGGGCGGCGGAGCTGGAGGGACCCCTGGTGTTCGCCATCGGCAACGCCCCCACCGCCCTGGTGCGGCTGTGCCAGCTCATGGATGAGGGCAGGGTGAGCCCCGCCCTGGTCATCGGCGTGCCGGTGGGCTTTGTGAACGTGGTGGAGTCCAAGGAGCTGCTGCTCACCATGGACGCACCCCACATTGTGGCCCGGGGCCGGAAGGGCGGCAGCAACGTGGCCGCCGCCATCTGCAACGCCATTCTCTATCAGGCCTCCGGCAACGCCCGGGAGTAAGGAGGATATCCATGGACAAGAAAGCCATTCTGGCCGTCTCCTTCGGCACCAGCTATCAGGATACCCTGGAGCGGACCATCGGGGCCATTGAGCGGCAGCTCGCCGCCGCCTTCCCTGACCGGAGCCTGATCCGGGCCTTTACCAGCGGCATGATCTGCCGCAAGCTGAGGGAGCGGGACGGCATCGAGGTGCCCAGCCCCGCCCAGGCCCTGGAGCAGCTGCTGGGGGAGGGGGTGACCGACGTGGTCATCCAGCCCACTCACGTCATCAACGGCGCGGAGTACGACAAGCTCATGGCCCAGGCGGCGCCCTACCGGGACAAATTCGCCCGGCTGGCCGTGGGCAAGCCCCTGCTCACCTCCGTAGAGGATTATGAGGCGGTGGCCCAGGCCATCCTGGCGCAGCTGCCCGGGCAGCGGGCGGACACCGCCCATGTATTCATGGGCCACGGCACGGAGCACTATGTGAACCCGTCCTACACCCAGCTGGAGTACCTCTTCCATGACATGGGCCGGAAGGATATTGTCATCGGCACGGTGGAGGGCTATCCCGGCCTGGAGCAGGTGCTGCGGCGGCTCGCCGAGCGGCCGGAGGTGCGCAAGGCCGCGCTGCACCCCCTGATGGTGGTGGCCGGCGACCACGCCCGCAACGACCTGGCCGGGGAGGAGCCCGACTCCTGGAAAAACGCCCTGGAGCATGCGGGCTATGGGGTGGCGTGCGACCTGCGGGGCCTGGGGGAGTTCCCCGGCATCCAGCAGCTCTTTGCCGGCCACGCCCGGCAGGCGGCAGACAATCGGGACTGATCCCGTTCACATAGATGGAAGCGTGGGCCGGAAGAGGGAAGTCGGGTGAGAATCCCGCGCAGTCCCGCTGCCGTAAGAGAAGAGCCGCCGGACAACGGCCACTGGGCGCGCCTGGGAAGGCGTCCGGAGGCGGAGAGGCTCAAGCCGGAAAACCTGGCCGGCCCCCAATTCACCAACCTACGGACGATAGGAAAGGATGAAAAAACGTATGAAATCATGTACAATGAACCGATGGGTCAGGACGTGCGCCGTCCTGACCGTGCTGCTGGCCGCCCTCACCGCGGGGGCCTCCGCCATGCACATCGCCGAGGGCTACCTGCCGGTGGGCTGGGCCATCGGCTGGGGCGTGGTGTGCGTCCCTTTTGTGGCCGCCGGCCTGATCTCCATCAGGAAAAAGATTGAGCAGGCCCCCAGGACCAAGATCCTGCTGGCCATGTGCGGGGCCTTCGCTTTTGTGCTCTCCGCCCTGAAGCTGCCCTCCTTCAGCGGCTCCTGCTCCCACCCCACCGGCGTGGGCCTGGGCGCCATTCTCTTCGGGCCCGCCGCCATGGCCGTGCTGGGCCTCATCGTGCTGCTGTTCCAGGCCCTGCTGCTGGCCCACGGCGGCCTGACCACCCTGGGCGCCAACACCTTCTCCATGGCGGTGGCCGGTCCCATCGTGTCCTGGGCGGTGTACAAGCTGCTGCGCAGGGCGGGCGCCCCCGCCGCCGTGGCGGTCTTTGCCGCCGCCGCCCTGGGGGATCTGCTGACCTATGTGGTCACCTCCATCCAGCTGGCCCTGGCCACCGGGGACGGCATGCTCAAGTTCCTCACCATCTTCGCCGTGACCCAGATCCCCCTGGCCATTGCCGAGGGACTGCTGACCGTGGTGGTGTTCAACGTGCTGGAGAAGTACAGCAGGAGCGAGCTCCGGGCGCTCCGCGTGGTGTGAGGAGGGAAACGAGATGAAGGTATGGCAGAAAAACCTGATTTTGATTGCGCTGACTGTGCTGCTGGCGGCCATTCCCCTGTGGCTCCTGCCCAACGCCGAGTTTGGCGGCGCCGACGGCCAGGCCGAGGAGGCCATTCAGGAGCTCAACCCCGACTACGAGCCCTGGTTTGAGCCCATCCTGGAGCCTGCCAGCGGGGAGATTGAGTCACTGCTCTTTGCCCTTCAGGCGGCCGTCGGCGCCGGCGTGGTGGGCTTTGTGCTGGGCCGGATCACCAGACGGCCCGGAGAGGGGAAACAGGACGAGGGGGCAGACTGACCATGGGAACCGACCGTTACGCCTATCAGTCCCGGCTGCGGCGGGTGTCCCCCATGCCCAAGCTGCTGCTGACGGCGGTGAGCCTGGTGCTCTGCCTGTGCTGCGACAGCATCGCGGTGGGGCTGGCCACCCTGGCGGGCATGGGGGTGCTGACACGGCTGCTGGGCGGACTGTCGCCCCGGGTCTATCTCCACTTTCTCAAGATTCCCCTGGCATTTCTGCTTATCGGCAGCATTACCATACTGATTCACAGCTACCCGGAGGGGACCGCCGTTCTGGCGGCGGTCCCTGTGGGCGGGCGGCTGTGGGGCTTTGACGCCGCCGCACTCCAGCAGGCGTCCACCCTGTTCTGCAAGGCCATGGGCGCGGTGGCGTGCATGTACTTTCTCACATTGAACACCCCGGTCACCGACGTGACCATGGCTCTGGAGAAGCTCCGCGTACCCCGGCTGCTGGTGGAGCTGATGGAGCTCATCTACCGGTTTATCTTTGTGCTGTCTGAGACGGCCTCCAACATCCGCATCGCCCAGGAGTCCCGGCTGGGGTATCAGGGCCTGGGCCGGTCCCTCTCCTCCCTGGGGACGCTGATCTCCGTGGTGTTTCTGCGGGCCTGGCGCAAGGCGGATCGGGTGTACACCGCCCTGGAGTCCCGGGGCTACGCCAACCGCCTGGCCACCCTGTCCGGGGACTACCGGCCGGGGCGCTGGCTCTACCCCACTGCGGCCGGGGTGGCCCTGGGGCAGCTGCTGGTATTCTGTCTGGAGAGGAGGGTGGCAGGATGAACGCCGCCATTGAGACCAGGGACCTGTGTTATACCTATGAGGACGGCACCGTGGCCCTGGACCACATCTCCCTCAAGGCCCAAAAGGGGAAGATCACCGGCATTCTGGGGGCCAACGGCGCGGGCAAATCCACCCTGTTTCTCAACCTGAACGGGGTGCTGAGCCCCGCCTCCGGCCAGGTGCTGCTGGACGGGGCGCCGGTCCGCCGGGACCGGAAGGGCATCGCCGAGCTGCGCCGCCGGGTGGGCATCGTGTTCCAGGACCCGGACGACCAGCTCTTTTCCGCCGACGTGTACCGGGACATCTCCTTCGGCGCGGTGAACCTGGACCTGCCCGAGGCGGAGGTCCGCCGCCGGGTGGAGCTGGCCATGGAGCGCACCGGCGTGTCCGCCCTGCGGGACAAGCCCACCCACGCCCTGTCCTTTGGACAGAAGAAGCGGGTGGCCATCGCCGGCGTGCTGGTGATGGAGCCGGAGGTGCTCATTCTGGACGAGCCCACCGCCGGGCTGGACCCCCGCGGGGTCAGCGAGCTGATGCACCTGCTGTCAAGGCTGCGGGACAGCCTGGGCATGACCATTCTCCTGGCCACCCACGACATGGACGTGGTGCCCCTCTCCTGCGACTACGCCTACCTGCTGGGGCAGGGCCGGGTTCTGCTGGAGGGCACGCCGGGAGAGCTGTTCTCCAAACCGGAGGTGCTCCGGGCCAACCAGCTGCGCCTGCCCCGCATGGCCCACCTGATGGAGATCCTGCGGGAGCAGGACGGGCTGGACACCGACGTGTCCGCCGCCACCATCAGCGAGGTCCGGCGGGAGCTGCTGCGCCTATTGAAACAGGAGGGACCGACATGAACCGAGGAAAACTGTACGGCGTGGGGGTGGGCCCCGGAGACCCGGAGCTGCTCACCCTGAAGGCCCGGCGCATTCTGCTGGAGGCCGACGTGGTGGCCGTGCCCGACAAGGGCAGCGGGGAGAAGACCGCCCTGAACATTGTCAGGGACGTGGTGGAGGGCAAGACCCTCCTGCCCTGTCCCACCCCCATGGTGCGGGACAAGGCCCTGCTGGACGGCTGTTATGAGGAGATCGCCGGGCGGATCTGCGCCCTGCTGGACGAGGGGAAGACCGTGGCCTTCATCACCCTGGGGGACCCCACCCTCTACTCCACCTACATCTACGTCCACAGGAAGGTGCTCGCCCGGGGCTATGACGCCCAGCTCATCCCCGGCGTGCCCTCCATCTGCGCGGTGGCGGCCCGGCTGGGCGCCTCCCTGTGCGAGGGCGCGGAGCGGCTGCTGGTGGTGCCCGCCTCCTATGAGGGCGTGGACGACTGCCTGGACTTCCCGGCCAACAAGGCCTTCATGAAGGCGGGCAAAAGCCTGCCCGCCCTGCGGGACAAGCTGCGGGAGCGGGGCCTGGACGGGGAGATGGTGGCCAACTGCGGCATGGCGGGCGAGCGGGTGTACCGCAGCCTGGAGGAGCTGGAGGAGGGCGAGGGCTACTTCTCCGTGGTGCTGGTCAGGGAGCGCCGGAACGAGACATAAGCGGGGCGGCAAGCCCTTGATAAGGAAGTGCGACATATGAACCTATCCATGTCCGGCCTGGACTACGGCCTGGCCCCCATCGCCCTGCGGGAGCGGCTGTCCTTTACCCGCAGCCAGGCGGGGGAGCTGTCGGGGGAGATCAGGCGCAGCGTGCCCGGTGTGCAGGGCTGCGTCATCATCTCCACCTGCAACCGGACGGAGATCTACCTCTCCTGCCAGCCAGGGGTGAGCCCGGAGCCCGGCGCGGTGCTGTGCGCCGCCGCCGGCCAGGACTACGCACCCTTTGCCCAGGCCTTTGTCACCCGGCGGGACGAGGGAGCCGTCCGGCATCTGGCCCGGGTGGCCGCGGGGCTCCGGTCCCAGATCTGGGGCGAGGACCAGATCGTCACCCAGGTCAAGACGGCCATTGCCGCCGCCCGGGAGCAGGGGGGCGCCGACCCGGTGCTGGAGACCCTGTTCCGCACCGCCGTCTCCGCCTCCAAGGCGATCAAGACCAGGGCCCGGCTCACCGCCCTGCCCGCCTCCGCGGCCTCCCGGGCGGTGGAGGTGCTGGCGCGGGAGACCGGCGGCCTGGCCGGACGGAAAGCCCTGGTCATCGGCAACGGGGAGATGGGCCGCCTGGCGGCCTCCCTCCTGCGGGAGGCGGGCTGCGCCGTCACCGTGACTCTGCGGAGCTACCACCACGGGGAGACGGTGGTGCCCGCGGGCTGCGCCGTGGCCCCCTATGAGGCGCGCTACGCCGCCATGGAGGGGGCGGACATCCTCCTCTCCGCCACCACCAGCCCCCACTACACCGTCACCGCCCGGGAACTCGCCGCCCTCAGCACGCCCCCGGAGCTGCTGGTGGACCTGGCCATTCCCCGGGACATCCAGCCCGAGGCGGGGGACCTGCCCGGCGTGAAGCTCTTCAACGTGGACGCCCTGGGCGCCGCCCTCCAGCGGCAGGCGCCCCCCGAGGTGGAGGAGATCCTGGAGCGCCAGATCGCCCGCTTCTACCAGTGGGCGGACTACCGGGAGAGCCTGCCCCTGCTGGAGCGGCTCAAGGCGGACATCACCGACCGGGTGCTGGAGCGGCCCGACCTGGAGGAGCTGGACAGGGCCGAGGTGGCCGAGTACGCGGTGAGCCGGGCGGTGGAGCTGCTCTCCGGCGGGCTGAAGGACGTGCTCACCGCCGGACAGCTGGCCAGGTGCGAGGAGAAGATCCGCACCCGCAACGGCGGAAGGATGGCGTGACATGGAGCAGAAGGAGATTCGCTTTCCCCTCTTCATCGACCTCAACGGCCGGAAGGCCGTTGTGGTGGGGGGCGGGGCCATCGCCTGCCGCCGGGCCGGGGTGCTGAGGGCCTTCGGCGCCCGGGTGACCCTCGTCGCCCCGGAGTGGAAGGAGCATATAGAGGGCGTCAGCTGGCTTCAGCGGCCCTATCAGTCCGGCGATCTGGCCGGCGCGGTTCTGGCCGTGGCCGCCACAGACGACCGGGCGGTGAACCGCCTGGTGGGGGAGGACGCCCGGGCCCTGGGCATCCCCGTCAGCGTGGCCGACCGGCGGGAGGAGTGCACCTTCCTCTTTCCGGCGGTGTGCCTGGGGGAGGAGCTGGTGGCCGGCGTGGTGTCCGCCAATAACGACCATAAGGCGGTGGCCAGAGCGGCCGCCGCCATCCGGGAGACCCTGAAGGAGGGGAAAGGATGAAGCTGCGCATCGGAAGCCGGGAGAGCGTCCTGGCTGTGAAACAGTCCCAGCTGGTGATGGAGGCCATCCGGGCCTTTGACCCCGGTATTGAGCTGGAGCTGGTGACCATGAAGACCACCGGCGACAAAATTCTGGACCGCACCCTGGACAAGGTGGGGGGCAAGGGCCTCTTTGTCCGGGAGCTGGACGCGGCCCTGCTGGAGGGGCGGGTGGACATCACCGTCCACTCCTGCAAGGACCTGCCCATGGAGACCGACCCCCGGCTGCCCCTGGCGGCCTTCTCCAAGCGGGAGGACCCCCGGGACGCCCTGGTGCTGCCCGCGGGAAAGACGGAGCTGGAAGCGTCCCTGCCCATCGGCTGTGCCTCCCGCCGCCGTGCCATCCAGCTGGCGGCGCTGTATCCCGATATGGAGGTGGCCCCGGTGCGGGGCAACGTGCTCACCCGCCTGCGGAAGCTGGATGAGGGGCAGTACGCCGCCCTGGTGCTGGCCTCCGCCGGACTGAAGCGGCTGGGCCTGGAGGGGCGCATCGCCCGGTACTTTACGGCGGAGGAGATCATCCCCGCCGCCGGACAGGGCATTCTGGCCGTCCAGACCCGGGCGGGGGAGGACTACCCCTGCCTGGCCGCTGTGACCGACCGGGAGGGGACCGTCTGCGCCCTGGCCGAGCGGGCCTTTGTCCGGGTGCTGGACGGGGGCTGCTCCTCGCCGGTGGCGGCCCACGGCGTGGTGGACGGGGACACGCTGGTACTCACCGGAATGGATGAAAACGGACGGCGGGACCGGATTTCCGGTCCTGTGACGGAGGCGGAGCAGCTGGGCGAGACCCTGGCCCGCAGGATGAAGGAGGCGGCGGAATGAGCGGTATGGTAACGCTGGTGGGGGCCGGTCCGGGGGACCCGGGCCTGCTGACCCGCAAGGGCCTGGAGGCCCTGGAGCGGGCGGAAGTGGTGGTGTACGACCGGCTGGTGGCCCCGGAGATTCTGGCCCTCATCCCGGAGGGGGCCGAGGCCATCGACGTGGGCAAGCAGGCATCCCGCCACCCGGTGCCCCAGGACCAGATCAACCGCATCCTCCTGGATAAGGCCAGAGAAGGGAAGAACGTGGTGCGGCTGAAGGGGGGCGACCCCTTCCTCTTCGGCCGGGGCGGCGAGGAGCTGGAGCTGCTGGCGGAGCACGGTGTCCCCTTCCAGGAGGTGCCCGGCGTGACCTCCGCCATCGCCGTGCCAGCCTACGGGGGCATCCCGGTGACCCACCGGGACTTCACCTCATCCCTCCACATCATCACCGGCCACGCCCGGGCGGGCAAGGCCCTGGACATCGACTTTGAGGCCCTGGTACACACCAGGGGCACCCTGGTGTTCCTCATGGGGGTGAGCAGCCTGCCCGCCATCTGCGCCGGCCTCACCGCCGCCGGCATGGACCCGGACACCCCTGCCGCCATCGTGGAGCGGGGCACCACCCCCGGCCAGCGCCGCATTAACGCCACCGCCGCCACCCTGGCCCAGGCGGCGGTGGAGCACCATATCGAGAGCCCCGCCATCAGCATCTTCGGCCCGGTGTGCGCCCTGGCGGACAAGTTCGACTGGTTCGACGCGCTGCCCCTCAAGGGCCGCACCGTGGTGGTGACCCGGCCCAAAGAGCGCGCCGGCACCCTGGCGGCCCGGCTGCGGGCCCTGGGGGCCCAGGTGGTGGAGTACCCCTGCATCGAGACCGCGCCCATCCTGCCCTGCCCCGCCATGGAGGCGGCCCTGAACGCCATCTCCGGCTATGAGTGGCTGGTGTTCACCAGCGCCGCCGGGGTGGAGACCGTCTGGCACACCCTGGAGGCCATGGGCAGGGACGCACGGGCCTTGGGGAGCGTGAAGCTGGCGGCCATCGGACCCGGCACCGCCAGGGCCCTGCTGGAGCGCGGCCTGCGGGCCGACTACGTGCCCGAGGTATACGACGCGGCCCATCTGGGCGAGGGCCTGGCCGGCCTGGCCCGGGGCAAGGTGCTCCTGCTCCGGGCGGAGCTGGGCTCCAAAGCCTTGACGGACGCCCTGGATGGGGCTAAAATTTCCTATGACGACATCCCGGTCTACCGCACGGTGTACGACAACCCCCGCTCTGAGGAGCTGCGGGACCGGCTGCTGGCGGAGGAGGGCGCCCTGGTCACCTTCACCAGCGCCTCTACGGTCAGGGGCTTTGTGTCCACCGTGGGGGAGGACTTCCCCTTTGGGCGCGTCACCGGCGTGTGCATCGGGGAGCAGACCGCCGCTCAGGCCAGGGACTACGGCATTCCCGTGGTGGTGGCCGAGCGTGCCACCATTGACGCCTTGGTGGAGAAAATCAGAGGCATGTTCTAAAAAACAGGAACAATCCGGGCGGAACACCGCCCATGGAAAGGAAGCAGCATGATGGAACTCATTCAGCGTCCCCGCCGTCTGCGGGGGAACGACAGCATCCGGCGGATGTGCCGGGAGACCCGCATGTCCCCCGACAGCCTGATCTACCCCATCTTTGTGGACGAGACCCTGAAGGGCCGCCGCCCCATCCCCGCCCTGGAGGGCCAGTACCACTATGGTCTGGACACCGTGTGTGAGGCGGTGCGGGAGTGCCTGGACGCCGGCGTGGGCCGGTGCATCCTCTTCGGCCTGCCTGCGAAAAAGGACGCCCTGGGCTCCTCCGCCTGGGACGAGCACGGCGTGGTGCAGGAGGCCATCCGGGTCATCAAGAAGGAGTTCCCCGATTTCTATGTGGTCACCGACGTGTGCATGTGCGAGTACACCGACCACGGCCACTGCGGCGCCCTGCGGGGCCACGAGGTGGACAATGACGCCACTCTGGAGCTGCTGGCCAAAACCGCTCTCTCCCACGCACGGGCAGGGGCGGACATGGTGGCCCCCAGCGACATGATGGACGGCCGCATCGGCGCCATCCGGGCGGCCCTGGACGGCGAGGAGTACCGGAACGTGCCCATCATGTCCTACTCGGCCAAGTACGCCTCCGCCTTCTACGGCCCCTTCCGGGAGGCGGCGGGCTCCGCGCCCTCCTTCGGCGACCGGAAGGGCTACCAGATGGACCCCCACAACCGCCGGGAGGCCATCAAGGAGTGCGCCCTGGACGTGGAGGAGGGGGCGGACATCCTGATGGTCAAGCCCGCCCTGGCCTACCTGGACGTGATCCGGGAGTGCAGGGACGCCTTTGACCTGCCGCTGGCGGCCTATTCGGTGTCCGGCGAGTACGCCATGGTAAAGGCCGCTGCCGCCGCCGGGCTCATCGACGAGTACCGCATTATGTGCGAGAGCGCCGTCTCCGTGTTCCGGGCCGGGGCGGACATTCTCATCACCTACTACGCCAAGGAATTGGCGCAGGCCATGAAGAAGGGGGATATCGGCTGATGGACCGCAGCGAACAGCTCTTTGAACAGGCGAAGCGTGTACTGCCCGGCGGGGTCAACTCCCCGGTGCGGGCCTTCCGGGCCGTGGGCATGGCCCCCCGGTTCATCACCCGGGCCGACGGCGCCTATCTCTGGGACGAGGACGGCAGAAAATATCTGGACTACGTGGGCTCCTGGGGCCCCATGATCCTGGGCCACAACCACCCGGTCATCCGGGAGGCGGTGGAGAAGGCGGTGAAGGACGGCCTGTCCTTCGGCGCGCCCACCGCCCGGGAGGTGGAGATCGCAGAGCTGATGATTGAGCTGGTGCCCAACATCGAGATGGTGCGTATGGTCAATTCGGGTACCGAGGCGGTCATGTCCGCCCTGCGGCTGGCCCGGGGGGCCACCGGCCGGGACAAGCTCATCAAGTTTGAGGGCTGCTACCACGGCCACTCCGACTGCCTCCTGGTGGGGGCGGGCTCCTCCGCCCTGGCGGGGGGACACCCCACCTCCGCCGGTGTGCCCCAGGTGGTGGTGCAGGACACCCTCACCGCCCAGTTCAACGACCTGAAGAGCGTGGAGGCCCTGCTGGAGCAGAATCCCGGCCAGGTTGCCGCCGTCATTGTGGAGCCGGTGGCCGCCAACATGGGCGTGGTGGGCCCCGCCCCCGGCTTTCTGGAGGGCCTGCGGGCCCTGTGCGACAAGTACGGCGCCCTCCTCATCTTTGACGAGGTCATCACCGGCTTCCGCCTGGCCCTGGGCGGCGCCCAGGAATACTACGGCGTGAAAGCGGACATTGTCACCTTCGGCAAGATCATCGGCGGCGGCATGCCCGTGGGCGCCTACTGCGCCAGCCGGGCCCTGATGGAGCAGGTGGCACCCTGCGGCCCGGTCTATCAGGCGGGCACCCTCAGCGGCAACCCGGTGGCCATGGCCGCAGGCCTTGCCCAGCTGCGCTACCTGAAGGACCACCCGGAGGTGTACACCCAGATCGGGGACTACGCCGCGCAGCTCTCCGGCGGCCTGCGGGCGGCGGCGGAGCGCACCGGCGCGGGAGTCCACATCAACCAGGTGGGTTCCCTGCTGGCCCCCTTCTTCACACCCGCCGACGTGAACACCTTCACCGATGCCAAGGGCAGCGACGTGGCCATGTACGCCCGGTACTTCGCCGGCATGCTGGACCGGGGCATCTACCTGGCCCCCGCCCAGTTTGAGGCCATGTTCGTCTCCGCCGCCCACAGCCATGAGGACCTGAGCCGCACCCTGGAGGCCGCCGGGGCCGTGCTGAGCAGCCTGACCTGAGATTTTTCAGAAATTTATGACAGAAAGCGCCGTTTTCTCTTTGCTAAATAGAGAGAACGGCGCTTTTTTGCAACTTATTTATTTTCTAACCCTGTCTGTTTCCGACTGAGTTTTTCCATATAATGGATTATACTGTCTCCGATGCACCTCCCTGTGGGACAAGCCGGGAGGAAAAAGGAGACGTGCGAACATGGCGACGAAAGAAAAGCTGAAAACCCGGGCCGCCCGGGCCAGGGAGGAGATGCGGGACACCGGCCGTCTGGTGCTCCGGGCCCCGGCGCTGGTACGCACGGCGGAGTGCGTGATCCGGCTCCTGCTGGGGGCCATGCTGTCGGGAGCGGAGATCTTCGGCGGCTGCGCTCCCTTCGGGCTGGCCATGGTGGGGGCCTCCGGCTCCGGGCTGGACGGCTTTTCCGCCCTGCTGGGGGCCTGCTTCGGGTACCTCTCCTTTCAGGGCTTTACCCAGGGACTTCGGTATGTGGCGGCGGCCATCCTCATCTTTTCTGTGTCCTTTGCCTTCTATGATGTGAAGGTGTACCGGTCGGCCTGGTTCATGCCCGCCGTGTCGGCCGCCATGAACTTTGTCACCGGCTTTGTGTACCTGTCCAAGCGGGGCTGGCTGACGGTGGACACCATCTTTTTTGCCACCGAGCTGATTCTCACCGCCGGAGCGGTCTATTTCTACCGCATTGTCTTCTCCCCCTGGAAGCGGAAGGAGGACGGCGGCGAGCTGACCATGCGGCAGATGGTCAGCTTTCTTATCCTGGGGGGCACGGTGCTCATCACCATGAGCAAGATCACCCTCTTTGACGGCACCATCTCTCTGGGCCGGTTCTCCGCCGCCCTGGCGGTGATGATAGCCGGGTACCAGTGCGGCATCGGCGTGGGGGCGGCGACGGGCGTGGCCGCCGGACTGGCCATGGATGTGGCCGCCGGAGGCGCACCCTTTTACAGCATGGCCTTTGGCTTCGCCGGGCTGATCACCGGCGTGTTCCGGCGGCAGGGCAAGCTGTTCGCCGCTCTGGCCTATGTCATCGCCAACGCGGTGGCGGTGCTGTGGACCTGGGACAACGGCCTCCAGATCTCCATCCTCTATGAGGTCTTTATCGCCTCCGTCATCTTTATGGTGCTGCCTCAGCGGGCTTTCCGGTGGGCGGCGGCTCTCTCGGTGCCCGAGCGGCGGCGGGATACCACGGCCAAGGCCCAGGAGTACCTGCGGGACCGTCTGGACGGGGCGGCGGGGGCCTTCCGGTCCCTCCAGGAGTCCCTGCGGCAGAGCCTGGGAGGCGCCGCCCCCAACGACAATGACGCCGCCGCCATCTTTGACCGGGCGGCCAACCGGGTGTGCCGCAAATGCGCCCTCCAGGCGGCCTGCTGGCAGCGGGACTATATTGCCACCTTCAACGCCCTCAACGACGCCCTTCCCGCCATGCTGGACCGGGGCAGGGGAGAGCCGGAGGACTTTCCGCCCCACTTCTCCAACCGGTGCCTCCGGTTTTCCGCCTTTTTGGCGGCGGCCAATGAGGAGCTGGTGGGCCTGCTCTACCGGCGGCAGTACGCCGCCCGCCTGAGGGACAACCGGTCGGCGGTGTGCCGGGAGTACGGCGCCCTGGCCGAGGTGCTGGGGACGGCGGCGGCGGAGTTCGGCCGGGAGCTGGTGCCCGACCCGGTGCGGGAGAAGCGCATCCGCCAGCACCTGACCGCCCTGGGACTGGAGGGGGAGACCGCCGCCTTTTACGACCAGGCGGGCCGCCTGCGGGTGGAGATCGAGGGCCGTGGGCTGGACAGCCTGCGGACCCCCGAGGAGCTGAAAAAACTCTCCGCCCTGGCGGGCGTGCCTCTCCGCTCCGCCGGCGAGGAGGAGGGGAAGCGGCTGAACAAGCTGGTCTTCGCCCAGGCGGAGCCCTTTATGGCGGTGGCCGGCGTGGCGGCACGGAAGAAGGACGGCCAGACCGTCAGCGGGGACACAGGGGCCTGGTTTAAGCTGGACGACGGCAGCCTGTACGTGCTCCTGTGCGACGGCATGGGCAGCGGCGCGGCGGCGGAGAAGGACTCCTCCCTGGCGGTGCGGCTGCTGGAGCAGTTCCTCCGGGCGGGCATCCCGCCGGAGACCGCCCTGAGAACCATCAGCTCCGCCCTTGCCCTCCGGGGGGAGAGCTCCGGCGGCTTTACCACCATCGATCTGCTGCGGCTGGACCTGTTCACCGGCGCTATGTGGGTCTATAAGTACGGCGCGGCTCCCACCTATGTGCGGAAGGGAAAGGCCGTGACCCGCATCACCGGCGCGTCCCTGCCCGCCGGTCTCTCCGTGGGAGAGGGCGGCGCGCCCGATGTGACCACCCTCAGGCTTGAGCCGGGAGACATGGTACTGCTGGTCAGCGACGGGGTGGCCGGCGGCGGTGAGGATCAGTGGCTCCGGGACATGTTCTCCGCCTTTGAAGGGGACAGCCCCAAGGACCTGGCCTGCGCCCTCATTGACGGGAGCGACGGCAAGGAGGTTGGCCCGGACGACCGCACCGCGCTGGTCCTCCGGTTTTCCAGGCAGACGCAGCAATCCGGAAAGGAAAGGGCCGCGTCTCATGGCGAGGTCCCGCAATAAAGGACAGGGGAGGCGGTGCAGGTTCTGCCGGCATCGCCTCCCCTGTCCTTTCCTGCTGCGCGGGACCGGGAGAGGATACATAATACAGCGGGATGGCACACATATCGCTCCAGCAAAACGCGGTCAGCGACAAGCCGTAAAACCACAAAGAATTTTTTGTAAAAGAGCTTGACAAATGGAAGGCGTCCGTATATACTTCCAAAAGTCCGATTTCATACAAATAGACCTGGAGGCTCCCGGACGGAAGGAGAAAGGGCCGCAAAATTCAATACTGATATTCATCGGAAGGTTAACAGCCGCAGCTGCAAAAACCGGAAAAGATGTCGAGTGCGCTCGGTTATTTGAAAGAATAACCGGGCGCTTTTTTAACAAAGGGAAAAGGACTGATAACAGCATGAAGCTCATTCTGCAATTTATAAAACCACACTGGAAATTATGTGCGGCAACCATCCTGCTCCTGATTGCGGATGTAACGGGCGCCCTGATCATCTCCACCTTTGCCGCAGAGATGCTCAATCTGGGGACCTCCGGCGCGACCTTTGAAGTGCTGCTCAGCACGGGGATGAAGATGGCGGCCGCATCGCTGATTTCCGGCGTCTGCGCCATTCTGGGCGGCTACAGCTGCGCCGCTCTGTCCGCGCGGGTGGGCAAGGACATGCGGGTAGCCCTCTATAAGAAATCCCTCAAGCTCTCCATCTACGACTTCCGGCACTTCGGCACCGCATCCATTACCACCCGGACGGTGTCCGACATCACCACCATCCAGTTCGCGCTGACCAGCTTTATTCAGATGGTGCTGCCCGTTCCGGTGATCTTTGTCGTCGCCCTGACGCTGGCCTTCCGCCTGGATATCCAGATGGGATTTATTCTGCTGGCTGTGGTAGCAGTCGTTTTTGTGCTGGCGCTGTTTATTATGAAAAGCGCCTCCCCGCTGTTCAAAAGGCTGCAGAAGCTGCTGGACCGGATGACCACTATTTTACTGGAGAATCTTACCGGCGTTCGGGTGGTCCGGGCCTTTAACAACGAGGCCAGGGAAGAAAAACGTATGAGCGAGGCTTTCGCCGATTATGCCGCGACATCGATTAAGGCGAACCGGCGCTTTGCCAATCTGGACGGCCTCTCCTTCCTGTTCGTCAACCTTTTCGTCGTGATTGTCTACTGGACCAGCGGCGGGCGGATCAGCACCGGGAACCTGCAGATCGGTGACATTACCGCTGTCATTGGGTACGCGATGATGGTGCTCTATTTCCTGATGATGGCCCAGATGGTGATTCTGACCATGCCCCGCGCCCTGGAGTGCTGCGGACGTGTGCAGGCGGTTCTGGAGCATACGCCGGAAATTCAGGATATGGTCTCTGAAGATCCCCAGGCGTCCGGCGGGCGGGGCGATGAGATCCTGGCCTTCCAGGACGTGTCCTTCCGCTTTGCCGACGCGGAGGAGGATACCCTCAGCCACCTGAATTTTGTATGCAGGCGGGGGGAGACCACCGCCATTATCGGCGGTACCGGCAGCGGAAAATCCACCGTTGCGTCGCTGATTCTCCGGTTCCACGATGTGACCGGCGGCTCTGTGAGCCTGAACGGCACCGATATCCGGCAGATGACCCAGCGCTGTCTGCGGGATCATCTGGCCTATGTGCAGCAGAAGGCCTGGCTGTTTTCCGGCACCATAGCCAGCAATCTGCGTTACAGCAGCAAGAATGCCAGTGAAGAGGAATTGATGCATGCGGCCGATGTGGCCCAGGCGGGCGACTTCATCCGCTCGCTGCCGGACGGACTCAATTCCTTTGTGGCCCAGGGGGGCACCAACTTCTCCGGCGGGCAGAAGCAGCGCCTGTCCATCGCCAGGGCCCTGGTAAAAAAGCCGGAGCTCTACATCTTTGACGACAGCTTCTCGGCGCTGGACTTCAAAACCGACGCGGCGCTGCGAAAGACGCTGGCGAGAGAGACAAAAGACGCCGCTGTGCTGATCATTGCCCAGCGGGTCAGCACCATTCAGCATGCCAGCCAGATCGTCGTCCTGCACGAGGGACGGATGGTCGGTATCGGCACCCACGACGAGCTGCTGCAAAACTGCCCGGTCTATCGGGAAATCTATGAATCGCAGACAAAGGAGGCGCAGGAAGCATGAGCCGGACGATGAAAAGCCCGAACAGCCGGAGCACTGTGGCGCGGCTGTTCGGCCAGCTGAAGAGACAGCGCGCCCGCCTTGCTGTTGTCGCCGTTTCCATCGTGATCTATGTGGGCCTGAGCATCTATACCCCGATGTTCAGCGCGGTGGTCGTCGACCACCTCTGGCAGAGCATACAGGCCGCCTGGAGGGACGGCGTTCCGTTTTCCATCACCTGGACCAATATGGGACAGGAACTGACACAGCTGAGCATTCAGTATTGCTTTACCTGGATGTTCTACTATCTGCAGTCCTACCTGATGGCAAATGTGGCGGAGAGCCTGAACCTGGAACTGCGAAACCAGATCGCCCGAAAGCTCAACCGGCTTCCCCTCCGCTTCTTTGACCAGAACAAAGCCGGTGAGATCCTCAGCCGTGTCACCAGCGACCTGGATAAAATATCCGAGGTGCTCCAGACCGGTCTGCTGAAGCTGGTGGTGGCCATAGGCACGATCATCGGCTCTCTGTCCGTCATGCTCTATTACAGCGCTTTTCTGACCTGCATTTTTCTGGCCTTCATGGCCGTCAGCGTGGTGATTACCCAGATTGTGGCCAAAAAGAACCTGCTCTGCGCGGCTGAACGCCAGGAGACAATCGGTGAGCTGACCGGCATTGTGGAGGAATACTATAACGGGCGGAATGTCATCAAGGCATATAACCACGAGGAGGAGAGCCTTGCCCATGTCACTGCGGCCGCGGAGAAAAACCGCGCCGCCAACCAGAAGGCGGACTTTTTGACCAACTGCGTCAACCCCCTTATCCGCCTGCTGAACCGGTTTGCCAATGTGGTAATTGCCATTATCGCAGGCAAGGCCATGCTGGACGGAGCCATGACGGTGGGCGTTGTGCAGGCGTTTTTCCAGTATGTCAACCAGACGGCGGAGCCCCTGACAGAGGCGTCCTTCATGATCAACTCGCTGCAGTCCGCGCTGGCCTCCGCCAGGCGCACCTTTGAGCTGCTGGACAGCGAGGAGGAGATCCCCGACCCGGCGGAACCCGCTGTTTTGGAACATGCAAACGGCAACATCGCCTTTGAACACGTCAGCTTTGGATACAGCCCGGATCACCTGCTGATGAAGGATATCAGCTTTGCCGCCAGGCCCGGCCAGAAAATCGCCGTGGTGGGCAGCACCGGCGCGGGCAAGACCACGCTGGTCAATCTGCTGATGCGGTTCTACGAGGTAAACAGCGGAAAAATTACTGTGGACGGCGTGAGCGCCGCCGAAATGACCCGCAGCGGCCTGCGCAAAAACTTCGGCATGGTGCTCCAGGACACCTGGCTGTTCAGCGGCACGGTGGCCGAAAATATCGCGTACAGCAAGCCGGATGCGACCCGCGAGGAGATCATTGCGGCGGCAAAGGCGGCCAAGGTGGACTACTTTATCCGCACCATGCCCCAGGGCTACGACACCATGCTGGACAACGAGGCGGCCAACCTGTCCGCCGGACAGCGCCAGCTCATCACCATAGCCAGGGTGTTCCTCTGCAACCCGCCTATTATTATTCTGGACGAGGCCACCTCCAGCGTGGATACCCGCACGGAAGTGGAGATCGGCAAGGCGATGAAGAAGCTGATGAGCGGGCGGACCAGCTTCGTGATTGCGCACCGCCTCTCCACGATTCGGGACGCGGATATGATTCTGTACATGGAACACGGAAATATCATTGAGCAGGGCAGCCATAAGGAGCTGCTGGCGAAAAAAGGCGCCTATGCCGCGCTCTATTACAGTCAGTTTGAATAAAAGGGATATGATATTGAGCGCAATCGCTTTGATACCATGCCCGCTGGCCCCCAAACGGCACAGCGGCGCTGCAGCCTGGCTGCAGCGCCGCTGTGCATATGCGTTCTTTCGCCATCGCGCCCCGGTGAAGGAGCGGCATTTTCTCCGTGGAGGCAATGGGGCTTAAATTATTTTACTGCCCGCTCCACACCTTTCCCGATGTCCTCAACGCCTCTTCCAATATCCTCCACGGCCCGGCCGGCGCCGTCAATGACATCCCTGGCGGCATTGCCCGCATCGTCCACGGCGTCTCTGGCGGCATCGCCCGCGTTGTCCATATTGTTCTGGGCGTCGCCCTCCACATGGCCGTTCTCGTCGGAGTAGTAGCTGCCATCGCTGGCAGAGGGGGCGGGCATGGCGGAGGGCGTCGCCGAGGGCGCCTGACTGCTGTGGGTACCGTCAGGCATGTCGGGGGAAACGACGGGCGTGGGCGTGGGGGTCACGTCAGGCATTTTTTGTGAAGAACAGCCCGTGGCGCCAAGCGCCACCGTCAAGCTCAGAATAAAGAGCGCAAAAGTTCGTTTCATTGTGTTCCTCCTGTCAATTTGCATTTCTGGCTGGTGCTCCATCCGTCTCGTAGTATGTGCCGGAATACTGAGATTAGAAGCGGTAAAAATTTTTTTCGAAATAGCTTGCTTTTTTCAGGGAAGTCTGATAGTATAATATCAGTAATCATTACTGTTAATTAAAGGAAATATTTTTGCTTGCATAAGATATTAAGACCTGATATTCTGTAACCGAGAGGGAGGAAAAAAGATGGAACTGAAGCTGTACCGCTGCGCGCACTGCGGCAACATCGTGTTCAAGGTGGTGGATAAGGGGGTGCCCCTGTTCTGCTGCGGCGAGAAGATGGAGGAGCTGGCGCCCAACACCACGGACGGCGCCATGGAGAAGCATGTTCCCGTGGTGGAAAAGGCCGCCCACGGCCATGGCTACTCCGTCACCGTCAAGGTGGGCGAGGTGGAGCACCCCATGCTTGACGAGCACTACATCCCCCTGATTGCCGCCGTCAGCGGCGACACCGTCACCATGAAATTCCCCAAGCCCGGCGACAAGCCGGAACTGCGCACCTTCAGCGCCGACGGCGAAGTGAAGGCCTATGAAATCTGCAATCTCCACGGCTACTGGAAGAGCGCGGACTGAGTCCGATTCAACACAGAAGACCAACATCAGAAAGGAGTTTTTGCAATGGAACTGAAGGGCAGCAAGACGGAGGCCAATCTCTGGAAGGCATTTGCGGGCGAGAGCATGGCCCGGAACAAGTACACCTACTTTGCCAGCAAGGCCAAGAAGGAGGGCTTCGAGCAGATCGCGGCCATCTTTGAGGAGACCGCCGGCAACGAGAAGGAGCACGCCAAGCTGTGGTTCAAGGAGCTGGGCGGCATCGGCGACACCGCGGCCAACCTGAAGGCCGCCGCCGCCGGCGAGAACGAGGAGTGGACCCAGATGTACAAGGAGATGGCCGAGACGGCCAAGGAGGAGGGCTTTGAGCGTCTGGCCTTCCTGTTCTCCGGCGTGGGCAAGATTGAGAAGGAGCACGAGGAGCGCTACCTGACCCTCCTGAAGAATCTGGAGGAGGGCGTGGTCTTTAAGCGCGGCGAGGAGTACATCTGGAAGTGCCGCAACTGCGGCCACATCCACGTGGGCAAGGAGGCCCCCGGGGTCTGCCCTGTGTGCGCCCATCCCCAGGCCTATTTTGAGCTCCAGGCCAAGAATTATTAAATGCCAGCCCGCCGGGACTTCCCCGCGCCGGGCGTGTCAGAGGGCCTGCGGCACTTTGCCGCGGGCCCTCTTCTATCTTCGCAGTTTCCAGCACGGACTGGGCATGCAGTGCGCCGCCAGACCGCCGGCTGAACGCAGCGCACAGAAAAAACCGCCTTCCGATAGGAGATCGGAAGGCGGTTTTTCAGCGTGTCAAAAAACCTTGGTTGAACAGAATCGGGCTGTGTCGGGGCGGGGGAGCGCGAGGGGGCAGCCGCCCGCCTCGCGTGGAATCGAATGCCCCGGAAGC
>CAJFTA010000009.1 GCA_904419835.1 uncultured Pseudoflavonifractor sp. | reverse complement strand
TCCTATATTTAATATGTATTCTGTTTACTCCACGGCAGTCTCGCCGCTCTCGCCAGCACTGCCGTCCTGGCCGGCCGCCGTCAGGTCCTCCGCCTCCAGCGCCTCGGCGGGAATCTCAAACTCCGTGGCCGCGTCAAAATTGGCGCAGGTCATGCGGATCACCGAGCTCACCAGCTCGCTGGCCGCCTCCTCGTCGGTGGTGCCGGGGTGGCCCAGGGTCTCGTCGATGCTGGCCTCCATGTTGTCAATAACCTTCAGCATATCCATCTCCATCTTCACCAGGTAGCCCGCCTGGTCCACCCATACGGCGATCTCAGCGGCGGGCATGCCCTCCAGATCGGCCTTGATCTTGCTCTGCTGGTCCTCGGACATGGAGGAGATGGACTCCAGATAGCCGTTTGCCTCCAGGATATCCACCAGGGGCTTGCCGCTGAGGGAACCGGTGTACTTCACCGCCTGGGCGTCATTGACGGTTTCCGTGCCGCTGTTTCTGAAGCCGGAGGCTCCGGCCAGGTAGTCGGAGAGCGTATCCCCGGCATTATAGGTGTCCAGCACCTCCTGGGTGGTGGTCTGCTTGGCCCAGTAGCTGCCGTCGGTGGCGTACTGCACCAGCTCCTCCCCCTCCCTCTGGGCGTACATGGTGATGGTCTGATTGAAGGTATCCTCGCCGCTGGCCATGTCCAGCGCCACCTCCGCCTTAATCTTCAGCGGCTCCTGGAAGGTGGTCAGATTCATCCGGTTGGTAACGGACAGGTCCTGATCCTCGGAGGTGTACTCCGCCGCAATCTCAATCACAGCGTCCAGACTGGAGGCGCTCTTCACCTTCTCCAGCGCGGCGGCTACCGTCTCATCGGCGTTCCCGCCGGAGCAGGCCGCGAGAGACAGCGCCAGCAGGGCGGCGGCCCCCAGGGCGGCCGTACGTTTCATCCATTTCATTGTGCATTGTCCTTTCTTTCCGATACGCGGCATACGCGCAGCTGTGGACAGTATAGCACGTTTTCTCCCCTCTGTCACCCATTTCCATACCTTTGGGGCCAGTGCCGCTCCTTTTTCTTTTCTCTTCTTGCCATTGCTCCGCCGGTGTGCTAGGATGGATTTCATGGCAGTATATTCTGTCACTTCCGACGTTCTGGAGGCGATGTTCCGTGTTCTGTCCCAACTGCGGCTTCCCCTACGGCCCTGACGACCGCTTCTGCGGCCGCTGCGGCGCGGCCCTCCCCGCCCGGGAGGATGCTTCCCCTGCGTCTCCCTCTCCGGAGCCTTCCCCTCCCCGCCTCGCCCAAAGCGGCGGCTGCCCCGGTTTGTGATTCCGGCAGTGCTGGTGCTGGCTGCGGCGGCAGGCGCGCTGACCTTCTTCCTCACCCGCCCGCCCCAGCTGGACCCCTCCTTTGGTCTGTACACCGATTGGTTCTTTTCCCTGCTGTTAAATGAGGATGCCACCCAGCTGGAGCTGTGGAGCGGTACAGAGCGGTTGCTGACCCTTCCGGCGGAGAGCGCCGGCCTCCGCTCTGTCTCTGCCTCCTTCCTGGATGAGGATGAGCCCGTGCTCCTCCTGGTGGACGCCGAGGGCGACCTCTACCGGGCCGATTCCAAGAGCTGCGCCATGCTTGCGCAGCAGGCGCAGAGCTGCTCTCTCTCCTGCGACGGGAGCACCGCCGTCTGGGTGGACGGGGAGCACCGGCTCCATTTTCAGCAGGGAGACGCCCCGCCGGTGACAGCGGTGGAGGATGCCGCCTACTCTGCCCTTCTCTCTTACGGCGGCAAGTCCCTTGTGTGGGAGACGGCGCTCATCCCCGACTCCGGGCCCCGCTACTATTACCTCTCCCTGGACGGCGGCCAGTCCCAGGGCCTGCCCGCGGATGACATCTCTCCCCTCCTGGTCACCGACAGCGGCACTGTGTACTACGTCTCTATGCGCAGCGGCAGTTGCCACCTGTACGCCTGGAAGGGCGGAGAGAGCACCCAGATCACCGATTGCCTCTCCCTCTCGGCGAGCCCGCTCTTCAACCAGGACGGCACCCAGCTTCTCTATGTCACGGAGGATGACAGCGGCGCTTCCACCTGGTTCTACCGGGAAGGGGAGGAGCCCCATCGGATCGGGTCCTTCGCGCTGAACGCCCTCTGCGCCCCCTCCTATGCTGAGATCCGCACCACCTATGTCACGGACAGCCCCCTCGCTATCTCTCAGTACAACGTATCCACCCTTCTGGAAAAGGTCCTGGACACCGACCAGGGGCTCTGGCTGATGGACCGTGAGGCGGCTGCCTCGCCTGTGTTCCCGGAGAGCACTATCCCCTCCGCGGCCTATGTCTCTCAGGACGGAAACAGCCTTGTGGTCCAGACCACCGGCCGCAGTGAAGCGAACGTGCTCTACCGCTTTGACGATCTGTGGGGCGACCCGGTGTCCCAGGTGCTGGCCCAGGGGCATATACTCTCCCTGCTGGGCGCCTCCCCCGACCTGTCCCTCCTGCTCTACACCCTCCCCGCCATCCCGGAGAATGCGCGCGACTATTACGCCCTCCGGGCCGGCGGCGAGCCGGTGTTTCTGACCCAGGGCAATGAATTCGCCGTGGTCACCTCCGCCAACATAGTCTGCTTCGCCTCCTCCTCAGATGACAGGGCCCAGCTCTTTCTCTCCGACGGCGTGGGTGCGCCCATACCGCTGGATCTGTTCATACCGATGGACAGCTACTTCACTGTCTATCTCACACAGGCAGGCGACCAGACCCTCCTCAGGCTGGGCAGCGGAGCCGTCACATACCTCTGTACCGTCTCCCCCGACGGCACCCTCACCCTCCTGACAACAGGTATAAACCCTGCATACTGACTGCCGCCTTTCCACCGTGCAAAAAAAACGGAGCGCCGCGCCCCTGAGGGGCGCGGCGCTCCGCGTCTATTCTGATTCTCTTATCGCCTGGCCGGGGTCTCCGCCGGGATCCCTCTGGACCGCAGCTCAGCCAGAAAGATCTCCCGTCCCTCAAAGAGGAACTCCAGGTTTACCCGCCTGCCGTTCTTGAGGAAGATGGCCATCCGGCGGCCGCCCAGCAGGTCCACCCGGGCGATATCCCCCATGGGAATCCGTCTGGCGGGGCCGTAGCCCTCGCAGCAGAGGAGGGTGTCGTCATCCTCCAGCCGGACCCTGGCCCGGACGGGCCGCAGCAGAGATGCCGCCCCCAGCACCGCCACCACCACGGCGCCGATGCGGCACAGGAGCCGCAGGCTGTCGTCCCCTGTCAGCTCCAGAGCGCTGCACACCCACAGCAGCACCGCCGCCGCCACAAACACCGCGCCCGCCAGGAGGTAAGAGGTCCTCAGACTTCGATTCATCCGATATTCCATGCTTTTTCCTTCTTTCAGGAAGAGTGCCGCAGGGTCCGCGTCTGCGCCGGATTCTGCCGGCATGCAGAGGCGACCGCCTCACTCCGGGCTTGCCCCTCTGCACCGTAGGCATTATAATATAACGAGACGTCCGGCGCAACGGTCATTCTGGTGGAAACACAGCGGCGTTTCTCCCCGGATTTTTGTCTGCCTGCCCGCCCGGCGGCTCCGGTGACTTTACAGAGGAGGTTTTCCCATGCTCAAGCATATTGTCGTATGGAAGTTCAAGGACGAGGCCGAGGGCAAGTCCCGGGCCGAGAACTGTGCCTTGGTCCGGCAGCGCCTGCTGGCCCTGGTTGGGGTCATCCCTGAGGTCAAGCGCATGGAGATCGGCATTGACATCGGCTCCATCCAGGGCAACTTCGACCTGGCCCTTATCGTGGAGACCGACAATACCGCCACCCTCTCCGCCTATGCCAACCACCCCGCACATCTGGAGGTGGTGGACTACATCAAAAAGGTCGTCGAGCAGCGGGTGGCCGTAGATTTTGCTTTCTGAATATTCCGGCGCAAAAGGCGCCCTGTTTTTTGACAGGGCGCCTTTTCTGTTCCTCTTTTTATCTGTTTTCGCCCTTTCTCTCCGCCCTCTTTTCACGCTTTGTTTCTTTTTTGTCTAAAATATTTCTATATTATACTATATTTTTTATATATTTTTTACTATTTTGGACAGTTGACACATTTCCTTCTCAGTGGTATTATTCTTTCATAATTATTCACATAATTGTGAGTATTCCGTATTTTTATTCTGTGTGCCTGCAATTTGAGAGAAGGAAAGGTGAAGCAAATGAAAAGCAGTACCCACACCCCCAACAAGTGGCTGTCTCTGATTCTGGCGCTGGCCATGTGCCTGTCGCTGGTCTCTGTGCCCGCCGCTGCCGCGGAGGCGGAGACCACCGCCGCCCCTGCCGCCAGCTTTGTCAACACCACGGAGGACGGCGGAGAGAACGCCATCTCCCTCACCGCCGAGCGGACCTTCAAGGTCATGCTCCCGGTGGACATGACCCTGGACCAGGCCCAGGCCGCCGCCGCTGAGGCTGTGTGGTCCCTGGTGCCCGACGAGACCCAGGACTACCTGGACGACACCCTGTTCCCCAACCAGACTGAGGGCGGCGCCCTGAGCACCTGGATGTGCAAGGACGGGGAGACCCCCTTCTTCACCGACCTGAGCGCCTCCGCCGAGGAGGCGGACGGCCAGGTGTACGTGACCCTGACCTTTGCCAACAGCTGCTACTTCCTGGACGACTTCAGCGTGCCTCACACCAACGGCGGCTACTATATGGACGTGTGCGGCTACTTCAATCTGACCGCTCAGGCCGACGGGGAGACCCTGGGTTCCGTGGGCGTGAAGATTGCCCCCTACGACCAGTTCCACACCATGGACGAGCTCTATGCCGAACTGGACGAGATGGTAGCCTTTGCCGCTGAGAACACCGACCTGTACGTGGAGAAGTTCTCCATGGGCATGAGCCAGGGCGACAACGGGCTGGAGAGCCTGGACATGCCCTACCTCATCGTGGCCAGGGACAAGGCCGCCGTGGAGAAGTGGCAGGAGATTAAGGAGGAGGCCGAGAATGACCCCTCCGCCCTCATCGCCAAGATTGAGAACGGTACCCTGGGCGACTACCAGGTGCCCGTGATGTACTCCAACGTCCACGCCAACGAGGTGGCCGCCAGCGACGGCGTCACCGCCTTTGCCTGGATGCTCCTCAACGCCGCCGCCGGCGACGGCGCCATCGACTACGACAGGCTCACCGGCTTCACCGCCGAGGGCGAGGCCGAGCTGGCCGCCCAGATGGGCCCCGAGGGGGAGGCCGGCTCCGTGGCCGTGCCCGACCTGGTGGCCGACACCGCCACCTACCTGGGCTACATCAAGGGTAAGAACGCCGACGGCACCACCGCCGACGTGTCCACCGTGGTGGACCTGGAGAAGTACTACACCATCGAGACCGAGACCGTCAATGTGGACGACCTCCTCAGCGACGTGTTCTTCATTCTGGTGCCCGAGGAGAACGTGGAGGGCCGCACTTACCTGACCCGTACCTCCTCCGGCGGCTTCGACCTGAACCGGGACAACTCCTTCCAGACCCAGGCCGAGACCCAGAACATGACCGCCCTCATCGCGGAGTGGAACCCTGTCAGCTTCGCCGAGTTCCACGGCCGGGTGGAGACCTTCCAGTGCGAGCCCTGCGATCCCCCTCACGAGCCAAACTTTGAGTACGACCTGCTGGCCGAGCACCTGATGACCGGCGGCGAGGCCCTGGGCATTGCCGCCGTGGCCAATAACGGCGGCCACAACAGCTATGTGACCCCCCAGCGGGACTACCTGAGCTACACCGGCGAGGTCAACGCCGACGGCAGCTATCAGACCCAGTGGTACGACCCCTGGGACGACATGTCCACCAGCTATACCCCCCAGTACGCCATGCTCCACGGCACGGTGTCCTACACCGTGGAGGTCCCCGCCTACGACGACTATATGGTCACCGCCCTGGCCTACGGCCAGCTGGGCCAGAGCGACTACATCGCCCAGAACAAGGAGAGCTACCTGCTCTGCCAGACCAAAATCTTTGAGCGGGGCGTGACCAACGCCAACTCCGACGCCTACGAGCTGGTGGGCCAGTGGTTCGCCGACCAGTACGACGTGGAGGGCGCCGAGGCCGATCTGTTCCGCCCCGAGTACGACGGCGAGGGCCAGAACGGCAACTTCTATCCCGAGTGCTACATCATCCCCCTGGACGGCGCCAATCAGAGCAACCTCCAGGCCGCCGATGAAATGCTCACCTATCTCACCCGCAACGGCGTGGACGTGATGGTGGCCGACGAGGCCTTCTCCTACGGCGGAGTGGAGTATCCCGCCGGCACCGCCGTGGTCTCCATGTATCAGGCCAAGCGGAGCGTGGCCAACGGCGTGCTGTACGACGGCACTGTCATCACCGAGTGGCCCGTCCTCTACTCCGAGGGCATCACCGCCTTCAACCACACCCGCGGCTTTGATATGATCACCTGCGCCGAGCCCGCCGCCTATGAGGCCATCGCCGCCGCCTGCTCTGTGTCCGACAGCTGGGATGTGTCCTCCTCCTTCACCGGCGTCACCGGTGAAAAGGTCATCCTGTCCAATGCCTCCGAGGACTCCACCAGCGCCGTCAACGACCTGCTCCGGGCGGGCAAGACCGTGGCCATGATCCTCACCGGCGAGGACAAGGGCTCCTTCCTGTGCGACTACGCCGACTGGCAGTCCGTCTCCCAGACCTACCTGCTCACCGGCAAGGGCGTGGCCGCCGCAGAGGCCCCTTTGTCCCTGACCATCACCAAGGCCCCTGTGATCTACATCTCCGGCAAGCCCGCCGACAATGAGACCGGCTTTGTCAAGAGCACCCTGGTCAGCGGAGCCGCCCAGTACAACTACGACCGGCAGTCCATGGAGCTGCTGGGCTTCACCGTCACCGACAACGCCGCTGAGGCCGACCTCATCATCGGCGCCGCCGCCCTGGACGACCAGGCCCTGGCCGCCGTCAAGGCCGGTACCCCCTATATCGGCTACGGCTCCAACGCCATGCGCTCCGCCGTGTCCCTCTTTGCCGAGGGCGAGCTGGTCCGGGAGACCGTGGACCGTTCCGCCATGGACGCCCTGGCCTATGTGACCTACCCCGCCGACAGCCTGGTGACCGCCAGCTATGTGGCCGAGGGCGACGACGTGCTCTACGGCTACGGCGCCGGATACTTCTCCGCCATCCCCGACGGCGCCCAGGTGCTGGTGCAGCTGGACGGCTCCCGGGAGCTGCTGGAGGGCTTCCTGCCCAGCACCGGCGCGCACTATGCCGACTTCCTCAACAACTCTGTCCAGGCCATCGAGTACCACGGCGGCGGCCTGAACCTGGTCCTCTTCGCCAATACCCTGACCAACAAGGTCCACCAGCGGGATGAGTTCAACTTCATCAGCAACACCGCCTTTGCCAGCCTGCTGGGTGGCATCTGCACCGGCAGCGCCGACAGCGGCGACAACGCCAAGGCCCTGGCCGCCGCCAGATATACCGACGTGGAGTCCTCTGACTGGTACGCCGAGGCCGTGGGCAGCGCCACCGCCCAGGATCTGCTCCAGGGCAACGGCAAGGGCGCCTTCCTCCCCCTGAGCACCACCGACCGCAGCGCCCTGGCCATGGTCCTCTACCGGCTGGCCGGCTCTCCCGAGGCTGAGTCCGCCGGCTTCTCCGACGTGGCCGACGGCGTCTGGTTCGCCGACGCAGTCAACTGGGCCGCCTCCGCCGGCGTGGTCCAGGGCAGCAGCGGCGCCTTCTACCCCACTGCCGCCCTCACCCGGGAGCAGGCCGTGGTCATGCTGTACAACTACGCCGCCTCTCTGGGGCTGGACGTGAGCGGCAGGGCCGATCTGAGCGCCTACGCCGACGCGTCCGACGTCTCCGGCTATGCCGCCGACGCCATGGCCTGGGCCGTGGAGGCCGGCCTGGTCGCCGGTACCGGCACGGGAGACACCCTCTCCCCCAAGGCCACCGCCACCCGGGCTGAGCTGGCTGTCCTGGTTCTCCGGGCCGCCGGTCTCTTCGCCGCCGCGGAGGCCTGAACGCCATAACAAAAACCGCGCCTGTCGTTTTGATAGGCGCGGTTCAGGCTTTCGAAAAAGTGGCTTCCGCCACTTTTTCGAAGGAGCTTCATGAAATTTTTGCCTCGATTTCTGATGAAATTGTCGGCAAAGAGGCGCATGTCCCCGAAAATGACGGATTTTCATTTGATTCCGTCATCTGCGGATGACGGAACTCTGCGAGGCTTCCCCTTCTGGGAGGTTTTTCGACAAGCTGAACCGCGCCTGTCGTTTTGACAGGCGCGGTTTTTTACAGTTTTAACCAGAAATTAGGTCAGCTTTTCTCCCCTTCCGCCTGTTTGGCGGCCTCAGCGGCCTTTCTGGCCTGGACGGCCGCCTCCCGGCGGGCCATGTTCTCCTCCAGGCTCTTGTCCGGCCGGGCGTTGATCTCCCCGCTCTTCAGGCCCAGCCAGGCCCGCAGCTTCTCAATGCCGCCGCCGCTCATGGGGAACTGCTCCACCGACTCGATGACGGAGAACTCCCGGCTCCAGGGTCCCTCCCAGATCTCGGCCGTCAGCACCTGCTCCTCTGCTCCGTCTTCACCGGCCACAGTGGTGGGTGTCACCTGATAGCGCAGCTTGCCGTCGCTGGCAATCCAGATATTCTCATTCTGAAAGTGAGACAGGACCGGCAGAAACATCCCTTCCATCCCGCGCGCCTCCTTATGGGCCGCTGCACGGCCCCGCGTTTTGATAGCAGACCATATTATAACATCCCTTCTCCCCCTCGACAAGGGCGGCAAGACGTGGTATGCTCCTTCTGCCGGAGCGCTTCCGGCCGTTTCATTCCGCTTTTGTCTCCTGAAAGGATGTGTGTACATGCGTTACGCAGTTTTGTATTCCAGCGGCACCGGCAACACCGAACAGGTGGCCCGGTCCATTTATGCCGCGCTTCCCGCCGGCGAGGCCCGGCTGGAGGCCGTGGGACCGGACACCGCCGTCCCCGAGGAGGAGGTGCTCTTTCTGGGCTTCTGGACGGACAAGGGCGTCTGCCCCCCGGCCATGCAGGCGCTGTTTGCCAAGCTGAGCGGCAAGCAGGTGGCCCTCTTCGGCACCGCCGGCTTCGGCGGCAGTCAGGCCTATTTCGACGCCATTCTCCAGCGGACCCAGGCGCTGCTCCCCGCTGGAAACATCGTGCTGGGAGGCTGGATGTGCCAGGGAAGGATGCCCGCCGCCGTCCGGGTCCGGTACGAGGCCATGGCCGCCCAAAACCCCGATGACCCGAAGCCTGCCAGCTTCCTGGCCAACTTTGACCACGCCCTCTCCCACCCCGACCAGGCGGACCTGGCCGCCGCGTCCGCCTTCGCCGCGGAGATGGCCGCCAAGGCCAAGGGCTGAGCGCGCTCCGGGCCGTCTGTCGGGAACGCGTTTTTTATCCATTCATCAAAATTTCTCTGCGCTGTATAGAACCGGGCGGAATTCCATATCCTCTGTGTTAGAAATCAACCACGGAGGAACTGCCATATGAACCACAGAAAAAAGCTCCTTGCGGCGGTGCTGGCCGCCGCCCTTCTGGCGCTTCCCGTCCCCGCCGCCCAGGCTGCATCCGGTGCGCCTGCGGTCAACTGCGGCGCGGCAGTGCTGATGGAGAAGGAGACCGGCACCATTCTCTATGAACAGAATTCCCACGACAAGCTGGAGCCCGCCAGCGTGACAAAAATTATGACGCTGCTCCTGGTGATGGAGGCCATTGACAGCGGCCGCATCTCCCTGGACCAGACGGTGTCCATCTCGGCCCGCGCGGTCTCCATGGGAGGCAGCCAGATCTGGCTGAAGGAAGGGGAGCAGATGACGGTCCGCGACCTGCTGAAGGCGGTGGCCGTGGTATCCGCCAATGACGGCGCCGTGGCCCTGGCCGAGCTGGTGGCGGGCAGCGAGGAGGGTTTTGTGGCCCTGATGAACCAGCGTGCCGCCGAGCTGGGCATGGCGGACACCACCTTTGTCAACTGCACCGGCCTGCCCGCCGCCGGGCACCTGACCTCCGCCCATGACATCGCCCTCATGAGCCGGGAGCTGATTCTCAACCATCCCTCCATCCGGGAGTACACCACCATCTGGATGGACTCTCTGCGGGACGGCGCCTTTCAGCTCACCAACACCAACAAGCTCATTCGCTTCTATGACGGCGCCACCGGCCTGAAGACCGGCTCCACCGACTCCGCCCTCTACTGCCTCTCGGCCACGGCGGAGCGGAGCGGCATGGAGCTCATCGCGGTGGTGCTCAAGTCCCCCACCTCCCAGGAGCGTTTTGACGCGGCCCGGGCCCTGCTGGACTACGGCTTTGCCAACTATACGCTGATGGATGTCTACCCCGACCAGGCCCTGCCCCCCATCGATGTGCTTCTGGGCGAGGCGGACTGTGTTCAGCCTGTGCTTTCTCAGTCCAGCCGCATTTTGGTGGATAAGGCCCAGCTCAACAGCGTAACCTCCCAGATCAACCTGTGTGAGAACGTGGAAGCCCCGGTGGAGGCCGGCCAGAAGCTGGGCGAGATGGTGGTGACGGTGGACGGCCAGGTGCTTCAGACCATCCCCATCGTGGCCGCGCGGGCGGTGGATCGGCTCACAGTACCCGGCATCTTCCTCCGCTTTCTGGACCGTCTGTTTATGGCCGGGTAAATTGTTCCAATTGCTCCGTTTTGTGTCCGTTCCGGCTCTTTTCCGGCGCGGACACATTTTTTTGCAAAACCGCTTGACATATTCCCATCAATGTGGTAGTATTTTTTCAACGGATAGTTAGCTTTAGCTAACGAAAATCCGCTGTGCAGTCATTCTGTTTCCCCCATCTTATGCCGGAGCGGCGCGGTCCCTCTCCCGCCCCGCTCCGGCCCCTCCTTTGGCTTGTGATTCAGCGCACAGCCTTCTCTGATGATGCGAAAGCGCCCGGACGTTTGGTCCGGGCGCTTTCGCGTTGTTTTTACTTCTGATCCAGCACAAATCGGGCCAGGGCCTCCTTGCGGGGAGCGCTGTCCATTATGGTGCCGGTGACGCCGCAGGCAATGCCCGTGACCTCGATCTCACCGGCCATCGCCCGGTCGGCGCTGCCGGCGACATGACGGCCGCCTCCGGCTCATATATAGATACCATAAGAAATCAGAGGAGGAATTTATCATGAAGCTGTTCCTGGTCCGGCGCAAAATACTGGCGGCCTTGGCCTGTGTGCTGGCAGCCGCCGCCATGTTCTATGTGGTCAATCACCCCGCTGTGGTGGGCGTATCCGCCACCACCCGCCAGCTGCCCATCTACTGCGTCCAGCGCGACCAAAAAATGGTCTCCATCTCTTTCGACGCGGCCTGGGGTGATGTAAGATAGCGGCGCAGCGCTCCCAGGGGCATGGCCGTGCGGGAAACGCAAAAAGGGTATGCACCTCCATCGGTGCATACCCTTTTTCTGTGAGAACAGCCGCCGCTCCGTCAGGCCGGGCGGGGCCGGGACAGAGGACGGGACATTAGGCGCCGCGTCTCCTCCCGGAGCAGCCGGTCCGCCCCGGCCTGTGCGCGCCGCTCCGCCCAGTACTGCCCGGAAACAGCGTATGCGCGCTCCGCAAAGGTCTGCCGGCCATATCCAACACCGGCCATGGGGCCCACGGCTGCGCTGCGGAGCGGGGCCGCCCTTCTATGGCTCAGTTCTCCCTTCGACATGGTCCGTCCTCCTTTGCCGTTTTTCTTTGATTTGACCTTACCCCCCATGTTTCGACCCCGCAACCGGCCGCCCCGGGAAGCCGTCGGGACGCTGCCGGGACCTCTCCCTCCCCCCTCTCCGGGGATTGCGGAAGAAAAATTTGTATGGTACACTAAATTCAGCTATTTCCCCTGCCATTGCGACAAAAAGATTCTTTTGTTTTTCCCCCTCTGATTCCCGTTTTTTCGCGCTGATATGAAGAAAAGCATCCCGACGCTGTCGGGATGCTTGAGCGTGTTAAAAAACCTTCCCTGAAGGAAAGCCTCGCAGAGTTCCTGCGGCCGAAGCGTTCCTGCGGCCGAAGCCGCAGGAATCAAATGAAAATCCGTCATTTCCGAGGACATGCGCCTTGGAAATGACACTTCTCGCGCAAGGTGGACCGACTTTCCCGTCCGGAATCGAGGTCCATCTTGCGCGCATCTCCCTCGAAAAAGTGGCGCAGGCCACTTTTTCGACAGACTGAGCATCCCGACGCTGTCGGGATGCTTTTAAGGAGCGTGCGTTGTCATGTCCAGAAAGAGAGAGCGTTCCTGGCGGGAACGGCTGGTAAGCGCCAAAAAGCTGGATGCCTTTCAGGAAAACGTGGCGGCTGACCTGGCAAAAGAGATCGCCAGGACGGAGGACAGGCTCCGCTCCGCCCCGCCCGGCGGTGCGGAGGAACTGGAAAAGGAGCTCGGCCAGTACCGGAGGGCCCTGGAGCGGCTGCACCGGGTCGGCCCGGAGCCCCGGCGGCACGTGACGCTGTGGGGCCTGCGGGAGGTGCTGTGTACCGGCCAGCCTCCCATTCTGGGCGCGGGGAAGTCGCCCGGAATGGATGTGCTGATGGACTGGGTATTCGGCGGGACCGTCTTTGACATCCAGCTGCTCCGCGGGGAGAAGGGCCTGACCAAAAAGAGCGTCCAGAATAAGCTGTCCATTCTCCAGCACGGCTGTTATCAGTACCGGGAGACGGGACGGCAGGAGGTGTGCAGGGAGTACCTGGACCGGCTGCTGGCCCAGTATCTGGACCAGCCCGCCCTGAGGCTGGGGCAGGTGCGGGACCGGCTGGACGAGAGCTGCGCCCGCTGCGGCTTCCAGCTGGACGGGACGGCCGCGCTCCAGATCGACGGACTGTTCCAGGGCGTCCGCCGGGAGCTGGGCAGGCCCTCCGTCTCCTGGCAGGTCCACGGGCGTGAGCGGGCCCTGCGGCAGCTGAGCCTGCTCTTCATCCTGGCCCTGCTGAGCGAGGACTGCTATCCCGCCCCCGGCAGCCCGGCGGGCCGCTGGCTGGCCGGGGAGGGCGGGGCCCAGGACGGTCCGGCCAGCGCCGTCTCCGCCCCGCCCCGCTGGGATTTCAGCGGGGACGGCGGCGTCTTCCAGTGGAATATGGAGGAGATCGCCGAGGCGCTGATCCCGGACGTGACCGTGGAGGGTCAGACCTTTCGCGCTCTCCCGTCCGGGGAGGGCCGTCCCTGCCGCACACCCATGGAGCAGATTCTGGAGCGATGGGACGCCGCCCGGCTGTTCCTCCTGTGCGGGGAGCGGGACAGCGCCGTGTCCGGCGCGGGGAAAACCACCTCCTTGCGGCTGCTGGGCCGGTACGCGCCCCAGTTCCGGCCCATCTTCGTGCCCCTGAGCCGGGTGTATGCCGCCTACGCGATGCGCAGCCTTCAGCGGGAAAACGGGCGGCCCAGACTGCTCACCTGGCTGGCGCTCCAGGGTATCCCCCTGCCGGACCAGGCGGCGCTGTCGGGCCGACTGCTCATTCTGGACGGGCTGGACGAGATCACCGCCCCCGAGGGGATTCAGGCCCTGTGCGACGACCTGGTTGCTCTGTGCCAGCTCCCCGCCCTGCGGATCATTGTCAGCAGCAAGCTGCCCCCCGAGGAGCTCGCCGCCTGGCATCTTGGACTGCGGGACGTGGCCAATCTGTGGCGGGCCGGCGTGCCCTGCCGGATTCAGACCATCGCCCCTGCCCAGCGGCTGGACTATCTCCGCCGCAGCGGCCAGGAGCAGCCGGAGGACAGTGAGGACCTGAACACCCCCTTCCTTCTCACCCTGTACGGCTCCACCCGGCGCTTTCTCGCCGGGGCCCACGCCCCTGTCTTTCAGAGCGTCCTGGACCGATGGCTTCCCGCCCCCGCCGGGCAGGGGCAGGAGGCCCTCTTCTACCGCTACCTGTGCGTCCAGATCTGCCGCTGGTGCGAGAGCTGCCCGGGGGATGACGTGCGCAGCGAGCTGGACGCATTTTTCCTGCTGTTTGCCCTGCCCGCCGTGGCCTTCCGGATGCTGGCCCACCGGGTGTGCGACAGCTACTATGTGCCCTCTGCCGCCGAGCCGGTGGACAGCGCGGCCGTGGAGCGGATCATCGGCCAGAGCTTCCCGGCCTTCCGGCAGGCGCTGCGCTATTTCCCCCAGTACCGGCGGGGCGGACTGGAGATTCTTTCCACCCAAGGCGACGCTCTGACCGCGGCGGGGCTTGCCGCCGGACAGGCCGCCGCCGTCCTGCACCGCAGCTTTGACCCGGATACCCTGGAGTGGGCCTACCACTTTGTCAACCACGCCATGGGGGACAATCTGGCCATGCTCCACCTGGCCAACCTGTTTTTTGCCGCGTACCATCAAACGATAAAAAATCAGGGGGATATGGAGGGTCCCTTCTGGGACTGTCCCGCCCACTACCTGCCCCGGCCCGTGCTGAAGGGGGCCTTCGGCTTCCTCTGCCAGCTGTTTGGCGGAGAAGAGGCCGTCCGGGAGATTCTCCAGGGCGGCCCGGAGCGCATCCCCTGCGCCGGTTTCTCCGGCTATCTGCTCTGCACGCTGGCCGCCGAGCTGTGCGCCGCCGTGGGATTGCCCCGGCAGCGGGCCTGGCTCTCCGCGGCCGCCGGCCTCCGCGCCGGTATGGACGGGGCCTGTTCCGGCCGGATCGGGGTGGAGTATGTCGTGCTGGATCTGTGCGAGCAGGCCCGGGAGTTTCGGCTGGAGGGGGCGTTTTCCCCGGGGGCGGAGGCCGCCCGAAAGGCCATCCGGGTCCACCGGGACCACCCGGAGTTCAAAAACTCCGACGGATACCACAGCCTGGCCAAGGTCTATCTGGAGCAGGTGGCCCAGATCTTGAATGGCCGGAGCCCGGGAGACCGGGCCCTTACCGCCGTTCCGCCGGAGGAGCGGGCCCTGGCCGATCAGGTCTGGTCAGCGCTGCACACCCTGGCGGCCCGGGGCTCGGACTGGCCTGAGACAGACCCGGTGCTGGGGCGGCTTCTGCCCCAGAGCCGCCCGGTGCTCCCCGCCCTCCTGGCGCTGGCGGACCGGGCCAGGCTGCGGCTGGAGCACTACCAGTCCAGGGACTGGATGGGCAGCGGGACGGTCAAGTTCCTGGTGGAGTGCTCCTATACGGCAAAACTGCTGAGCATCTACGCCGCCTTTCACGAGGGGGCCTCCGGCCCGGCGCTGAACATGCTGGGCTGCTTCTGCGAAAACCAGCAGGAGCTGCTGGAGAACAGCCCGGGACTGGCCTTCTTCCAGCAGAACCCGGACCTGCACAGCCCCATCCCCCGGGAGGCCCTCTTTGACGGCGCCCACGCGCTCCACGCCTGGCAGCTCTACCTGCGCATCTACCAGATCCAGCGGGGGCTCCAGCCCTACTCCGCCCGGTGCCTGGCCGACCTGCTGCTGCGGCGGCAGGTGCGGCTGAGCGGGACGGGAGAGGCCCTGCCCGGACCAGGCCGGGACCGGGATTGGAACCAGGCGGAGCTGGATTTCCTGTGGGAGGCCACCAACCGCTCCTGCACCAGCGGGAGAAAGGGCTTCCAGCTCTGCCGCATCCGGTTCCTCAACGAGCTGCTGGAGCGGCAGACGCCGGAGCTGTATGTCCACGGCGCGATCCGGGACAGGGCCGCTCTGGGGCAGGAGCTGGAGCGCCGCTACCGCAGGGAGTGGGAGGACTGCCAGTGCGGCCCCCGCCTGCGGAGGGAGGCGGGGTATGCTCCGGATCTGTTCACCATCATGCTGCTGGCCGAGTACGGGCCCCTCCGGCCTGTGCCGCTGGACGTGGAGGCGTGGAAGTCGGCCATCCGTGTCTTCTTCCAGCAGCAGATCCCCACCGCCGCCGGGCTGGAGAAAAAGCTGTCCGACGCGCTCCGGGACCCCCGGAACCGCAATACCGACCCCGCCGCCCTGCGGGCGGCCCTCTGGGCCGGCCTGAGCCGGGTCCACTACACCACCGGGTACCACCTGGGCATGGATGGCCTGCGGCTCCACTGGGAGCGCCTGTCCCGCCTTACCCGTGTGTCGCCTGAATTTCAGACGTTATTCCGGGGCCAGGGCACCCTGGAGTGGCAGCAGGCGGCGGAGCGGCTGACAGAGGCTGAGATCCTGTCTGAAACGTAACAGGAGGCTCCGGACTGACCGTCCGGAGCCTCCTGTTTGCGTTCATCGCTTTTATCTCTTGATGTCGTAGCTCTGGTTCATGATGGCGCGGATGGTGTCCGCGTCGTCGGTAATATTTCCGTCGCCGTGGATGGTGTGCTTGATGACGCTGCTGGCCACGGCGAAGTTGACGGTCTCCTCCGGGCTCCAGCCCTTCAGCATGGCGTAGATGAGGCCGCTGGCAAAGGCGTCGCCGCCGCCCACCCGGTCCAGGATGGTGAAGGTGATGAGGCGGCTCTCATAGGTCCGGCCCTGGTACCACATGTAGGCCTTGAGGCTGTTCTCGCTGCCGCTGTGGGCGTAGCGCACATGGCGGGCAATACATTTCAGGTTGGGATAGCGGGCCACAAAGGCCTCAAACACCGCCGTCTGCTGCTCCAGGCTGGGCTGGAGGGGCACGCCGTCCTTCCAGTCCCCTTTGCTGTGGTCGTGCTCGTCCTTCCACAGGTGGTAGGGCTCGATGCCCAGCAGAACATCCACATAGGGCAGGCATTTGGTGCAAAAGTCCCGGGCCTCCTCCCAGCTCCACAGGGTGCTGCGGAAATTGCCGTCAAAGCTGATGGTCATGCCCTTCTCCCGCCCCGCCTTCAGGCAGTCCAGCACCAGCTGGGCGCAGGAGGGGCTGAGGGCGGGGGTAATGCCGCTGAGGTGGAGCCAGTCAAAGCCCTCCAGCAGGGCGGGCAGATCCACATGGCGGAAGTCGTACTCGGCGAAGGCGCTGTGCTTGCGGTCATAGGTGACCTTGCTGGGGCGGATGCCGTAGCCGGTCTCCAGGTAGTAGGTGCCCAGCCGGTGAGTGGGGGTCTCCTGGGGGGTGCTGAGGATGACGGGGGTGCAGTGGACGTCGTTGCTGCGCAGCATGCGCACCGCGCTCTTGCCCAGGCTGTTGTTGGGCACCACGCTGAAAAAGGTGCTGTCAATGCCCAGGTTGGCCAGGGCCAGGGCGATGTTGGCCTCGCTGCCGCCGTAGCTGGCCTCAAAGCTGGTGGCCACCCGGATTTTCCCGTAGTCCGGGGGCGTGAGCCGCAGCATAATCTCGCCCACGGTGATGAACTTCCCTGTGTCCCCCTGCTGGCTCAGAAGCGGATTGCGGTGGATCATAGCCTGCATCTCCTCTCTGTCATAGATAAAAAAGGCCGGCTGCTGGTGCAGCCGGCCCTGTTTTTGTGATGTTCAGCGCTGGATGCGGCCGGAGCCGTCGCCGCCAGCCAGCTTCTCCACCTCAGCGACGGTGACCATGTTGTAGTCGCCCTCGATGGAGTGCTTGAGCGCGGAGGCCGCCACGGCGAACTCCACCGCCTCCTGGGTGGACTTGCCGGACAGCAGGGCGTAGATGAGGCCGCCGCCGAAGCTGTCGCCGCCGCCCACGCGATCGATGATATGGAGATCGTACTTCTTGGAGAAGCAGTACTCGCCGGAGGCCACGTCGTAGAGCATGGCGCTCCAGCCGTTGTCAAAGGCGGAGTGGGACTCCCGGAGGGTGATGGCCACCTTCTCAAAGCCGAACTTGTCGGCGAGCTGCTTGGCCACGGACTTGTAGCCCTCCCGGTTGATCTCGCCGGCGTAGATGTCGGTGGCCTCGGCCTCGATGCCGAACACGTCCTTGGCGTCCTCCTCGTTGGAGATGCACACGTCCACGTACTGGCACAGGCGGGTCATGGCCTCCCGGGCCTGGTCCCGGGTCCACAGCTTGCCCCGGTAGTTCAGGTCGCAGGAGATCTTCACGCCCCGGGCCTTGGCGGCCTTGCAGGCGTCCTCACAGGCGTCCACCAGGTTGGGGCCCAATGCGGGGGTGATGCCGGTGAAGTGGAACCAGTCCACGCCCTCAAAGATGCTGTCCCAGTCGAAGTCGGAGGGCTGGGACTCCTGGATGGCGGAGTGGGCCCGGTCGTAGATGCACACGCTGCCCCGCTGGGAAGCGCCCTTCTCGTTGTAGTAGATGCCCACCCGGTTGCCGCCGCGGACGATCTTGCTGGTATCCACGCCGTACCGGCGCAGGGAGTTGACCGCCGCCTGGCCGATGGCGTGGGCGGGCAGCTTGGTGACGAACAGAGCGTCGGCGCCGTAATTGGCCAGGGACACGGCCACGTTGGCCTCGCCGCCGCCGAAGCTGAACTCCAGGTGGTCGGCCTGGACAAAGCGCTCGTAGTTGTAGGGCTGGAGCCGGACCATCAGCTCGCCGAAGGTAACAACTTTCATATGTCGGGATTCCTCCTGTATGCCGCCTTACTTCTTGCCCACCAGGTGGACTGCAAAGCCGCAGATTTCATCGGTCAGATAGATGGCGTTGAGGGTGCCGTCGGAGAGGTATTTGGCGGTGGAGGGGTCAAAGGTGAAGCCCTTGGCCTCCAGCTCCGCCTGGGCCGCGGCCACGTCGGGGGTGCCAATGGCGATGTGGCCGTGGGTGCCCTTGTAGGGCTCCTTCATGACCTCAATGCCGCTGCCGGCAAAGATGGAGCTGTTGCCCTCCTTGGCAGTGAAGCCGAACAGGGTGCTCAGCAGCTCCGCCGCCTTCCGGGCCTCCTCCGCATTGGCGCCGTTGATGCCCACATGGGCCAGCGTATACTCAGCCATTGCCCCGCACCTGCTTTACGATGGCCACGGACTCCTTGCACAGATTGACAATCTCGTCCCACTTCTGGTTGTCGATGAGGTCGGCGGTGACCATGTAGGAGCCGCCGCAGGCGCAAATGACTGGGCAGGACAGGTAGTCCTTCAGGTTTTTCAGGGAGATGCCGCCGGTGGGCATGACCTTGAACATGGGGAAGGGGGCGCTGAGGGCCTTGATCTTGGCCAGGCCGCCGGACTGCTCGGCGGGGAAGAACTTGAGCACCTCCAGGCCCAGCTTGTAGGCGGTGTGGTAGTCGGTGGCGGTGGTGCAGCCGGGGTAGACGGGCACGCCCTTCTCCTGGCAGTACTTGACGATCTCCACGTCCAGGCCGGGGGTGACGATAAACTTGGCGCCCGCGGCCACGGCCTCGTCCACCTGCGCGGTGGTGAGCACGGTGCCCGCGCCCACCAGCATGTCGGGCCTGGCCTGGCTCATCAGCTTGATGGCGGTGGCGGCGCCGGCGGCCCGGTAGGTCACCTCGGCGACAGGTACGCCGCCCTCGCATAGGGCATTGGCCAGGGCCACCGCGTCCCGCTCGGGGTGGTTGAGCTTGATCACCGGCACGACGCCGATGTTGGAAATGGCTTCATTCATGGCATTCATCTTGATAACGCTCCTTTTCAGCAGCAGTAAATCTTGTCTACGACCCGGCGGGGTTCTGGAGCACCTGGGCGTCCTGGGCCACCGGCACGTCCGCGTACCGGTCGGGCTCCGGCATGGGCAGGCTCTGCATGTAGGCGTGCATGGCCTCTGCCACCCGCTTGCCGTTGGCCACCGCCTCCACCACGGTGCGGGCGCCGTTGACCGCGTCGCCGGCGGCAAAGACGCCGGGGCGGCTGGTGCGGCCGTCCTCGTCCACGGCCAGCAGGCCCTTTCCGGTGGTATCGATGCCCCGGGTGGTCTGGACCAGGTTGCTCTCCGCCCCCTGGCTGACGGCGATGATCACGCTGTCGCAGGGGTAGAGCTGCTCCGTCCCCTCCCTGGGCGCAACGGAGCCGTCCTCCCCCTTCTGATTGTCGGCCAGCACCACGCCGTCGTCCCGGATCTCCAGGGTGGTCTTGTCCATGAGGAAATCCACCCCCTCCAGCCTGGCGTAGCTGGTCTCGTACTGGCTGGCGCTGATGGTGTCCCCCCGGGCCACGCACACCACGTGCCGGGCCCCCTTGCGGATGGCGGTGCGGGCGCAGTCCATGGCGGAGTTGCCCGTGCCGATGACCACCACCCGCTCTCCCAGATGGAAGGCGTCGGGGTTGGCCAGATAGTTGATGGCGTAGCTCACGTGGCCCAGGCTCTCGCCCTTGATGTTCAGCCGGTTGGGCCGCCACAGCCCCGCGCCCACAAACACGCTCTCATAGCCGTCCCGGAACAGGTCGTCGATGGTGAGGGTGTTGCCGATGTAGGTGTTGGGGCGGAACTTGATGCCCTTGAGCTCCAGGTGCCGGTAGGCGATGTCGTCCAGCACGGCGTCGGGCAGGCGGAAGTCAGGGATACCGTACCGCATGACGCCGCCGATCTTGTCCCGGCCATCAAAGATGGTCACCTGGTAGCCGTACCGGGCCAGGATGATGGCGATGGTCAGGCCGGCGGGGCCGGCGCCGATGACGGCGGCCCGGCGGCCGTTCCACGGCGCAGGGCCCTTCACCATCTTGTTGGCGTAGGTGGTGGAGATGTAGTTCTCGATGATGGAGAAGTGGACCGGCGCTTCCTTGATGCCCCGGATGCAGTGCCCTTCGCACTGGCTCTCGTGGTTGCACACCAGGGAGCAGACGGTGGTCAGCGGATTGTTCTCAAAGAGCATCCAGCCCGCCTCGTCCAGCTTGCCTTCCTTCAGCAGGCGGATGACCTCCGGGATATTGGTTCCGATGGGGCAGCCCTCCTGGCACCTGGGCTTTTTACAGCCCAGGCACCGCGCTGCCTCGTCCATAACATGAAGCGCCATAGCTTATTACACTCCGGAGTAGGCGGCGAAGCCGGCGTCGATGGGCAGGACCACGCCGGTGATGGCGCTGGCAGCCTTGTCGTCGCACAGGAAGAACACGCCGCCCAGCAGCTCGTCGCTCTCCACGAACCGGTTCATGGGCGTACCCGCCAGGATCTTGGCGGTACGGGGAGTGGGGGTGCCGTCCTCATTGAAGAGGAGCTTCCGGTTCTGGTTGGACACCAGGAAGCCGGGGGCAATGGCGTTGCAGCGGATGCCGCTGCCGGCGAAGTGGGTGGCCAGCCACTGGGTGAAGTTGGAGATGGCGGCCTTGGCGCCGGAGTAGGCGGGGATCTTGGTCAGGGGGATATAGGCGTTCATGGAGGAGATATTCAGGATGCAGCCGTGCTGCTTGGCCACCATGTCCTTGGCAAAGACCTGGGTGGGCAGCAGGGTGCCCTGGAAGTTCAGCTTGAACACGAAGTCCACGCCGCTGGGCTCCAGGTCAAAGAAGGTCTTCTGACCCTCCTTGGCCTCGTGCTGGTACTCGTTGTCGGTGGTGGCCCGGGGGTTGTTGCCGCCGGCGCCGTTGATGAGGATGTCGCAGGGGCCCAGATCCTGGAGCACCTGGGCGTGGACGGCCTCCAGAGCCTCAGGCTCCAGCACGTTGGCCTTGTAGCCCTCGCAGATATAGCCCTCGGCCTTGCACTCGTCGGCCAGCTTCTTCACCGCGTCCTCGTTCAGGTCCAGGGCGGCCACCTTGGCGCCCGCCTGGGCGAAGGCCTTGGCCATCTCGCCGCACAGCACGCCGCCGGCGCCGGTCACAACGACGACCTTACCGGTAAAATCCACATTCAGAGGCAGATTGATCATAATAAAGCTCCTTCTTTCAGAAAAAACAGATTACTTCCTTGCCTTCTCGCAGGCCTCGAACAGGCCGTTGATGTAGGCCGCGCCCAGGGCCCGGTCGTACAGGCCGTAGCCGGGCTTGCCGGTCTCGCCCCAGATCATGCGGCCGTGGTCGGGCCGGACATAGCCGTCAAAGCCGGTCTCCACCAGGGCGTTGACAATCTGGTACATATCCAGGCTGCCGCAGCTGGACAGGTGGGCCCGCTCCTCAAAGGAGCCGTCCTCCATAATCTTCACGTTGCGGATGTGCATGAAGGCGATGCGGCCCATGGCGGAGTACTTGCGCACCATGGCCGCCACGTCGTTGCTCCTGGCGCAGCCCAAGCTGCCGGTGCACAGACACAGGCAGTTGGCGGGGGAATCCACCAGCTTGAGGAACCGGTCCAGGTTGGCCTCGCAGGTGATGATGCGGGGCAGGCCGAAGATGGGGTACGGGGGGTCGTCGGGGTGGATGGCCATCTTCACGCCGCACTCCTCGGCCACGGGGATGACCTTCTTCAGGAACCGCTCCAGATTGGCCCACAGGCCCTCCTCGCCGATCTCGCCGTAGGCGGAGATAAGCTCGCGGACCTCGTCCTGGGTGTAGCTGGAGTCCCAGCCGGGCAGGTGGATATCGTCCTTCAGGGGGTCCAGGCCCTTCATCTGCTCCCAGTACATCACCAGGCTGGTGGAGCCGTCGGGGGCTTTCCGGTCCAGCTGGGTGCGGGTCCAGTCAAAGACGGGCATGAAGTTGTAGGTCACGCACTTGACGCCGTACTTGGCGCAGCGGCGGATGTTCTCGCAGTAGACCTCCAGCAGGCGGTCCAGGTCGCCCCGGCCCAGCTTGATGTCCTCATGGACGGGGATGGACTCCACCACGTCAAACACCAGGCCGTTGTCCTCGCAGTCCTTCTTCAGGGCCGCCAGGCTCTCCTCGGGCCAGACCTCGCCGGGCTTGACATCGTACACAGCGGTGACAATGCTCCGCATACCGGGAATCTGGCGGATATATTCCAGAGAGATGGGGTCGCTCTCTCCGTACCAGCGAAACGAAAGCTTCATTGTGTTCTCCTTTAATTACAGATTGAAGTAGCGTTTGGCGTTGTTAAAGCAGATATCCTGCACCAGTCCGCCCAGGGCGGGCAGGTCGCAGGGGTACTCCCCGTTCTCCACCCAGCGGCCCAGCAGGGCGCACAGCACCCGGCGGAAATACTCGTGCCGGGCGTAGCTGAGGAGGCTGCGGCTGTCGGTGAGCATGCCGATGAAATTGCCAAGCACGCTCAGGTTGGCCAGGCTGGTCAGCTGCTCAGTCATGCCGGTCTTGTGGTCGTTGAACCACCAGGCGCTGCCGTGCTGAATCTTCCCCGCCGTCTCCGGGCCCTGGAAGGCCCCCAGCAGGGTGTCGATCCACTCATTGTCCGCCGGGTTCAGGCTGTACAGCACGGTCTTGGGCAGGTTCCCCTCCCGCTCCAGGGCGTCCATGAGGCGGTAGGTGGCGGCGCAGCTGTCGGTGACGGCGATGCAGTCAAAGCCGGTGTCCGGCCCCAGCTGCTCCATCATGCGGCTGTTGGGGTTGCGCATGCAGCTGAAGTGGAGCTGCATCACCCAGCCCAGCCTCCGGTACTCCCGGGCGCAGTGGAGAATCACCGCGGTCTGGTAGCCCTCGGCCTCCTCCCGGGTGAGGGTCTCCCCTGCCCTGGCCTTGTTCATGGCCGCAGTGGCGGCCTCGTCGCTGACCATGCGGCACATCACATAGTCCAGGCCGTGGTCGGCGGAGCGGCACCCGTGGGCGTCAAAGAAGGCGATGCGGTCGCTGAGGGCGGCGCGCACGTCGTCCACTGTGGCGATGGTCCGGCCGGTGGTCTTCTCCAGCTGGTCCAGATAGGCGGCAAAGCCGGGCTTGTGCAGGTTCACCGCCGGGTCGGGCCGGAAGCTGGGGCACACCTGCACAGGGAAGGAGTCGTCCCCCGAGAGCTTCTCGTGCCACACCAGATCGCTGCAGGGGTCGTCGGTGGTGCCCACCATGGCCACGTTGCTGCCCAGAATCAGCCCCCGGGCGCTCATGGCCGGGTCGTTCTGCAGCTTGTCGTTGCACAGCTCCCAGACCTCACGGGCGGTCTCCCCGCTGAGCACCCCTGTGTAGCCGAAGTAGTTCTTCAGCTCCAGGTGGCACCAGTGGTACATGGGGTTGCCGATGGCCCGGGGCAGGGTCTGGGCGAACTTCTCAAACTTCTCATAGTCGGAGGCGTCGCCTGTGATATACTTCTCCTCCACACCGTTGGAGCGCATGAGCCGCCACTTGTAGTGGTCGCCCCCCAGCCAGAGCTGGGTGATGTTCTCAAAGCGCCGGTCCTCCCAGATATCCTTGGGGTCGATGTGGCAGTGGTAGTCCGCGATGGGCATGGGGGCCGCGTAGGTGTGGTACAGAGTCCGGGCAGTCTCCGTGTCCAGCAGAAAGTCATCGCTCAGAAAGGATTTCAACTGTTTTTCTCCCCTTCCGTTCAGTTTTTCAGCTGCTCGGGTACCTGATCCATGGTCTGGTACCGCTCCATGGCCTCCTCCAGGGACATGCCCTGATCAATGGCGGCCTTGCGGGCGGCGTTGATAGCCTGGATTTCCTTCATCCGTTCGCCGGTGAGGGAGTACTTCCGCATGGCAATCAGCGTCGCAATCCAGGCCACCATGGGGATGATGCAGAAGAGGACGATGACCACCACGTTCATCCCGGGCACATAGGGGGTCTCCTTGGTGGGCAGCACGTCCAGCCCGATGAAGCCCACCGCCAGGCCCACCACCGTGGCGCTCAGGGAAGACACCAGCTTATCCACCAGGGCAAACAGCGTACCCATAATGCCCGGCACAAACTTGCCCGAACGGTAGGTCTCGTAGTCGGCGCAGTCGGCCACCATGGGGATGGGCATATCCGCCGTGGCGTAGTAGGCGCCGTAGCCGATGCCGAAGAAGAGGATGAACAGCACGGTGTACAGGTTGATGGAGATGCGGAAGCCCGGCTCGAAGAGCTGGCCCTCAAAGATGGAGAAGTTGAAAGCCGGGTCGTCCTGCTTCCACAGCAGCAGCAGCACCAGCACGCCCACATAGCACACCAGGGCTACGGCCACATAGCGCATCAGGGAGGCCTTCTGTCCCTTCTTCTGGGCGGTGCGCACCGTCAGGGCGAAGAAAGGCACCGCGAACACATAGCCCAGGATCATCATGGGCAGGTACAGGTTGTCGTAATTGCCCATCATGCAGCCGTAGAGCATAATGAGTACGCTCATATTGGTGGCGATGGACAGGGCCAGCTTGCACCCCGCGCCGGCCACCATCAGGCGCTGAATGGGATTGTTGTTTCTGATGATGTCCACATACTCGGAGATTTTGACCTTCTCGGTCTTTTCACCGGCAATGCCGAAGTATTTGGGCTGGTCCTTCTCCCAGATGCCGATAATGGCCAGAATGGTCAGCGCCACAGACACCACGATGCCGATGGGAGCCATGGTGGCAAACCAGGTCCGGTTGTAGTCGCCCAGCATTCCGTCCCCGGCCAGGATGGGGCCCAGGAACTGGATAACGCCCATGCCCAGCAGGGAGCCCACCGTGTTGAACACAGTGAACAGGGGGCGCTGCTTGGGATCATTGGTCAGCACCGACTGGGCCGCACGGGTTACCGAGGTCTGGCAGGCGTAGCCGATGGCCCACACCGCGTAGAACACCACGAAGAGCACATAGCGCAGCCACATCATGGTGTCCGGTACGAAGGGGGTGAACATGTACAGACAGATCACCGATGCTCCCATGATAATGCTGCCCAGCACCATAAAGGGGCGGAATTTGCCGAATTTGCCGTTGGTCTTGTCCATCAGGGCGCCGATGATGGGGTCCGTAACGGCGTCCAGCACCCGCATGGCGGTTACCATGATGGAAGCGAACGCCACAGCCAGCCCCAGTACGGCGCTGCCGAAGGTGGCTACATAGGACAGTATCAGCACGTAGTACACATTTGTCGCGCCGTTGTTCAGGGGAAACAGGACAAGTTGATAGGGTTTTGCCCGGTTCAGTCCAGAAGCAGGCGTGGATTCCCGTTTCATAAAAGCTCAAGCTCCTTCTTCGTTAAGATTTGCCCACCCCGAAGCGGGATGAAAAGAGCGCCTTAAGGCCCTTTGCCTACACCCAGTTCTGGCTCTTCTTGTTCTTGACCAGCTTATAGGCCGGATTGGGCGTGTCCACCCGGCGGAAGACCGCCTCATCGGTCAGCGCTCCGCACCGGGCCTCCACCCGGGTCTCTCCCTCGCCCAGGGGCACGCGGAAGGTGAACACCTTCTCCCCTGTCTGCTCTGAGAGCAGCTTCCCGTTTACATACAGGGACACCGCAGGCTGGTTGGTGTATACCTTCACCGTGGTCTCCGCCTCGGGGCGGTCCACATACCGCTTTCCGCATATGTGCACAAAGGGCTCCTCGCTCCAGTAGGCCTTGTAGGCATAGAAGCTGTCCTTTTTGGTCTTGCGGTCAAAGGTGATGAGGCCCTTGTGATTCATGCCGGGCTCGCCGCCCTGGTCCCGGGCGTCGGCGGCAAAATCGAACATATTCCACACGTGGGTGCTCCACATATAGGGATGCCGCTGGAAGCACTTGAGCATGAACTCATGGTAGATGGCCTGGTACTCCTCGGTATGGTCTCCCCGGTGGGGCTTGGAGGAATGGAGGTTGGGCATACCCTCGCAGCCGTACTCGGAGTAACCCAGGCACCGCTTGGGATAGACCAGGTGGAAGAAGGAGATCCACAGGTCGTTGAGGAACAGTCCGGGCACATACCAGCCAAGGTACAGATTCCAGGACACAATGTCGGAGATGTGTGCCGAGCGGTTAAAGGGGCCGCACATGGCATAGCAGGCCAGGGTGGTGGGCCGGCTGGCATCCATGGAGTGGCACAGGTCGTTGAGCACCCGGTGGTTGTCCAGCATGTCCGCCTTGTCCCTGGTGGAGATGGTGATCTCGTTGGACAGACCCCAGGTGACGATGGAGGGGTGATTGTAGTTCTGGACGACGAGCTCCTTCATCTGGCTGATGGTGTTGTCCCGGCCATTGGGCATGTGCTCGGAGATGTAGGGGATCTCCGCCCAGACAATCATGCCGTACTGGTCGCACAGGTCGTAGAAGTACTGGTCGTGCTGATAGTGGGCCAGGCGGATGGTGTTGGCGCCAATCTCCCGGATAAGGGCCATGTCCTCGTCGTGGTGGGCCCTGGTCAGGGCGTTGCCCAGGCCTTTCCGGTCCTGGTGGCGGGACACGCCGTGGAGGGGATAGGACCGCCCGTTGAGGAAGAAGCCCTCCTTGGGGTCCACCCGGAAGGTGCGCACGCCGAAACGGCTGGAGATCTCATCCACCGCCGCGCCGTTCTCCACCAGGCGCAGGGTGGCGGTATAGAGGTAGGGGTCCTTCACGCCATCCCACAGGTGTACGTTGGGGATCTCCAGGGTCACGTCGGTACCCTGGCCGCTGGCCACCGTGCTTCCCCCGGCGTCAGTGAGGGTCACCTCCACGGTGGGGTTTTCCGCGTTGGTCCAGCTCTCCACCCGGATTTTGCCGGTGGATCCCTCCACAGCGGGGGTGATGCGCAGGCCCGGACCGCCGAAATAGTCCAGGTCAAAGTGGTGCTTGCTCACCACCAGCAGCGTCACATCCCGATAGATGCCGCCGTAGAAGGTGAAGTCCGCCTTCTGGGGGTACACCCGGTCGTTGACGCTGTTGTCCACCCGGACGGTCATATGGTTCTCGGCCTGGAGCAGCCCGGTCACCTCCGCCCGGAAGGTGGAGTAGCCGCCGTCGTGGTGCATCACCGCTTTGCCGTTGAGCTCCACATCGGCGGAGGCGTTCACGCCCTGGAACTCCAGGTATACCGCCTGGGTCTCCGGGTCAAATTCGGGCATGGGGAACGTCTTTTCATAGGTACAGGTGCCGCGCCAGTAGTCGTTTCCGCCGTCCTGCCCGTCAACCGCATTCCAGGTGTGAGGCAGATCGAGCTTCTCCGGCCCTCCCTTGGGTCCGTAAAAGGTCCAATCCTGGTTTAAACAAATGCTGTTTCGCATCAGGCCTCTCCTTCCTTCCTGTTGGTGGAACTCTGCATCCATTGGCTCGAAGCGAGGTCCGAGCGCTGCCAATCTCTGGTTCCAATTTTAATTTCAATGCTCTTTTGCACAGGGTTGCAATCAGGTTTGCTTTCAGGGGATACCGGCCCGCCGGGCTTTCGTTGGCCCTCCCGCCTGTGGCTGTCTTTTGCCGGCAGGCATTGGGGGTTAGGCAAGTCCGCCGCAGAATCTCCGATCCTGCGGCGGACCTATTCAGCTTCCGCAGGGCCGGTCCGGTCCTGTCTTACTGGTTGGACTTCTTCTTTTTGCTGGGAATCATGTCGGCCACCAGCAGCGCCAGTGCCAGCACGCTCAGCACAGCCAGCACGATCTGGGTCACGTTAAGGGCCGTCTGCCACCAGGGGGTGACGGCCACGATTCTGGTGTTGGCTCCGATGCCGTCCATACCGCGGGAGTGCAGCACCGTGTAGAGAATCCGGTGGGAGGACTCCCGCAGAGCCTGGGCGATCTGGGCGTTGGGGGTGGCGCCGTCGGGACCGTAGGCAGCGAACTCAAAGCCCAGGTCTCCGCCGGAGGCGGTGTCCACGCCGGTGCCGGTGGTGCCGGGGAAGTTGTCGGGGATGTCGTTGCCCGCCAGCACCTCGTGGGGCTTGCTCATGTAGTCGCCCTCGTACATGTCGGTGACGGCAAAGCCGGTCATACCGGCCTCGCCGCGGAGCCAGTCGGTGAGCAGCTCGGAGCAGGCGCCCGACCACACCGCGCCGATGCGGTTGAAGGCGGTCATGACGCACTTGGCGTCGGCATTGACGATGGGCAGCTCAAAGGCCCGCAGGTAGATCTCGCGCATGGCCTGCTCGTTGCACCATGTGCCCAGGCCCTGCCGCTGCAGCTCCTGGTCGTTGAGGGCGAAGTGCTTGTTGTACACATACACGCCCTTGGACTGGATGCCGATGGTCTCATAGGTGTCGATGAGGCCGGTCAGGATGCCGTCCTCGGAGTAGTACTCGAACACACGGCCGGCATAGGGGGTGCGGTGAATGTTCAGGCCGCTGCCGTAGAAGCCGGCGTAGCCGGCCCACATGGCGTCCTCGCCGATGAGCTCGCCCACCTCCTGGACCAGCTGGTCGTTCATGGTGGCGGCCAGGATGCCGTTGCAGGGGTAGCAGGTGCCGGTCATCTCCTTGTCCGGGTCATTGGTCTGGTTGGCGTAGCCGTTGGGACCGGCGGAGTACTTCTGGGTCACGCCGGAGGGGCCGTTGTGGTCCAGGGTCTCGGGCTTGCCGATGGACTCCAGGGAGACCGTCATCCGCAGGCCCACGGCGCACAGGCGGGACATGTCCTCGTAGGTCAGCTGGTTGAGCAGGTCGTCCCACATGGGATCGTCGTAGGCAATCTCGCTGCCGTCCTCATTCTCCAGCAGCTGGATGAGGCTGTAGTTGGTCTCGTCGGAGCCCATCACCGGCCACTGGTCGTCGTTGGCGGGGAGATCCGCCGCGTCCAGAATGGTGTCCTCATACATCTGGTCGGTCATGGACAGCTGGACATAGTTGTCGTTCTCGCCGTCCTGGTTCTCGTCGGCCCAGAGCATCAGGGTGCCTTCCCAGTCGTTGCGGGACACGTAGGCGACGCTGTTGTCCCCCTTGCCCTCGTAGCGGTTGATGTCCGCGGAGGCAAACAGGCTGGTGACGTCGTTTCCGGTGCCGTAGGCCTTGGAGTAGGTCTGGGCGTCAAAGGTGTAGTCCGCGGCATAGGTCATGGCGGCGTTGCCGTCGGCGGTCATGCCGTCGGCGGTGGTGTAGCCCTTGGCAGCCAGAATGTTGTTGATGGCCGCGTGGCTGTTGTCCGCCGCGGTGAGGTAGTAGGTGTCATCCTCCAGGATATACACGCCGGTGCCCAGCGCGTCATAGCTGGTGAGGAAGTACTCGGGGACGCTGACGGTCACGGTCTCGCTCTGACCGGGCTCCAGGAGGCTGGTCTTGCCGTAGCCCACCAGCTCCACCGCCGCCTTTTCGATCTGGTTCTCGCGGTCGTAGTCGGTGTAGGGCTTCTGGGCGTACACCTGCACCGCCTTCTTGCCGGCCACGGAGCCGGTGTTGGTCACGGTGACGGACACGGTATAGGCCGTATCGGTGCCTGTGCCGGTCTTCTCCACCTGCATGTCGCTCATGTCAAAGGTGGTGTAGCTCAGGCCGTAGCCGAAGGGGTAGGCCACCACGTCGTTATAGACGTAGTCCCCCACGCCCGCGGTGCCCAGGACAACGTCCTCATAGCGGGTCTCCGTATAGCGGTAGCCCACGTAGATGCCCTCCTGGTAGACCACGTAGCTGGTAAACTTGGCAGGGCTGGAGGCGTAGGTGTAGTCGCCGGCGTTGGTATAGGTGTAGACGCCGAAGTTGGACATGGCGGGATCCAGCAGGTTGTTGGTCCACCAGGTGTCGGGCAGGGAGCCGGAGGGGTTCACCGCGCCGCTGAGGATGTCGCCCACGGCGTACAGGCCGCTCTGGCCCACCGAGCCGATCCACACGGCCGCGTCAATGCCGTAGGCCTCGTCGTTCAGGAAGGCGGCGGAGACCGGGTTGGCGCTGTTGATCAGGACCACGATGCCGCTGATCTCGCCGGCGTCCTTCATGGCCTTCAGGCCCTCCAGGATACCCAGCTCGTTGCGGTTGAGCATCAGGTAGTCGGAGTTGGCGCCCACGTCGGCGCCCAGGGGGTTGGTGCCTCCGTCAATATGGCCGGTGCTCTTGAGGTCGTTGGCCTCGCCGCCCACGCGGCCCACCACAAAGACGGCCACCTCGCCGTTGCCGAAGGTGCTGGCCGCGTCGCTCTCGGCGATGGCGTTCCAGCGGGCCTCGTTGATCTCCTCGCCGCTGGAGGAGAAATCACGGCCGTACTCCTCCTCCGTGTACCAGTCCAGAAGGGCCTCGTTGGTGACGGTCAGGCCGCTTTCGGTCAGGGCGTCCACATAGGAGGGGGCGTCGGCGGTATTCACCGCGCCGGAGCCGGTACCGCCGTACACGGGGGAGTTGGCGGTGGCGCCGAACAGGGAGACCTCGGGGTTCTGCAGGGGCAGGATGCCGTTGTTTTTCAGCAGCACCGCGCCCTCGGCCTCCACCTCCTCAGCCTTGGCCAGGCCGGCGGCCTTCAGGTCGGCCACGGAGCTGAAGGTGGACTCATAGTAGCGCACATACTCGCCGGAGTCCTCGCCGTCCGTCACCGTCATGGAGGTGGAGGTGCCCAGGAAGCTGTTGATCTGGCCGGAGAACTGGCCGGCGATGGTGCCGCCGAAGTAGGCCACAATCAGCAATCCCACCGTAACATTGGCAAAAAGTTTCTTCAGTGTTCTTTTCTTTGAGGATTTCATTGGAAGTTCTCCTCTCTGCGAGTTCTTTCCATCAGGCGGACCGGTACTTTTTCAGATAGAGCGCAATCTCGCTGATCACGAGGGTCGCCGCAATCAGCGCGGCGCAGACTACCAGCTGCGTAAACGCGGGGAAGGGCTCGATTCCGTAGATTGTATCCGAAACCGGCCAGATGGCGATGTTGATAAACAGCATCAGGGAGATTCCGCTGCCCAGGCAGAGAAGGGCCGGAGCAAACCCAGCGGTCTTCTCCCCCGCCAGCAGCAGCACGGCGGCAATGACGCCGGCAGCCGCCAGGATCACGCAGATGCGGACATCAAACACCTGCTCCTTGTACTCGATGCCGGGGAAGATTACCCCGTAGCAGATAGCAGCGGCCACGGCCAGCACGCAGGACAAGATGCCGACATAAAAGCCGAATGCTTTTTTGCTTGTCTTCATGAAAAACGCTCCTTTCGGCGGACGGACAGGAGCGCGCTCCTGTCCGTCCGGGAAATGACCATATGATACGCAGCGTTGGAACGGGCTGTTAGGCGGCCTTGTCGAAGATCAGGCAGTAGGTCCAGTCGCCCTCGGTGCCGGGACGCTCCAGGTGCTCCTCGCTGGCGCCCAGCAGGAGCTGGCCCTGGTTGTTGATGCCGATGATGAGGCTGCGCTCGGTGGTGTCCACGTCAGCGGGGGCGCCGGTGGCCAGCTGGTCCAGGAACAGGCCGCAGACGTCCACGTCCTGGAAGCGCATGGTGGCGGGGCCGGGCTGCTTGTAGAACTCGCCCTCGGTCACCACTTCGCCCTGGGGGAAGTCGGACCAGGCGGTGGAACCGCGGTAGCCGGCGTCCAGGCCCTCGGCGGTGAGGGCGTCGTTGATGGCGGCCACGCCGAAGGTCAGGTCGCCGGTCAGGTTGTACACCTGGTTGTGGATGTAGGCAGCCTCGTCCACCAGCTCAGAGGGATCCAGAGAGAAGGTGATGGCGAAGGTGGCGGCGTTCTCCACCGCGTCATAGGTGGAGCCGCCGGCGTAGACCTGGGACAGGGTCCAGCTGCCCTCCATCTCAGACACGTCGCTGCTGTAATAGAGCTGGGTGACGGGGGCGCTGGGGTCGGGCTCGGCGGCCACGTCCTCGGAGGGCTCGGCGGGGGTGCTCTCGCTGGGCTCCACGGGGGTGGTCTCGCTGGGCTGGACGCTTTCGGTGACAGGGGTGGTGCCGGTGGGCTGGACGTCGTCGGTGGCGGGGGTGGTCTCGTTGGCGCAGCCGGCGAGCATCATCAGGCTCAGGCTCAGGGCCAGGCCAGCGCTGAGAATCTTCTTCATGTTCATGACAATTCGCTCCTTTTGCACTTATTTGCGGTTGAATAACTTGAAAATAGCCACATGGGGACAGGCCTCAGATGGGCGAGGCCTGTCCCATGTGTTCCGCCGGGACATCCGTCCGGGCGGGAAAACGGACTGAGTTAGTAGCTCAGACCGAAGCCGGACTGATAGAGGTTGCCGTCGGCATCCATGTAGGCGTAAGAGCCGGAGGGGGAGGCAGCCAGCACGTCGGCGTCCATGTACTGGTCCTTCACATAGCCGGGCACGTCGTTGGGGGAGACGCAGACGTCCCAGACCTCGCCGTTCAGGTCGGTCTCAACCAGGGCGATGACGGAGGCGTCGGCCACCATGGTCAGGGGCAGCTTGCCGGTGGGGCTGGCGGCGCCGGACACGATCTGGGTGATGGCGTCGTCGGTGTTGTTGAAGGTGCCCAGCAGGGCGTCGCAGTAGGGCTCCATGTTGGTCAGGATCCAGGCGTTGGAGGCGTTGATCTCGCCGATAACCTTGCCGCCGTTGGCGTGGACAGCGTCGGCGATCTCCTGGAACTTATCCATGCTGGCCACAGTGGTCACCAGAGCAGTCTCGTCAGTGCGCTTGGCGTTGTTGTCATAGACGGGAGTCTCTACGTCCTCGGCCAGGTCCAGAATGGCCAGTTCGCTCTTGCCGGTGCCCACGATGGTGGGATCCACGCGCAGATAGGCCACGTCGGCCTCGTTGTAATCGTCCACAACGGTGAAGCCCTCGGCCTCCAGGGCGGAGACCATGCCGCTGACATCGGCGTCGTCGTTCTGGTTAAAGCCCTGGACATAGACGCTCACGCTGGTGTCGCTCAGGGGCAGGGCGGACTCGGAGTTCTTCATCAGGACGATGGAGTTCAGGTGCATCTCCTCGGCCAGAGCCTCCACCTGGGGGGTCACCCCGTCGACGGTGGCCACGCTCTCCTCCAGGTCGCGGTAGGGGTTGTCCAGGTTGCCGCTCTGCATCTGGGGCAGCAGACGGTTGGTGGCGGCCCGCTCCAGGTCCTCCCGGGTCACGTCGCCGGCGGCCAGGGCCTGATCCAGCAGCTCGGAGGCGGTGGCATCTTCAAAGCTGATAACGCCAGCGTCGCAGCCGGACTTCACAAACAGGACCATACGCTCATAGCTGGTGAGGTCCTCCACGCCCTGCTGGGAGTTGGGCTGCAGAGAGTCGGAGTTGATGAGGCCGTCAAAGCCCAGAACCTCGCGCAGCAGGTACAGCAGCACGTCCTCGTTGAAGGCGTTGCCGCGGCCCTCCAGGCGGATGTCGTAGGTCTCGCCGTTGTAAGTAATGGACTGGGGCGCGATACGCTCGTCGATGATGGGCTGGGAGTAGCCGGGCATGACGCCGGCGGCGCCGGCCTCAAAGGCGGCGATGAAGGGCACCAGCTGATAGTCGGCCAGGGAGTTCTCGGTGGAGTAGATGCGGTAGCGGCCGGTCTGTCCGTGGGACTCGAAGCCGTTGTAGGCCGCGCCGTCGCCGGGGAAGTGCTTCACGGTGACGAGCACGCTGCCCTCCACCATGCCCTGGTCGCCGTTCTGATAGCCCTTGACCAGGTTGGCGGCGATCTCGGCGCTCATGTCCTCACGCTCGCCGTAGGTGCCGTTGTTGCGGCTCCAGCGGGGGTCGGTGGCCAGGTCGATCTGGGGGCCGTACAGGCCGTCCACGCCCTTGGCCCACATGACCTGGCGGTCCATCTGGGCGTCCTCCAGCACGGCGTCGGCGTTGCCCGCGCCCAGGGAGGCGGCGGCCACGCCCTCAGAGTTGGGCAGGCCGTGGGCGATGGGGTTGGTGAACATGAAGAACGGGACAGCCACCTCGCCGTTGGCGATGGCGTCGTACTCGCTGTACTGCTCCAGGCCGTTGTTGAACCACACGGCCACCTCGGTCTCGGGGTTGGCGCGCAGCACGAAGGTGCGGGACTTGGAGGTGTTCAGCCACTCGATGTTGGTGGCGCCCTCGTCGTCGCCGCCACCAAAACCGCCGGTGGGGGCGTACATCAGAGTCCAGACGGGCTCGCCGTTCTCATCCACCACGTCGGCGGTGGCAGTGCTCTTGGGGCTGTAAGCCATAACGTTGACAACCTGGTGGGTCAGCTGGGTGTCGGTGAGGGCCGCGGCCATGGCCTCGGCGCGGGTCTGGGCGTCCAGACGCCAGTCCTCAAAGTCGTCCAGCTCCTGGTCGTTGTCCAGGTCGCGGAAGTACTTGCCGTCCTGAACCACCACGCCCAGCAGGGTCACGCCGATGGTGGGGCCGTCCTCATTCTCATAGAACACGGGGTCAAGGAACTCGGCGGTCAGCTCATCCTCGCTGGATACGGTGTAGGGCGCGGGGATGTAGCCGTCCTGAATGGCGGTCTCGCTGGGAGTGGGTGCGGGGGTCTGGGTCTGGCTGGGACTGGGGGTATTCTCAGCCGTGTTGGTGCAGGAGGTCGCCAGTGAGACGAGCATGGCTGCCGAGAGCAGCAGGGGAACGATTCTCTTCATGTGTAACTCTCCTTCCTCATAAATATGGCCAATTTCGAGCCGAATACATTATATGCGAATTATCCATTTTGAACAGCAAACCATGCATAAGCCGCAGATTTTTTGCACGAACTGCATCAACCGTGCCCGGGCACCTCCCATCCCCGGCCCAAGGCCGTTTTCTTCCCTTCCGGCGCGGAAAATCCCGGCAGAGGCGAAAAAATACCTGTACCGGCCCCGTTTGGACTGGTACAGGTATAAAACTCAGATGAGGTGCGCCTTGCACGCAGGCAGTCGCCGCGGCGCATGAAGCTTTGCCCGCCGCCCGGCATTCTGCCGAATGCTACGCCGGCTGCCGGCTGCTGTCAATGAGCCAGATCGTCAGCTTAAATACGCCGTTCTCCGCTTTTACCTTCAGCTTTCCGCCGTATTTCCCGGCAATGGCCTGCATGCTCTTCATGCCATAGCCGTGGAAGTCCTCTGTGTCGGGCTGGGTTGTGACGGGCAGGTCCTCTTCAAAGTGCAGCTGCCCCTGGTAGTAGTTGGTCACGCTGATGGACACCAGGTCGCCGCTGTTTCGGATAATCATGCTGATCTGGCGCTTCTCCTCCTCCACCCTGCGGGCGGCCTCCACCGCATTGCCCAGGGCGTTGCCCAGCAGGGAATAGACGTCCGCCTCCGTGAGGAACTTCAGGCAGCTCCCGTCCCCCAGGAAACTCAGCTGAATGTGGTCCTTTTCGCACAGAAGGGCCCGGTCGGCCAGCAGCACGTCCAGCGTCTGGCTGCCGGTGCGGTAGGTCTGGTCATAGATGCGGATGAGGTCCTTGAGCTCCTTCTCCTCATCGTCGGTGATGGGCAGGTGATAGTCCTCCAGCTTGTGGCGGATATCGTGGCACTTCATGTTGATGAGCTCAATGGTGTCCTTCCGCTCGGCCAGCTGCTTGCTGTCCTTCTTCCACAGCATGCGCACCATCTCAATCTCCTTGGTCAGCTTGGCCTTCTGATAGAGCTCAAACTGCATGACCAGGCACAGCAGACAGCATATAATGGCGTAAAGGCTCTCCGCAATGATGGTGCTCTCCGACCGGACTCCGCCGCTTTTGACCAGCCGGGTGATTCCGACGCAGATCAGCACCATGACCGCGCTGAGCAGGCCCAGCCCAAATCGAAATTCCATTGTTTCAAAATCGATGTTAAAGGCGCCAATCCTTCTGGAAAAGATCAGATAGACGGCCAGGCAGAAGGGAAGATAGGAGAGGAGCGCCCCGGCAAAATACATCCAGGAATTGGGGTCCAGGTATGCGGACGGGTCAAATCTCAGGCTGATGATCTGCAGAATCTGATAAATCAGGTGCTGCGTCGCGCGCCCGGCGCTGGCACAACCCAGCGCCTGTTCCCAGCCGGTCTGAAAGCAGAAGTGAAAGATCGCCAGCAGCATGCAGAATTCGAGGAGGTAGTAGACGAATACCAGCAGGTTTGAAACGGACAGCAGCCGGCCAATCAGGCATACTCCCCCCGCCCCCAGGCCCACAGAGGTGATAAAACGCGCCGTAAAATGCTTTTTCCGGGAAAAATTTACAAAAAACAGGGAGAAACACATCAGATTTTCAATGTATACCAGGAGAAATTCATCCATCGTCTAGGTCCCACCTACCATGTATTCCGCATAGGCCTGCAGGAACTTCTGCTTGTACGACCGGCCGATGTGCAGCTTTTCCCCCTCCACCAGCACGTCGTCGCCCACCACGCTGCGCACATACTGCATGTTGACCACGTGCCACCGGCTGATGGCGCAGAAGCTCTCCGGCAGCTGCTGGTCAATGGACTTCAGCGTCCCCAGCGAACGGTATACCTGGTCCCGGGTGTGCCAGTTGAGGTAGTGCCCGTCCACCTCCACGTAGTATATCTTCCGCACCTGGAGGCCCACGGTCTCCCCTTCCGTCCGAATCACAATCCGCTCCCCCACGGTGCTGCCCACGTGGGCTATAATCCGGTTGAGCTTCAGGTCAAGGGCGTAGTCGTTGACCGGCTTCAGGATGTAGTCGAATGCCTCCACAGCGTAGCCCTCCACGGCATACTGCGCCATGTTGCTCACAAATACAAGGGTCACCCCGTGATCTATCCGCCGGATGGCCTTCGCCGCCTCCATGCCGGACATATGGGGCATCTCAATGTCCATAAAGATCAGATCATAGTTTGATTTGTATTTGTTGATCAGCTTGAGCGCGTCGGGATGCCGCGTAATCCGAAACTCCAGCTGATTTTTTTGATGCATACCGCGTCAGGGAATTTATGATGGTCTTTGCGTCCTGGTCATTGTCCTCAACCACTGCAATATTGAACATTTTACTCACCTTCCCTGTGCCCGTCCTTTCCCGGGAAGCGAGCGCCGCACATCTCGTCAGCCTGTATTGAACGGAACGCTCGCCTCGCTTCTGTGAATTTTTATGTCTCTTTTTGATTATAATAATATCATAATCATATTCTGCTGTGCCGGGCAATTGATTTCATCTGCAATTTACAGTTTCTCCACTCCCGGGCGCCCGCCGGCGTTTTTCACCGGCCAGGGAGGATTGAGAGGCCGGAACACAAAAAACAGCGGCAGGCGGACCCTTCCCAAACCCGAAGAGGCCGCCTACCGCTGTAATTTTTCAAACCCACCAGAATTAGAAAAGGTATAGGCAATGTCGATGTGCCCGTCCTCAAAAACCAAAATCTGCTTCACAGTCTCCGCTACGGTGACCCGGTCCAGCGCAGTCAGCTTCCCCTGCCGGATCAGGTCGTCCACCCAGGGGCGTCGGCCGCCGTCCTCCCCATTGCCGGAGAGCTGTTCCAGCTGGGCGGCCGCCTCCCGCTCCTGGCGCTCGTAGTCCTCCTGATAGCGGAGAAAATCCCTCCGGCTGATGAGCCCCTCCCGGAAGTCCTCATAGGCGGCCTTTTTCAGCCGGTAGATCCGCTCCAGCCCACCCTCCAGCCGTTCCCGCCCGGCCCGGGAGCTCCGCGCGGCCTGAGCCGTCTCCTGGTCCGCAATGGCCGCGATGTCCTCCACCGCGGCGATCATCCGGTTCAGGTCCTCCAGCACAATCTCTTCCAGCAGGCTGTGGGAGACGCTGTGCCTGCTGCATGCGGCGGGGCCGTAGCGCTTGTAGGATCCGCAGCTGTAGTAGATGCCTCCGGCGCTTCTGGTCTTTACCATGGCCCGCCCGCAGTCGCCGCAGCGGAGAAACCCGGCGAAGGGGCTCCGGTTCTGCTCAAAGCTCAGTTCCCTGGTCCGCCTGCCCAGCAGGGCCTGCACCCGCTCCCACTGCTCCGGCGGGATGACGGCCTCATGGGTGTCCGGCACCACCGCCCAGTCCTCTCTGGCCTTCCGCCTGGCCCTGCCGTGCATGGCGGAGCGGCTCTCCCGCCCCTGTTCCATGTTGCCGGCGTACATCTGGTTCTGCAAAATCCGGTGGACGGTGGCGTAGGTCCAGTAGGTGGTCTTGTCCAGCCTGCGGCCGTTGCGGTACCGCTCCCCCACAATCCGCTTGTACTCGCTGGGGCTGGGAATCCCCTCCTGGTTCAGGATTTTGGCAATCCTGACTTTCCCGCACCCGCTCTCAAACAGGCCGAAAATCCGCCGCACCACCTGGGCGGCGGGCGGGTCGATGAGGAGATGGCTGTGGTTTTCCGGGTCTTTCCGGTAGCCGTAGCTGGCGAAGGCCCCCACAAACTCCCCCCGCTCCTGCTTGGTGCGGATGGCGGAGCGCACCTTGTCCGAGATATCCCGGGCATATTGGGTGTTGAAGATGTTTTTCATGGGCAGCAGCATGTCGTACCGGCCCCGGGCGCTGTCCACATGGTCGTTGACGGCGATGAACCGGACCCCGCGGGCGGGAAACTCCCGCTCCAGGTACCGCCCCACCTCGATGTAGTCCCGGCCGAACCGGGACAGGTCCTTGACCACCACGCAGTTCACCTTTCCCCGGGCGATATCCTCCTCCATGCGGCGGAAGGCGGGGCGGTCAAAGTTGGTGCCGGTATAGCCGTCGTCCTGGTAAAAGCCTGCCAGGCGCAGCTCCGGATGGGCGTCTATGTACTGCTCCAGCAGTCCCCGCTGGTTGGCGATGCTGTCGCTCTCCGCCTTGTCCCCGTCCTCCCGGGACAGGCGCAGGTAGCCCGCCGCGCTCCAAATCTCCACATCCCCGCCCCCTTCGGTGTAAATCCCTCAGTTCTTGTGGGCCCGGATAAGGGCCCGCACCAGGGCCTCCGGGTCCCTGGTGCCGTCGAACCGGCGGAATATCCGCCACGCACACTTTTCCCCCGGCATATTCCGTTCTGCCACAGCGTGTCCTCCCCTCCGGCGTTCTGCTCCCATTGTATGTGGCCTCGCAGCAGAAATATGCGGGCTGACAGGGAAAATAAAAGAGCCCTCCACCGACTCCGTCACCTGCTTCAGGTGGGTCGGTGTGAGGGCTCTCTCCTGTCTTATCCGTTGTATCCCGTCCAGCGCACGGGGCTTTGCTGTTTGCCGGTCCCAGCCCGTTACTTCTCCCGCCTGGGAACGATGTGCTCCTTGTCCTTGTAGATGGAGTTGGCGGGGATGACGCCCCGGACGCAGGAGGTGGGGTATACGCTGCTGTGCCGGCCCAGGATGGTACCCGGGTTAAGGACCGCGTTGCAGCCGACATCCACAAAGTCGCCCAAAATGGCGCCTACTTTTCTCCGTCCGGTGGGGATGTCGGTCTCTCCCTTCACCACCACCGGGGTCTTGTCCGACTTGATGTTGGAGGTGACAGAACCGGCGCCCATGTGGCTCTTGTAGCCCAGGATGGAGTCTCCCACATAATTGTAGTGGGGCGTCTGGACGCTGTCAAAGAGGATGACGTTCTTCAGCTCCACCGAGTTGCCCACCACGCAGTTGGCCCCCACAAGCGCGGAGCCCCGGATAAAGGCGCAGTGGCGCACCTGGGTCTCAGGTCCGATGATGCAGGGCGCGCCCAGGTAGGCGGTGGGGGCCACCACAGCGGTTTTGTGGACCCAGACGTGCTCCTGGGGCTGGCTGTACTCCTCCGGGGAGAGGCGGCTGCCCAGGGAGAGAATCAGCTCCTTGATGCCGTCCAGGGCCTCCCAGGGGTACTGGAACTGGCTGAGGTACTCCCCCGCCATGGTGTGGGACAGATCGAGCAGCTCAGGAATCGTGATGTTCATCAATATGGGGCCTCCCATCTTTCCGTTTTCTGTTTTGCGGCTTGGACACAGGCTCGCTCCCTGCTCCGGCGGTTCCGGGCCGCTCCGCCGCTCTGTGCTGTTTTCCTGTATCATAGCACAAAGCGCCCCAAAAAGCCACTTATATTTGGCATTCCGGCGCCAAAAGCTCTGCAAGTCATTGCTGCCCGCCCGGCGCCTGCGTGCCCCCTCTTATCACCTCCCCTCCTCAGCCATTTGGAGGCACTGCAATTCCCCCTTTACCCGACAAATGACGGCGCAATAATCCCAATTTAATGACCCCGGGGCAAAAGATAACATATATCAACATCCGCATCCCTGTCTGAGCTCCAAAAAATGACGATTTTGATATGTTTGAATAGCCTTTTCTGGAAAGAAGTGTTATAATACAGTTCAACAAAATTTTGCACCTTTTCCGGGGCGGGTGGCCGTCGGTGTGGCGGCGGGCGGAATACGGGCATTGGCAGCGCTCCTCATGAGCCGGCTCTGTATGAAAGCCTTCTGTATTTAGGAGGTCTTGTCTTATGGATGAACCGATACGTATATTGCAGGTTGTGACCTATATGGGGCGCGGTGGGCTCGAAACCATGCTGATGAATTATTACCGCCACATGGACCGCTCTCGTGTACAGTTTGACTTCCTGACGCACAGACAGGAAAAGGCAGATTACGATGATGAAATAGAGCATCTTGGCGGGAAGATCTATCACCTGCCCCGCCTGGTTCCTTGGAGCATGGGGTACCGCCGCGCATTGAATCAGTTTTTTCAATCCCACCCGGAATACCGGATCGTCCATGTCCATCAGGACTGTTTGAGTTCGGTCATTCTCAAGGCGGCGCAGCATAATGGCGTCCCTGTAAGGATCGCCCATAGCCACAGCAGCAGTCAGGACAAAAATATCAAATACTTAATTAAGCTCTACTATAAACAGTTTATTCCACGTTATGCGACACAGCTGTTTGCCTGCGGTGAGGATGCCGGAAGATGGATGTTTGGCGGCGCAGATTTCTGTATACTGCAAAACGCCATTGACGTATCTGCCTATCAATTTCATCCCGAAAAGAGAGCGCGTGGTCGCAGCGCTCTCCGTATTCCGGAGAAAAATTTGGTGCTCGGACATGTCGGCCGCTTTTCTCCCCCCAAAAATCATCTTTTCTTGCTGGATGTTTTTTCTTCCGTTCATTCCAAAAACGCCGAAACCACCCTATTGCTTGTAGGTGATGGTGAGTTGCGTCCGCAAATCGAGCAAAAAATACAGGATTTAGGCCTTGGAGGCTCAGTCATTCTAACCGGAGTCCGCAGCGATGTTCCCGACCTTCTGCAGGCAATGGATCTGTTCGTCTTTCCATCGCTTTATGAGGGATTGCCCGTCACTTTGGTAGAAGCGCAAGCTTCTGGACTTCCATGCATGATTTCCAGTCAGATCCCCGGTGACTGTGATCTTACAGCACTAATCCACCGCATTTCCTTGAAGGATGATGTGACGGTCTGGGCAGACAAGATATTGGAAACGGAGCAAATAAGGCCAGATACAAGTGCAACAATTATAAAAGCCAGGTTTGACATTGTTCAAAACGCCGAGTGGCTGCAAAGCTATTATCTGGAGCAATGGAGCGTGAAGAAGTAATATGCCCAGATTGACCGTATTTACACCCACATACAACCGTGCGCATACCCTTCCGCGGACATATGCCTCCCTTTCCCGTCAAGATTGCAAAGACTTTGTCTGGCTGATTATAGACGACGGATCAACAGATGATACGCGGGCACTGGTCAAATCTTGGCAGACGCAGGAGCATAGCTTTGAAATCCGGTATCTTTATAAGGAAAATGGCGGCATGCACACTGCGCATAATGCCGCTTATGAAGTAATTGACACGGAATTAAACGTCTGTATTGACTCAGACGACTGCCTTGCGCCTGGAGCAGTTCGAAAGATTCTGGCCAAGTGGGATTCTGTTCAGAAGGACAAGTACGCCGGTATCATCGGCCTTGACGCCGATTTACAGGGTAATCTAATCGGGACAGGTTTTCCTGCCGGCACGATCGAAACCACGCTTTCCGGCTATTATGCCGCAGGAGGCCGCGGAGATAAAAAGCTGGTGTACCGGACAGATGTAATGCGCCAATATCCGCCCTATCCCGTTTTTGAAGGTGAAAAATATGTGGCGCTGGCATACAAATACCGCCTGATCGATCAGGATTATAAGCTGGCTGTGCTGAATGAGGTCCTCTGCAATGTGGAGTATCAGCAGGATGGCTCCAGCAATACCATGTGGCGGCAGTATTTGAATAATCCAAAGGGCTTTGCATTTTGGAGAAAGGTTTGTATGCAGTATCCGCAGTCTCCTAGAAGAGAATGGATTGATTGCATTCATTATGTTGCCGATAGTATCCTTGCAAAAAACAACAGTTTTATTTTAGAGTCTCCCCGCAAAGTCAAAACTGCATTCTGCGTTTTTCCTGGATATTTATTAAGTCGGTACATACGTATGCGCGCAAAGGAGTAGTTCGTTGAAAATACTATTTGTTATCCATGATTTATGCCACGGCGGCGCGGAAAAGGTCCTGGTCAATCTGGTCAATCACATGGATAAAAGCAGGTTTGACATCTCCATTCTGGCCCTGTTCGGCGGCGGCGTCAATGAGCAATTTCTCTCGCCGGAAGTGCGGCTGCTCCACGGGCATGCACGGATGATTCCCGGCAACAGCCATATCATGAAGCTGTTCTCCCCCAAAATGCTGTTCCGGCATTACATAAAAGAGAAATATGATGTAATCGTCTCTTACCTGGAGGGCCCCAGTGCCCGAATCGTCAGCGGGTGCCCTGATGATGGGACGAAGCTTGTGTCCTGGATCCATATTGAGCAGCACAATATGAAGAAGGCCGCCAGTTCTTTCCGCAGCCCCAGTGAAGCCATGCGCTGCTATGAGCGCTTTGATCGCACAATCTGTGTCGCTCAAAGCGTAGCGGCCGATTTTCAGTCAATTTTTTCATTAAATCCTCCGCCAGAGGTGCTCTATAACACCGTAGAAAGCGATGTCATTTTGGCAAAAGCAGCCGAACAGATAGAGCCCGAGATATTTTGCAAAGAAGAGCTTAAGTTGGTTGGCGTCGGAAAGCTGGTGCAAAGCAAGGGGTTTGACCGCCTTCTCCGCATTCACAAGCGGCTTCTTGCCGAGGAGCATCTGCCGGTCCACACTTATCTGCTCGGAGAGGGCGGCGAGAGAACGCAGCTGGAGCAGTGGATTCAGGAGAACAACTTACAGCGTTCCGTTACCCTGCTTGGATATCATACAAACCCTTATAAGTATGTAGCGGCATGTGATCTCTTTGTATGCGCCTCCCATGCCGAGGGTTTTTCCACGGCGGCCACCGAGGCGCTGATTGTTGGAACACCTGTGATCACCACTCGGGTTTCCGGCATGGAAGAGATGCTGGGCGCCAACGGCGAATACGGTATTATCACCGAAAACGACGAGGAAGCGCTGTATCAGGGTATCAGGAATATGCTGACCACGCCCGGCAAGCTGGAAGCGTACAGAGCGCGGGCCAGAGAGCGGGGCGGCGACTTTTGTACAGAGAGAACTGTTGCAGCTGTGGAAGAGATGTTGGAGAGATTGTAAAGATAAGCTGTATAAAAATCATTTCTTCCAGTGTAAAACATAGGTGTGTGGACCAATGAATAAGAAAAAGATCAGCGTAATTGTACCGGCCTATAATATCGAGCCCTATCTTGGCAGATGTCTGGACAGCCTGCTGGCACAGAGCTACCCCGAACTGGAGATCATCGTGACGGATGACGGTTCCACCGACAGCACAGGGGCGCTTCTGGACCGGTATGCCGCGGAACATCCCCAAATTATCGCCATCCATCAAAAAAACGGCGGCGTAACCTCTGCAAGGCTTGCGGCCCTGAAGCGGGCTGGGGGAGACTATATCGGCTTTGTGGACGGGGACGATCTGACAGAGCCGGGGATGTTTGAGACCCTGATTGGAGACGCGGAGCAGTACGGGGCAGAGATAGCCCACTGTGGTTACCAAATGGTGTTTCCCAACGGGCGCATTGACCGATACTACGGTACCGGGCGCATTGTGGAGCAAAATGGAGAGACCGGCGTGCTGGACCTGCTGCGGGGCGACTTTGTGGAGCCCGGTCTCTGTAATAAGCTGTACCGCCGGGAGCTCATAGAGCAGTTTCTGGCAGAAGACCGGATGGACTGGACTATCCGAATCAATGAGGACCTGCTGATGAACTTCCTGCTCTTTTCGCGGGCAAAGAAGGCTGTGTTCCGGGACGAGTGTCTCTATCACTATATGCTGCGGAAAGGCTCTGCCAGCAAGGCGGAGATCCAGCCTTATAAACTGCTTGACCCGCAGCGTGTGCTCCACAGGATCTGGACGGCGACAGAGGGCCGGGAGCAGCTTCATCAGGCCGCCTATCAGAGGTACGTGAGGGTGTTGATCGCCAACGCGGCCCAGCGGGCATGCCCGGAAGTATCACGGCAGGCCCGGGCGGAGCTGAAGCGGCTGAGCGTGCAGGAAGAGCATAAGCGCCTGCCCAGGAAAGAGCAGTATATGGCGCTGGGGGCGGCGGAGCTGCTGCCGCTGTACAGGCTGGTGCGCTGGTGCTATGACCGCGCAACCGGGAATTACCGCAAGTATGATGTGGAGTGAAGCGCATGATCAGCGTCATTGTCCCAGTTTACAAGGTTGAGCCGTATCTGGACCGGTGCGTCCGCTCCATTGTGGAGCAGACCTATACAGACCTGGAGATTATCCTGGTGGACGACGGTTCGCCGGACAACTGTCCGGCCATATGCGATGCGTGGGCAGAGAGAGACGGCAGGATTAAAGTCATCCATCAGTCAAACGCCGGCGCTGGTGCTGCTAGAAACGTCGCTCTGGATATTGCCAAGGGGGATTTGATCGCTTTTGTGGACAGCGACGACTACCTGTCGCCGGATATGTACACCCATCTGTACTCCCTCTTGGAGCAAGGGGCAGATATCGCTGAATGCGGTCATATGAACGTATATGATGACAGTGCGCCCTTTGATTGCAGCGACACCTCTGTGCATACCTACACCGCTCGGGAAGCCATGGAAGAGCATATTCGTGACCATATTTTTCGTCAGCTAATTTGGAATAAGCTTTACCGGCGAGAAATGATTGGTGATATCCGCTTCCCTGCAGGGACAAAAATAGATGACGAATTCTTTACCTATCAGGTGCTGGGAAACGCAAAAACCCTTATCCGTTCGGAGCGGATCTGTTACGCCTACCGACAGCAGCAGGTTTCGATTATGCACTCCCTGACTCCCCAGGCACGGCTGCAGGCGCTGGCAGCAAAAGAGCAGCGCCACCAGTACATTCTTTCACGCTTTCCGCTCCTCACAGCAGAGAGCCTGAAAAATCTCTGGTTTACCTGCTTATATCAGGGGCAGTTTGCAATGAGCGGCCTTGATGGTACCGAAAGGAATGCCGCCTTTCGCTATATATCCGCTGTCTTAAAAAGAAATCCGATTTCTTTCCATTCTTTTTCTATTTTTAGCCCAAAAGAGTCCATATGGCTTCTGATGGCTTGTCTCTCGTTAAAGCTGACTTGTAGAATCAGAAATCAATTAAAATTGGGTGAGTAATTATGCCTATTAGCTTTCTGCTGCGGAAGATTCTGAATAAGCTCAGGGGTAAAACACCCGCACAGGCAGAAATGGAGTATTTATGCTCTCAAGGTCTGATAATCGGATCAAACTTCCGCAATCACTCCGATGTACGCTTCAGGAATTCAAAGCCAAACATATGGGACAATTAGATAAGGTCCCGGTTTTCGACGGTCCCGTGTCCAAGTGGCACACCAGTACATCAGAGGAAAAGATTGCGATGCGTGAGATATTAAAAGATTCTTTTGGCTATATGAAATGAGGAGCATAGATGTCTAATGAGTTGGTATCCATTATAGTCCCTGTTTATAACGTCGAACGTTATCTTGATAAATGCATACAAAGCATCTCCAATCAGACTTACCGAAATTTAGAAATTATACTGGTAGATGACGGTGCTACTGATGGTTCCGGTAAGATTTGCGACCAATGGGCGCAAAGGGATCACCGTATTCAGGTCATTCATAAAGAGAATGGAGGGCTATCCGACGCCCGGAATTCCGGCATTGATATTGCTACTGGAAAATGGCTGATGTTCATCGACGGGGATGACTCCATCTCGGCGGATACAACAGCGCGGCTGTATCAGGCCGCCACAGAGCAGCGCTGCCAAATCGCGGTGTGCAATATGGTCCGGCTCTACGATGATGGCTCTACGAAACCCTTTTACCACCCGGCAGATAAGCTGACGGTACTGGCTGGTCAACAGCGTTTTGAGACTCTACAGCAGCCCTCTGTATGCAATAAGTTATTTATTGCGGAATTATTCCGAGATCTCCGCTTTCCCAAGGGGAAGTATTACGAAGATACCTTTGTATATCACATTCTTGCCCATCGGGCATCCAGTATTGCTTTGACTGGCCAAAATGGTTACTTTTACCTTTCCCGGAGAGAGAGCATTCTAGGGCAGCCCAAATATTCAGATCGTTACTTCGACTTTATTGAGGCTGTCTATGCAAGAATGACATATTTGGTTGCGCATAATGTTCCATATTATGGGGAAGAGGCTGGGCTGAGTCTGTATGCTGCAGCTGCAAACGCTGAAAAGTATATTCAGAAAACAACTCAAAACGCAGAAAAATTTCACCAAATGTACAGCTGGTACCGAGCAGCATATCAACTGCTGATGCGCGCTCCCCGCATCGGAGCAAAACAGAAGATTCGGTTAGGCTTGCTGCGGTATTTCCCACGTATTCATAGCGCACTCTTCTAACCGGGAGAATTCCGTGAAAAAGCAATTCGTCCAAATTGGAACTATTCGTCCCGCTTTGACTAGGTTAGTTGTTCTAGACCATAGCATCATTCTATATTCTGCCGGGTGGGAACGCTGTAAAACTACCCGGCAGGTTCCTTTCTTGCTCTTGTTTAAGAACGTAATTGATATCCCTCATGTGCCTTTGTTTTTCTGTCGTTCAGATTATCTTTTTGTTTTTGCCCATCAAAAGGGCAGAGAATTTTGTTGTGCAGCAGATTGAACGCAACAGCTTTGTCATCTGCCTGCCCCCACTCCCCACTAACTTAATTGCCTCCGTAAACACTTATCCGCTAATTGTGGTTTTCGATGCAGCCGTCTTAGGGTTAACAGGCTTACTCGCAAAACCAGGCTAGATGTATTGATTGGAGAATATGATGAACCTGCTTCAACGAATCGAATGGCGCCTCTACAAGGAAATTAAGCGTCTGAGATTAAAGAATAAAAATGCAACTATTATCTCTTCAAACTGCAATGGCACGTTTATCTACTATGATATGCGCCTGCGTTTTCTCTCCCCTACCATTAATCTGAGTTTCGACATGAACGACTACGTCAGATTCCTGGAGAATCTGCGCTGGTATATGGAACAACCCATTACCCCTTATCCGGATGATCGGTTTGCGTATCCCTGTGGTATGCTTGGGGACATTGAAATCCGTTTCAACCACTATAAAACTTTTGATGAGGCCATTGCCAAGTGGGAGGAACGGAAACGGCGCATTGACTGGGATAATCTTTTCATTCTCGGCATCGACGGCGATAACTGTACTTACGAAAGCCTGAGGCGTTTCGATGCGCTTCCTTATAAAAACAAAGTGATTTTTACCCACATTCCAAGGCCGGAAATCAAATCCGCGTTTTATATTCCCGGCTTTGAAAATGAGTCCGGTATGGGTGTAGCGCTGAATTTCAAGGACCAGTTCCTTGTCCGGCGCTATCTCGACGATTTTGATTATGTCTCGTTTTTGAACAGGCGGTAGAGGTGTCCTATGGCAATTCCAAAGATTATTCATTACTGCTGGGTTGGCGGAAATCCCAAACCCCAATCCGTACTTTACTGCATCGAAAGCTGGAAGCGAAACTGTCCGGATTATGAAATTCGGGAGTGGAATGAGACCAATTACGATTTTACTAAAAACAATTATATGCGCCAAGCCTATGAGGCCAAAAAATGGGGCTTTGTGCCGGACTATGCCCGATTGGATATTATTTATGAGCATGGCGGCATCTATTTGGACACCGATGTGGAGATGGTACGCAGCTTTGACTCACTTCTTGAAAATGAGTGCTTTTTCGGTTTTGAGGACACCGGCGACGGCGAATTTTTTGTAAATTGCGGTCACGGTTTCGGTGCTGTGCCGCATCATGAAGTAATCAGGCAGGCCAGGGATTTGTATGAACATCTCAGTTTTACTAATGCAGATGGCTCACTTAACCTTCTGGCCTCTCCCCACTATACTACTCAAGTTTTGCGGCAATTCGGCCTCATTCAAAAAAACTGCAACCAGTCCCTGCAGGGGATACAGATCTACAGTTCGGATGTACTTTGCCCCAAGACATTCCGCACCGGAAAACTTCACAAAACTCCCCAAACCGTGTCCATCCATCACTTTTCTGCAAGCTGGGTGGATGAAAAGATAAAATTTGAGATGGAGCATCAGCAGAAGATTCAAAATCGCTTTGGCAAAAAGCTGGGCGGTTATGTGCTTTATGCTGAAAGTGTGTTCCAGAAATACACCCCTAAGGATCTGGTGAATGCCATTCCCCGCCGCGGCGCGCAGAAGCTGAAAGCCAAGCTGATTGCACTCCACGATTCTATCCCCTATTACCAGGGATTGGCTGAGGCTAAATTGACTCGTCCTGGCACTGGGGCTCCAGTCATTCTGGACACTAGTCTGGATAGCGGCAACTGCGGCGACCGCATTATTATGGAAAGCTGCATATTGCAGCTGTCAGATTGTATGTCTCTTTCTGGACTGAGCCACGTTCCTACCCACCGTTTTCCAACTGATGCCGAGTATTCACTGCTGAATACTGCTGGCAAAAAGATTCTGTGCGGGACCAATATCCTTTCCGGCCATATGCGCACCTATAAGCTTTGGAGACTAGGTGCACAAATCGCACCCTATCAAAATACAATTCTGATGGGAGTGGGCTTTGACAGCAAGGATGTGTCTTCCGACGTCTATACAAGGCAATTATTTCGAACGATTCTCTCCAAAGACAGTATTCATTCTGTGCGGGACAGCTTTTCTGAACTGAAGTTAAAATCCATGGGCATTCACAATGTACTGAACACTGGTTGTCCTACCATGTGGAACCTGACCCCGGAACACTGTGCAAGTATCCCCACTTCCAAGGCCTCCCAAGTGGTCTGTACCGTCACCGACTATAACCGGGATGAGACAAACGACAAGGCTATGCTGGATATCCTTCTCACCAGCTACGAAAAAGTCTATCTCTGGCTTCAAGGTCAGGATGATCTTGCCTATATCCGCTCCCTGGGCTATGCGGACAAACTAGAATTGATCGATTCCACTCTGGAAGCTTATGACGCAGTGCTTTCCCAGGAGGGTCTGGACTATGTGGGAACCCGGCTTCATGCTGGAATTCGTGCATTGAGCAAAGGACACCGGAGCCTGGTCATCTCCATTGATAACCGAGCTGAAAACATTGGAAACGATACAGGTTTGCCTATCCTTCTTCGGGAGGATATTCCTTTCCAGCTGCGCCAGAAGGTATATTCTGAATTTTCTACTAATATTAAAATGCCTTTTAAGCATATCCAAGCTTGGAAAGCCCAGTTCTCCACAACTTATAAATGAGGAAAGCAACATGAACACTGTAAAAAACCTGATTCGAAAACTATACGTTTTCCTTGCCTACTATCTTAAGTTCCCTATTGTCGAGAAACTTCCACTTGGAGAAGCAAAGAGCACTTTGAATTGGCCGAGTGCTCCTCCTAAGTTCAATCAAGAAACTATTTACCAACCAAAATTTGATTTAATGATTATTGTCCCTGTATATAATTCAGCTCATTTTATTGACGATTGCATTCAGTCGCTTTTGGACCAAAAGACGAAGTACTCTTATCACATTATCTTTGTTGACGACGGGTCTACCGATCAATCGTCGGAAATCTTAGACAGCTACAGTCATTTGGACAAGGTAACTGTTTTCCACCAATCAAACAGCGGAATAGCTGGTGCAAGAAATCGCGGGTTACAGCACATAATAGGACGATATGTTATGTTTGTGGACTCTGATGATTTGCTTGCAGACAATGCTGTTGAAGTACTAATGAATACAGCAGTTCAAGAAAGTGCCGACATTATTCAGGGGGCATACAAAGAGTTTTCAAATGACAAAGACGTAGATATTTATACACATTTGAAAGACGATACCCCCGTCGCTGTCAACGGTTTCCCGTGGGGAAAAATTATATCTTCAGAAAAGATGCTCAATTTGTGCTTCCCAACAGGTTATGTATATGAAGATACTATTATCTCCACTTTATTAATTCCCAACTGTTCGACAATATGCACTATCTCGGATATAATTTATTTTTATAGGCAAAGCCCTGAAAGTATTACCAAAAAGCTGTATACCCGAAAAGAAAGTATAGATACACTCTTTTTGACCTACTATTGTTTTAACGAAGCCTCAAAGAGGGGGTACGCCTTTTCCTTGGACGACTTGTTAAAACAATTTAGGCTTAACTGGATACGAACACAAAATATGCCAAAAAACACAAGAAAGGCAATTTTTGTCATCGAGTCAAATCTGCTTAGCAGGTTTTTCCCCAAAAAAGGAGCTACTCAAGATAAAAGTTTAACAGAAATTGAGAAGTTGTTCCGGTTACGCCGTTTTGAAGCATTTGAATGGTTAATGAATCATTGGTGGATTTTTTATTCATAGGAGCTTTGTAATCCAGATTATTTTTTAGGAGTTGTTATGAAGGAGCGCTCACGCACCGAATACTCAATAATAAATATTTTTGTAGGCATCGGTGGATATATTTTTAATACTATTCTTGGTTTTGTATGCCGGATGGTGTTTGTCCAGTGCCTATCTGCGGACTATTTAGGTGTCAACGGTCTGTTTACCAACATCCTGACTATGCTCTCTCTTGCAGAGTTGGGGGTTGGTGGGGCAATCGTTTTTGCCTTATATAAGCCTCTGGCTTCAAATGATCAGGAGAAGATCGCCTCTCTCATGAAGGTATATGCCAAAGCATACCGTATCATCGGTGCGGTAATCTTCGTAGTTGGTCTTATTCTGATGCCTTTTATTAGCCTCATTATTCAGGAACAGCCAAATATCTCCGAAAGCATCTATCTGCTGTATGTGATCAATCTGTTTAATACAGCAAGTTCCTATTTCTTCAGCTACAGAAGCTCTCTGCTGATCGCCGCCCAGCGCAACTACATCGTCAGCGGCGTTAACTATGCTGTTACTATCCTTCAGAGCATCCTCCAGATGATTTTTCTATTGCTGTTCCGGAACTATTTAGGATATCTTCTAATCCAGACCATCGGCACCCTTGTGTATAACGTAATTGTTTCCAAGGTGGCTGTTAAACAATTTCCTTATATTCAAAGCAAGGACGTCAAACCGCTGCCCAAAGAGGAACAGCGCGCCCTGTTTTCCAATATACGGGACCTGATGATCTACAAGGTATCCGGCTTGATGGTAAACAGTACCGACAATATCCTTATTACCTTTTTTAATGGCTTAGCCACTACCGGCATCGCCTCCAATTACACGCTTCTGATAAACACCCTTAATTCCCTCCTCGGGCAGGTATTTAATGGGTTAACTGCCAGCATCGGCAACCATAATGCCAGCGAGTCTGTAGAGAAGCGCTACGAATTATTTAGCTTTTTAAATTTCGCTAATTTTTGGCTATTTGGTTGGGGCGCATTGGGAATTTTCTTCTGTTCCAGCGATCTGGTCCGGCTCTGCTTTGGCGAGGAGTATGTACTTTCTCTTGATATTCCCTTTGTGATGGCATTAAATTTTTTCAGTGTAGGCATAATGAATGCCGTCTGGACTTATAAACATACATTGGGCTTATTTCACCATGGCCGGTTCATTCAGTTTTTTACCGGCATCTTAAATGTAGTGTTTTCTGTAATTTTAGGAACATATCTTGGACTTTTTGGCATTTTATTTGCCACCTTTATCGCCCGAGCAATGACTAGCCTATGGTATGACCCTTACGTCGTATTCAGATATGGCTTTGACCGCCCCGTCAGAGAATATGTAAAAAAAATCGTCAGGTATATTTTTGTCCTAATAATTGCAGCCCTTATTTGTTGGGTTTTTTTTCAATTTTTAACGGAGATGTCTCTGATTATTCGCACTCTTCTAAAGCTTATTCTTTGCAGTGCCATTGCAAATATTGTCTTCTTTTTATCATTTCATCATACACCTGAATTTTCCAAATTCATGGAATTTTTAAATCGCATAATTTACAAAGTTATCCATCGCTGAGCTGTCCCCCACCTCCAGCACCACAGCGGCGCTGGTGCCGGGAGACGCGCTGGCGGCCTGCGCCTCAGCGCGGTACCAGTGCGCGCCGGAAGAGGTCCTCTATATCGGCGATGACTGCAATGACCTCACCTGTATGGAGGTCTGCGGAATCAGCGCCTGCCCCTCAGACGCCACCCCGCCGTGCGCAGGCAGGCCGACTATGTCTGTGCCGCCAGAGGCGGCGAGGGCGCTGTGCGGGAAGTGCTGGATCTGCTTTTTGATGCAAAAAAGGCCGCCTCCTCCCCCGCCGCAACATGACATCACCCTGGGGGAACGAGGACACCCAGGAGCTCATCGATATCCTGGCCCGGTACAACGTCAAGGCCACCTTCTTTGTGGTAGGGGACTGGGTGGACAAATACCCCGAGTCGGTCAAGGCGCTCCATGACGCAGGTCACGAGGTGATGAACCACTCCAACACCCACGCCCACATGTCAAAGCTCTCCCGGGAGGAGATCATTGCCGATGTCGAGGCGTGCAGCGACAAAATTGAGGCGGTCACCGGGGTGCGCCCCACCCTGATCCGCCCGCCTTACGGCGAGTATAACGACACTGTCATCAGCGCTATCCGCTCCATCGGCATGGAGCCCATCCAGTGGGATGTGGACAGCCTGGACTGGAAGGATCTGCCCGCCTCGGAGATTGTCCAGCGGGTCACCGGCAAGGTTCAGCCGGGATCCATCGTGCTCTTCCACAATGCCGCCCTCCACACCCCCGAGGCTCTGCCCACCATTCTGGAGACCCTGCTCCAGGAGGGCTACGCCTTTGTGCCCATCTCCCAGCTCATCCTCCCCGGCACCTGCGGCACAGACTACACCATCGACCATACCGGCAGGCAGTGTCCCGCCTGAGTCCTGTTTAGGGGCCCGGCCGGAGGCGCGCCCCGGCGGGAAAATGTGCTCCGGCCCCTCCCCCTTTGAGCAGGGGGAGGGGCCGGACACCAGGCAAATGAATTTTCCGTTGGGTGGGGCAGGGCCGCTCCCCCTATTCTTGAAATCTTATCATCTGCGGCAGAAAGCTCTCCCGGCAGACATCACAGTGCGCCGCCCGTCAGCGTGAAGGAGCGGAAGTCCAGCCTTCCCTTCCCCGTAAACTTGAAGTACAGCGGCCGGGTTCCGTCCGGAATGGCGCAGGGGGCGCCCAGCTCCTCCCAGTCTCCCCCGCTGAGTTTTATCTCAATCCGGGCCGCCGGGGCCTCGAAATCCGGCGTATCGGACACCAGAAGCGCTCCGTTGGCGCTGCCCCGAACCTGAACGGACAGGGATTTCAGAGACGCAAAGGCGAAATACTTGAAGCCGGCCACCGCCCCGTCCCGCATGTTGGCAATGTACTGGCTGTCCCGCTCCTCGCCGTCTTTCCCCTCCTGGGTGAAGTAGGGGTGGGCGGCAAGCCGGAGCCGGGGGAACCGGATGTCGTACCGGGCCGTCCCTTTCCCGCTCCACAGGCTGCAGGCGATCCGGGCCGGGTATTGGCCGCTGCCCTTCAGCGGCCCGCCGTTGAGGCCGCAGGAGGTGACCTCTGCCTGACAGAAGCCCCCGTCCGCCCGCCGCTCCAGAGGCTCGGCGCAGGCCTGGCGGGAGTAGGAGTGCCGGTTGGTCTGGCGGTGGTAGAACACGTACCACTGTCCGCCGATGTCCACAATCCCGCCGTGGGTGTTGCCCAGGTAGTTCACCGCCCTGCGCTCATCCTCCCTGCCGTCCAGGAACAGATCGCCGATGTCCACCAGAGTTCCGCCGAAGGCGAAAGGTCCCCTGGGACTGGACCCCATGGCGTAGCAGAGCTCATGGTTGTGCTCCGAAGAATAGACAAAGCAGTACTGTCCGTCCACCTTGCGGATGGAGCTGGCCTCAAAGAAGGCGTGGCCCGCAAAGGCGCCCGGCTTGCCCCTGGTGGGGAAGAGCAGGTCGGGTCCCGCCTTGATGGTCACCATGTCCGGCTCCAGCTCCAGGACCACGCCCCCCGGGTTGGTCAGGCTGTGGAATCCGGAGGCCACGGCGGGCACCTTGGCGGCAAAGCCGGAGTAGAGCCAGACCCGGCCGTCATCATCGGTCAGTACGCCCGGGTCAAAGGGAAGGGGCTCCCCCGATCTGGTGCCCCAGATGTGGCCGTCCTGAAACTTCACGTGGCCGTGGAACTGGTACTGTCCTGCCGGAGTGTCGCACACCGCCACCGCCATGACCCCCAGAAAGTCAAAGGCGTAGTAGAGATAATAGCGCCCGTCCGGCCCGCGGGTCACGTCGGGCGCGTACAGGCACCGCCGGCCGCCCCTGTTCATTGGGTCCTGGTCCTTGCGGTAGATGACGCCCTCATACCGCCAGTCCTTCAGATTGCTCACAGGCGCGGACCAGCAGACGTAGTCGTTCATGCAGAAGAGAGGACCGCCGAACCGGTCGTGGGAGCCATATACATACACCCGGTCGCCAAACACGTGGGGTTCCCCGTCCGGGACGTATTCCCAGCCGGGCAGATAGGGATTAAACGCCTGCTCCATGCCTGTTTTCCGCCTCCCGGCAAGTTCTTTTATCGAGCCTCTGTTACAAATTATAATTTTAAGTTTCAGCCATATTGTACGCCGCGCCGCCGCAAGCCGTCAATGGCCTTGTAAAAGCTAAAATATTTTTTCATTTTTATTAAATTCTCCGCTTTTTCCATGTTTTTTGAGCAAAAGCCGCCATATACAGCAAAAGCAGCAGCCGGAACCAGGTGCTCCGGCTGCTGCTTTTTGCTTTGTATCCGCCCGTCATGCTCCGGCGGGCTCGCGGTGTCGGTTTTTGCCCGTCAAGCCGGTGTTCATCATTCAAGAGAGAGGATTCCCGCGCAGTGGGAGACCTGCTGGAATTCCATCTCAGGAAAAGACCGTTTCAGCTCCTCATATACGAAATAGATCTCGTCCTCATCCCATTGATTGCCCGCCTGCACCCTGCACTGCTCCAATTGGGCGCGGGTACGAAAGGCCACATCCCCGATATAGATGGCGCCGCCCTTGCGCAGCAGGGGCAGGAGACTGTGTAAAAACGCGGCCTTCCGGTCATCCGTCAGGTGGTGCAGCGAGTAGGTGGCGACGATTGCGTCGTATTGGTTCTGCCTCAAGGCTTCCGCCAGCCCCTGGGAGAAATCACCCTGGTACAGCCGCGCTTCCGGCATTTTCTCCTGCGCCAGCGCAAGCATTCTGGACGAAAAATCCTGCCCAAAGATCGTGTAGCCCCGAGCATAGAGCTTTGCCGTAAGAACGGCTGTGCCAAACCCGATATCCAATACAGTTCTTCCCGGACGCGACAGAACCCGGCTGTAAATTCCGCTTAGAACATTTTTGTATCCGGCAAAGGGATAGGTGTCGCTTTCGTCGGAACGTCCGACGCTCCGGTCATAACCATCCGCCCATAAATCAAAACCTTCCTGGTTCAGCATATCATTCCTCCTTATCTGCAGCTTTTGATTGTACCACCAGGCTTTGTTTGCGTAAAGCCCGTCCCGCATTGTTTCCTGCGGGACGGGTCTTTTCGCTTTTGCTTGAGCCCCTTTTTCACGGCCTCCTGTGCGCCGTCCAGGCAGAATTGCGCTCTGATTGCAAAACGGCTCATACGCTTCCTCCCTGTGCTGCGGCCTGCCCTGGATCAAAAATAGCCGTCCCGGCGTGGGACGGCTATTTAGCGTGTCGAAAAATTTCAGTCGAACAGCACCCGCCTGAGCTGGGGCGGGGGAGCGCGAGGGGGCAGCCGCCCGCCTCGCGTGGAATCGAATGCCCCGCAATGCCTTGCCGCGCAAGGCTTGCGGAGAGCGGAGCGAGGACTTTTGCGCCGCTGTGCGGCGTGAAAGTAACGGCATTTTGAAAGGCTGTCGAAAAAGTCCAGGGACTTTTTCGACAGCCTGAATAGCCGTCCCGGCGTGGGACGGCTATTTTCGGCTCTGCACTGTTATTTCACAATCTTGCCCTTGAACATCACAGTTCGGATGGACAGGTCCCTGTTGAGCAGCACCACGTTGGCCCACTTGCCGTTCTCCAGGCTGCCGCACCGGCTGTAAATGCCGATGGACTGGGCCGGGTTCACCGCCGCCGCCCGCACCGCGTCGGCCAGGGGGATGCCGAAGGACACCGCCGTGCGCATGCAGTCCATCAGGTCGGTCACCGAGCCGGCCAGGGTGCCGTCGGCCAGGGTGGCGTACTTGCCCTTCTTCACCACCGGCTGGCCCCCCAGGGAGTAGCCCCCGTCGGCCATGCCCGCCGCCCGCATGGTGTCGCTCACCAGCACCACACGGTCCGCGCCGAACAGCTTGAACACCGCCCGCACCACCGACGGGTGGATATGGATGCCGTCGCAGATCAGCTCCACCCAGCAGTCCGGCGTGTCAAAGGCCGCGCCCACCACGCCGGGAGCCCGGTGGGTGAAGGGCGGCATGGCGTTGAACAGATGGGTCACGTGGCTGGCCCCCGCCCCAAAGGCGGCCATGGCGGTGTCGTAGTCGGCGGTGGTGTGGGCGATGGACACCCGCACCTCATTGGAGGCCTCCCGGATAAAGTCCATGGCGCCCTCCACCTCCGGCGCCACCGACACCAGCTTCACCAGCCCGCCGGATACCTCCTCCAGCTTCCGCAGCAGCTCCATGTTGGGCTTCTGGAGCCAGTCCCCGTTCTGGGCCCCCTTCTTGGCCATGGACAGGAAGGGGCCCTCCAGGTTGATGCCGCACAGGCTGGCCCCAGGCTTCTCCGCCCTCCGGTGCTCTGCCGCCACGGCGCACATCTTCTCCAGCGCCTCGGGCAGCAGCGTCATGCCCGCCGGGCAGATCTGGGTCACGCCCCGGCTCAGCTCATACTCGGCAATGGCCGCCAGACCCTCCGCGTCCCCGTCGGAGAAGTCGTGGCCCACCGCGCCGTGGAAATGGATGTCCGTCAGTCCCGGGATGGCATAGCACCCCTCCGCGTCCAGCACCTCGCCGCCGCAGTCCCGGTCGGTCAGCATGCCGCCGTCCACATACAGGTCCCGGCTGACAAACGTGCCCCGGGCCTCAAATACCTGCGCGCCTGTAATCTTCATCGTGTATTCCTCCTTGCGCCGTCAGGCGCCTGTGTACTTACAGCCTGGACAGGGCCGCCTTGTCCGCCACCAGAGTCACGTCGGGGTGGAGCTGCAGGATGGAGGCGGGCAGATGGGGATTCACGGGCCCCTTCACCATGCCGTACACCGCGTCCGCCTTGTCCGCGCCGCTGGCCACCATCACAATCTTCCGGGCGCCCATGATGACCCCGATGCCCATCGTCAGGGCCTGGCGGGGCACCTCGTCCCGGGAGGCGAAGAACCGGGCGTTGGCCTCAATGGTGCTCTCGGTCAGGTCCACCACGTGGGTGGGCACCACGAACTCGTCGCAGGGCTCGTTGAACCCGATGTGGCCGTTGCGCCCCACCCCCAGCAGCTGCAGGTCCGCGCAGCCCAGGCTGCGGACAAAGGCGTCGTACCGCGCGCACTCGGCCTCGGCGTCCTCGGCCAGGCCGTTGGGCACGTGGGTGCACTCGGGCCGCACGTCGATGTGGTCAAACAGATTGTGCTGCATGAAGTACCGGTAGCTCTGGTCGTGGGCGCCCGACAGCCCCTTGTACTCGTCCAGATTCACCGTGGTCACCCCGGCAAAGGACAGCTTGCCCGCCTTGTACCGCTCCACCAGCCGCTGGTAGGTGCCCACCGGGGAGGACCCCGTGGCCAGGCCCAGCACGCACTCCGGCTTTACAATCACCTGCGCCGCGATGATGCG